>CANRIF010000012.1 GCA_947630645.1 uncultured Oscillospiraceae bacterium | reverse complement strand
AGTTCTGACAAGTTCTCCTCCTTCGCCGTGGTCTACACCGACCCGTCGAAGCCTGCCCCGACCGACGCACCGGCGGCTACGGATGCGCCGGACAGTTCCGCCGGAACATCACCCCAGACCGGGGACGAGACGCCCCTGGCGCTGTGGACCGGGATGCTGGCCCTGTGCCTGGGCGGCCTGGCGCTGGTCCTGACCCTGGCCCGGAGAAAACGCGCCAAGTAAGCGCGCAGATATGGCGCGGGACCCGCTTCACGGCGGGTCCCGTTTTTTGGTTTTTTTGAAAAATCTTCATCTTTCGGTCACAAAATAGGTTGCATTTGGGTGTACAATATGCGAGTATTTACAGGGAGGCGATCGCGTGATCGAGGTGAGCCATCTTACCAAACGCTACGGCGGGCGGACGGCGGTGGAGGACTTGAGCTTCACCGTCGGCAGCGGCGCGGTGTACGGGCTGCTGGGCCCCAACGGCGCGGGCAAGACGACGACGATGAACATCCTGACGGGGTGCCTGGCGGCCACCGAGGGCCAGGTCACCATCGGCGGGCATGACATATTCGACGAGCCCATCCAGGCCAAGCGCCTGGTGGGGTATCTGCCGGAGCAGCCGCCGCTGTACATGGGCATGACGGTGCGGGAGTATTTGAGCTTCGTGGCCCGGGCCAAGGGCGTGCGTCCGGCCCAGCTGGACGGCCAGCTGGAACGCGCCGCCGCCGTGGCCGGGGTGGGCGACGTGGCGGAGCGGCTGATCCGCAACCTGTCCAAGGGCTACCGCCAGCGGGTGGGCATCGCCCAGGCGCTGCTGGGGGAGCCGGAGGTCATCATCCTGGACGAGCCCACCGTGGGGCTGGACCCCCTGCAGATCGTGGAGATACGGCAGCTGATCTCCTCCCTGGGACGGGAACACACCGTCATCCTCTCCAGCCATATTTTGAGCGAGGTCCAGGCCATCTGCGGCCAGATCCTGCTGATCCACAAGGGCAGGCTGGTGGCCAGCGGCACCCCCGAGCAGCTGGAGGCCCAGTCCGCCGGGCAGGTCACCTACCGACTGACGGTGAAGGCCGGGCCGCTGGAGGCCCGCCAGGCGCTGGAGCCGGTGAGCGGGGTGACCGAGGTGAAGACCGCCCCCGCCGGGGAGCGGACGGAACTGACCGTGGCCGTGTCGGACCCCAGCCCCGCCATGGACGAGCGCATCAGCTTCGCCATGAGCGATAAGCGCATCCCCGTGCTGCGCCTGGAGCGGGAGCAGGCCGACCTGGAGGACGTGTTTTTGGCCCTGACCCGGGACGCGGACCAGACGGCGGCGCCGGGGAGGGCGCCGGCCAGGAAAGGGGGGAGACGGCCGTGAGCGCCATCTATGAGCGGGAGCTGGACAGCCAGCTCAACGGGCTGACCGGGTATGTGTACGGCGCGCTGATGCTGCTGTTCGGCGGCATCTATGTGATGGTGTGTCAGCTGGACGGTTCGCCCTACTTCACCGAGACGCTGGATGGGCTGCGGTTCATCTATTTCGTGTCCATCCCCCTGCTGACCATGCGCTCCATCGCCGAGGAGCGGCACCAGAAGACCGACCAGCTGCTATACAGCCTGCCCCTGTCCATGACACGGATCGTGCTGGGCAAGTACCTGGCGCTGGTGACGGTGCTGGCCATGCCCATGGCGGTGATGGCCCTGTACCCGCTGGCGGTGAACGCGCTGGCGGCCTCCGGAACGGTGCATCTGCGGGCGGCTTACAGCGCCCTGGCGGGCTTCTTCTTCCTGGGGATGGCGCTGGCGGCGGTGGGCCTGTTCGTCTCGTCCCTGGCCGAGAGCGTGGGCGTGGCCGCGGGCATCTGCTTTCTCGTGATGCTGCTGACCTACTTCCTCACGCCGCTGGCCGGGTACATCCCCGCCTCGCCCCTGGCAAGCCTGATCGCCCTGGCGGTGACGGCGGCGCTGTTCGGGCTGCTGGTGTGGCGCCTGACGCGAAACGGCGGCTTCGCCGCGGCGTTCACCCTGGCGCTGGAGGCGGCGCTGGGTGTGTGCTTTGCCGTGGACAGCCAGCGTTTCGGCGGGCTTTTTGCCGAACTGGCGGGCAAGCTGGCCGTTTTCGACAGATTTGAAAGCTTTGCCTATGATATATTGGACCTGCGGGCCATCGCGTACTTCGTCTCGGTGGCGGCGGTGTTCCTGTTCCTCACGGTGCAGTCCATGGAGCGCAGGAGGTGGGCGTCATGAAAGGGCGCGGAGAAAAACTCCTGGCCTCCTTCCGGACCCGCGCCTGGCGGGGCGGGGCTTACAGCGTGTTCGCGGCGCTGCTGGTGATCGCCATGGCCGTGGTGGCAAATCTGGCCGTGTCGGCGCTGCCCGCGTCCGTCACCCAGCTGGACATGACGGAAAACCAGCTCTATTCCATCTCCCCCGGCACCGAGCAGGTGCTGGCCAGCCTTGACAAGGACGTGGAGATATACTGGCTGGCCCAGAGCGGCTACGAGAACAACACCATGGAGCAGGTGCTGGCCAAATACGCCGAGTACGACCATGTGACCGTCACCCAGGTGGACCCGGTGCGCTACCCCGGCTTCGCCGCGGCCTACACCGACGAGACGGTGGAGGACAACAGCGTGGCGGTGGTGTGCGGCGAGCGGAGCATGTACATCCCCTACGGGGATATGTGGACCTACTCCGACTATGAGATGTATGCCTATTACGCCGCCTATTACGGCCAGCAGTACCTGGACGTGTTCGCCGGCGAGGAGAAGCTGACCGGGGCGGTGGTGTACGTCACCGGGGACCAGCTGCCGGTGCTGTACTACCTGACCGGCCACGGGGAGACGGGGGTGAGCGAGAGCGTCCTCACGTCCCTGTCCCTGGAGAGCATCCAGACCGAGAGCCTCAACCTGGTGACGGAGGGGGCCGTGCCGGCGGACTGCTCGGTGCTGGCCATCTTCGGGCCGGAGCGGGACATCTCCGAGGACGAGCTGCAGATCCTGCGGGCCTATGCGGACCGGGGCGGGCGGCTGCTGGTGACGACGGCGTGGACCGCCAAGGACACGCCGAACCTGGCGCGGCTGCTGGACGACTTCGGCATCGAACTGGTGGGCGGCTGCGTCATGGAGAGCGACAGCCGGTATTACCGCTACTACAACCTCAGCTATGTGGATATGATCCTGCCCGCCCTGGGCAGCCACGCCGTCACCGCGCCCCTGACCGCCCAGACCGGCGGCAGCACCGTCATCATGCCGGACGCCCAGGCCATGCTGGACGCATCCGGCGGGCGGTACGACGTGGAGGTGACCGCGCTGCTCACCAGCTCCGCCACCAGCTACGTCAAGCAGGACGTGGAGGGGCTGACAAGCTTCGATAAGACCGACGGGGACGAGCAAGGGCCGTTCATGGTGGCGGCGGTATCGGAGAACACCGACACCGGCGCCCGGCTGGTGGTGTTCGGCTCCACCCGGTTCATGGAGGCGGAGTTCAGCGACCTGGTGTCCGGGGCCAATCTGGACCTGTTTTTGAACGGGGCCGACTGGCTCATCGACCAGGAGCAGAGCATCTCCATCCATCCCAAGACCCTCACCGGCGAGTATCTGACCTTCACCGACAGTTCGGCCAATATCCTGAAGGGCGTGCTGGTGGTGCTGGTGCCGGTGCTGTTTCTGGCCGCGGGCGTGGCCATTTTTGTGAAGAGGAGGCGTCGTTGATGAAGAGAGGAGCGAAGCTGGCGGTGCTGGCCGTGGCGCTGGCGGTGCTGGTAGGGGCGTGGTATCTTGCGGCCACGCTGTCCCGGCAGCAGCAGGAGCGGGAGCAGGCGGCCCAGGCGGCGCTGCTGGATATCGCCGTGGGCGAGGCGGAGGACGTGACCGCGGTGGCCTGGGATTACTTCGGCGACGCGGTGAGCCTGACAAAATCCAGCGGCACTTGGAAGAACGCCGACGACGACACCTGCCCCATCGACGACGCGGCGGCGTCGGCCCTGGCGGAGGCGGTGGCCTCGGCCAAGGCCACCGACCGGATCGAGGAGGTCACCGACTTCGCCCAGTACGGCCTGGCCGACTGCCCCTTCACCGTGATCGCCGGGGCAGGGGACAACATCGTCACCTATGAGATCGGCAACACCGCCGCCACCGGCGGACAGTATGTGCGCCTGAACGGAGAGGACACGGTGTATGTGGAGACGGGCGCGCTGGCCCAGGCCTTTGCCATCAAGCTGGACGACGTGCTGGCGCTGGAGCGCGTGCCGGAGGACATCGATATGCTCACCGGCCTGGCCGCCGAGACCGAGGGCGGCGTGTACGAGCTGCGGTACCTGGACGACGCGGGGGAGCAGTGGTACTCCCCGGCGGACCCCTGGTTCATGATGGACCGGGAGGGAAAGCCCGTCCGGCCTCTGGACGAGGAGGCGGTGGAGACGTTCTCCCGCACCGTCACCGAGCTGCGCCTGACCAACTGCCAGGACTGGGATATGACCGACCCGGCCCAGTACGGCCTGGATACGCCCCAGGGGACCGTCCTGGTGGGGTATATGTCCCTGGAGGGGAAGCCGGAGAGCTTCGCGCTGGAGTTCGGCGACTATGTGGACGGGGACGTGTATGTGCGCTTCGCCGGTTCCAAGATGGTGTACCTGGTCAGCGGCACGGTGCTGGACGCGCTGATGTACCCGGACTTCGACAGCATGGCCACCCTGGACCCCTGCGCCCTGGACTGGGACAAGCTGCAGAGCGTGCTGCTGGAGACGGAGGACGGGGAGAGTTATGAGATCGTGCGCTCCGTCATCCCGCCCGCGTCCGACGGCGGGGAGGAGGAGACGGCCTATACCCTGGGCGACCGGAGCCTGGACGCCACGGCGGTGGACGACTGGCTGCGGCAGCTGTACGAGCTGCCCGCCGACAGCCGCGCCGGGGCGGATACGGCCGGGCGGGGGCTGCGCTTTCGGCTCACCTTCCGCCAGGACAGCGAACTGTTCCCGGTGGTGACGGCGGAGTTCCAGGCATACGACAGCGTCCATGAGCTGTGTGTGGTCAACGGCACGGACTACTACCTCGTCTCCCGCACCACGGCGGAGGAGGTGCCGTGGCAGGCCATGGAGTTTTTGACCGAACTGCCCGTGTCCCCGTCGCCGGAGGTCCCGGCAGCCGAGGAACCCTAAAAGAGCAAAATAAGAGGGCCTGCTGCAAGGGCGACACTTTGCAGCAGGCCCTTTTTTATATATTTCTCTCCCTCCGTCACGGCTTCGCCGTGCCACCTCCCTCGTCAGAGGGAGGCGGATTGACTGCCAACCCCTATTATTAGGCCCCCTCTGACGAGGGGGCTGTCATGCGCCAGCATGACTGGGGGAGAGAAAACTTATATCTACTATCTACACGAACACGGCCTGGATCAGGACCATGTACAGGACGGTGCCGCCCACGATGCTCAAGAGGGTATTGCGCCGCCAGACGTGCAGCACCACCACGGCGGCCACGGCCAGCGCCGTGGGGACCCAGTCGGCCGCGGCGGCAAAGCCGATGTTCCGCACGCAGTAGACGATCAGCATCCCGATGATGGCAAAGGGGAGTTTCTCGCCCAGAAAGACCACATACCGCGGCGCCTGGCGTTTGCCGCTGAAGATGAGGAAGGGCAGCGCCCGCAGCAGCAGCGTCACGGCGGCCACCACGGCGATCAACACGATGGCGTGGGTCGTTCTATCCATTCCGGCCGCCTTTCCCCCGGTAGGAGAGCGAGAGCAGCAGCGTGATCAGCAGCATCGCCGGGATAAGAAAATCGCTCTCGCCGAACACCACCAGGCACAGCGCCGCCGCGCCGATGCCCGTCAGGGCGGCGCGGTGTTCCTTGGAGGAGAGCCACTGCTCCACGAAAACGGTCACGAACAGCGCCGTCATGGAGAAGTCGATGCCCGTGGAATCGAAGGGCAGCACGGCGCCGATCAGCGCGCCCAGCACGGTGCCGGTGATCCAGTAGCACTGGTCGAACAGCGTCACCAGCAGGCAGTAGAGCCGGGCGTTCTTCCGGCCATCGGGGTAGTCCCCGTCACACAGCAAGGAATACGTCTCGTCGGTCAGGCCGAAGACCAGGTAGGGCTTGGCCGGCCCCATGTCCCGGTACTTGCCGATCATGGAGATGCCGTAAAAGAGGTGCCGGGCGTTGACCATCAGGGTCATCACCGCCGCGTGCAGCGGCGAGACAGACGCGGCCAGCATATCGGCGGTGACGTACTGCATGGAGCCGGCGAAGATGAACACGCTGCACACGATGGACCACACCGGGCCGTAGCCCCGGTCGGTCATCAGGATGCCGAAGCCCATCCCCAGGATCACATACGCCGCCATGACGGGCAGGCTCTTTATGAAGGCTTTTTTTACGACGGTCCCCCTGCTCATGGGCATTTACAGGGCGTCCTCGTTGACCCGCTCGGGCGGGGTCTCCAGTTCGTCCGGGTTCTGGAGGAAATAGCGGAAGTAGCGGAAGGCGTTGCCCACATAGGCGCTGTCCGCGATGCGGCTGTCGTAGGTGACGGTGTAATCTATGTACCGCCGGTCGGTGAACTGGCCGGCCTTGTCCGGCTCCGTGACCGCGCGGGTGCGGCCCACAGAGAGGCTCAAGGGCAGCGCGCCCATGCTGTTGATGCTGCGGCGGACGGAGGGCAGGTGGACGCTGCCCTCATCGGAGATCAGGGCCGAGCCGTGGTAGGGACTCTTCTCCGTCAGGGCGGGGCTGAGCCAGCCGTGGTAATCCAGCCAGCGCATCACCGCGATGGCGAAGCGCAGGATGAACCGGGGCGTCTTCACCAGCGTGCCCGCGATCCGCTCCATCCGGTCGGCGGACTGGTCCGCCTTCAGGTTGTCCACCCGGGCGTTGATCTTGCGGTACACGTCGAAGACCGTGTCCGTGGGAAGGAAGCGCACGGTGACGGACATACTGTTGGCGTCGGCCGTGCCGCTGCCGCCGGTGGGCAGGACCACGTCGATGGTGTCCCGGGCGTAGATGAACCGGCCGGAGACAAAGCGGTTCAGCGCCGGCCGCAGGGCCAGCGTGCGTACATAGGCGGCGATGACCACGTGCAGGAGGGTCATGTTCTCGTTGCCGTCGGCCCGGCGGCTGCGGAGCCAAGCCTCGATGACGGAGGTCTCGGCGCTGTCGGTGAAGCTGCACGCCGCGTCGGCGGGGGTGAGCATGGTGAACGGAGAGAGCTGGAAGAGGGGGGATATGGTGCGAAGACGCCGGCCGTCCCGGCGGTCCGTCATACTGCGCCGGCGTGCATACCGTTCAGGCATAAGCGGCCTCCTTTGCTGTGAAGTGACAAAAAGGGTGTTTTTTCCAATATAACATATCGCGCCGCCCCGTGCAAGCGGGGTCAGTCGATGGCCAGGCTGTAAGCGTCCAGAATGGCGGCCGCGCCGTCCTCCGGGGGGATGGCGTGGCGGATGGTGACCTGGTCGCCCACGTTCAGGATGATGGCGTTCCGGTCCTGGCCGGCGGAGATGGCGTAGAACACCGTCTCGTCCTCCAGGCGGATATAGTACCAGCTGTTGCCGTCCAGCACGGCGGAGCGGATCTCCGCCACCACGCCGTGGGCCTCGTCCTGGGCCGAGGGCAGGCCGGCGTCGGCCACCACGCCCCGCTCGGACAGCAGGTTCACATAGGTCTGCTCACAGGAGGCCACCGTGCTTCCCGTGGCGACGATCTGGTACTGGGCCACGTTCACCATGGCGTAGCTCTTCACCAGGTTGGTGGCGTCCATCAGGGGGATGAAGTAGCTGGGCTGGCCGGAGATGTTCAGCAGCAGCGGGAAGGTGGCGGTGTAGCCCAGGTCCTGCACCACGCCCATGGCCGAGGCCCGGGCGGCGGTCTCCGTGGCGCCGGGCGCCACATAGTAGCGTGTCTCCTTGGTACGCATATTGCACAGCAGGAAGCCCAGGTTGGACTGGTCCGCGTTGGCGCTGGTCACGCCGGTGTACATATACACGTCGTCGTTCATGGCGATGTAGTTGTAGCCGTCCGTGGTCATGGTCACGTCCCGCTGGCCCAGCACGGAGTTGATGAACCCGTGGACCAGGGTGCCGTGGTAGTCGTACTGCTCCATGATCAGCTGGGGGGTGTACAGGGTGTCCACCCAGGTGGGGACCTCCTCGTAGTACTGGCTCTCGCCGGTGACCGCGTCCATCAGCACCGCGCCCTGGATATCCCGGCCGCCGAACAGGCCGATGGTCTTCACCACCCGGGGCGCGATCCACCAGGGGTGGCCGTCCTCGTCGATCTCAAATTCCGGCGTGGAGAACATCATGGTGGGGTACTGGAACCGCAGATGGCGCACCACGTTGCGGTTGAATATCTCCGAGAAGGAGTAGTGTATCCCCTCCTGAAGCCGCACCACCGACGCCTCCTGGGTCACCATGTCCACGATGACATAGGCGGGCAGGCCCTGGCCCCGGTTGTTCAGCCACTTGAAGAAGTCCGCGTAGTCGATGGGCGCCACACGCACCGGGCGGCCCTGGTAGTTGATCTGGGTGGAGTCGTTGGAGTACTCGAACTGGCTCACCATGTCGCTGAGGGTGCCCATCTGGCGGTCGCCCAGGAAGTTGGCGCTGGTCCGGTCCAGGGTGGGTATCTCGTTGAAGGAGATCTGGGCCACGTCCTCGGCAAAGTCGCCGGTCTGCACGTCCAGCAGATCCCGGTAGGCCGAGGCGCGGAAGATGGGCAGGGAGATGACCTTCCCCACCGCCGCCACCAGCAGCACCACCGCCAGCAGGATGCCCACCGGCAGACAGTGCCGGCGCACGAAGCGGACCCCGCCCCGCACCTTTCCGGTCTTGTTCAGCAGTTCATGGAAGGGCGAGTCGGGCTGGCCCTCGCTGGAGGCCTTCTCGGCGGGCTTTTCCTGCGCCTTGTCCTTGTCCGGGCCGGAGGCCAGGTAGGCGCTGATGATATACACCGCGCCCAGAACGACCAGGAACGTGTAGAAGTTCCCGTCCTGGAGGTTGATGGCGGGCAGGGACACATAGAAGTACAGGAACCCCACCACCACCGTGACGATGATGCTGAACGCGATGCGCCCCGGCGCCGTGGCGAACAGGCGGGGCCGTTTTTTCCCTTTGTGCATGACCGTATCTCCTTTTCAGCGTATTTCTGGTTTTTGTTATTTTACCATATTTCGGAGGATGTTACAACTGAAAAGAAGCGTTCCGCCCCGATCAGGTGACCCGACAGCAAGCTGCTGGCCGCCGTCGCTCCCAGACCGCTGGCGACGAGCCGCCATCGCTCACGCCCCGGCCGGGACGCGCTGGTGACGCTGTGGCCGCGGGGGAAGGAGCAGCCGCTTTGTCCATTATAACCGATTATATAATACCTCGGGGATTTGTCAACGTCCCCGCCTTGAAACACCAACGACACGGCATGAACGACGCATACGGGGAGGGAAAGGCCAAGAGAAAGGACACGCTGGAGCGTGTCCTTTCTCTTGGGGGAAGACGTATATCTTTTTTGCTAAAGTCCATGTTCTATGGGCTGTCGTTGTATGTAAAGCGATAGGACTTATCTGCCCTGCTTGTTGCTGGCTGCGATCCGTGTCTCCATCATAGTCAGCAATTCGCTTGTTTGCAAACCTAAGGCCTGGGCTATCTTGCAGAGCGTCTCAATGGTAGGGTGCATCGTGCCGTTTTCGATCATCGTCAGGTGTGTCCGGGCGATCCCGGCAAGTCCGCTCAAAACCTCTTGGGATAATCCTTTTTCCCGGCGAACATCTCTTATCGTGTTCCCCAGCACAGTATAATCGAAAAGCACAATGTCACCTCCCCTCTAGCTGTATTGTACGAGGGGCAAGTGGCATTTATGTCTAGATATCTAGACATTTGTGGGGTTGTGTGTTACACTAGAGGCACAACAAGACAGGGAGGATCAGCCATGCGTTGCGAGATATGCGATACAGAGATACCGGCAGGGGCTACAGAATGTCCCCATTGTGGATTTGAAGTAAAGTGGATGCGGGGTGATGAAAGTACCCAGGAATTGTTAGACGACGTAAATAACATTGAAGGGAATATGGGATATAGTCCACGCCGGAGTACATACGATTCCACCCAAAATATCCAAGAGAAGGTTAGATGTGTACAAAGTAGAGAGCGAGATGCTCACAAAAGGAAAAGGGCGATTGTTTCTTCGTCGCTTATTATAGCTTTAGTCACTAGCGTGGGAATATGTTTTCTCGCTTGGTATACACATAATAATGGACAGTATAATGTTGGATCTGATACAAACAGTATACCTAGAATCAGCGAAGAATTTACAGCGCCTACTTTGAAACCAAATATATTAGAGGCACAAGATTTGGCAGCAGTAGAATCGGGAAGTACTGATTTTGAAGAAACGAGGGAAAGCTTAAGGCCATATCTTGAGGTTTTAGGACAGGACGTGAGTGACAACCTAGTGGTTAATGTAAGTGACGAATTTTATAACGGCCTTGGATCAGTTATGGTTATGGGCATAGAAGGTACAGTGATCCATTCCGCAAATGATGAAAATAAAATATTTGCAATGGTGTGGTCATCTAACGAGGAAGTGTCACATGACGAACTACTTGAATTAGTAAAAAAACTGGATTCTTATTATCGTGTTCAGGCATACTTAACTTCTTCCGATGTTTTTTCAGACGAAACCTATGTATGGGCAGATGCCGATACATCCTGTCTTGTTTTCGGGTGGCTGGATGGCAAAACCTTAAAAATAAGATGGGACCTGGTAGATGATATTTCCATATATTTGGAGGATTTTGAGCCCATTGTTACATCAAAACCAACCAGTGCCCCTAAAAACAACTATCAGAAGCCATCCAACGTAAAGACTTGCGCCCATGCTGGTTGTACACTCCCAGCCGTGACAACAGGAGACTCGATCTATTGTAGTGTTCATTCTAACAAATGCCTTGAATGTGGGAAGTATATTGACGAAGACGCTATGTACTGCATTAGTTGTATATTCGATGCAGTGTCCCAATTTGGTTAACATGGGGAGGAATAATGATGTTCGCGAAGAAAAATTGTGTTGTGGCGGGAGATTATTCTGGAGGAAATGTTTTTTGGAGAGGGGCCTATGGCAGAAAAGGGGCCTATATAAGTTATAAGGGCAAAGAGATTGATATTTCTAAAGAAACAGTAGATGGTTATGAATTGGTAGACGCAACTTCTAATAAAAGCGTGGGTAGCGGACTTGCGCGTGGAGCAGGAGGCGCTATGCTCGGTTTAATAGGCGGCCCTGTAATTGGGTTAGTCGGAGCATTGGCTGGTGCCTCATCCGCAAAATCAAAAGGTCTTCACACGATAGCTATCCTTTTTAAAAGCGGAAAACGGGCACTTATTGTATTAGATGATGACCATTACAAGGTGTTTTTGAAGGCTGTTTTTTGAGTTGTTTCCTATTTCTTGTGGTGGTAATGGTGCTTGGCTTATGTACTTGTGGTATGTGACGGCGTTTCTGGGACACAATCAGGTATCTACCACAACAGACATTTACTCTCATGTGCTAGAGGGTGAGAGACAAAAAGCATCTGCAACGATGGACGCATATTTGAGAGGTGTCGGGTTTTGTTCTGGAGTTTGCTCTGGAAAGTAGAAAAGAACGGGCAAATGCGAGGAGAGCATAAAGGAGAAAAAGCCTTGAATCCCTAGAGATTCAAGGCTTTAATGATGGTGCTAGTGTTCTTACAGCATTTTTGAGAAGGCCCCTATTTTCAAGGGGTTGTGGGCAGTCGCACAGCGATATTTACCAATTATCAGCCCACGTTCTCCGCCAGGACGCCCTCCTCATAAAGCGTCTCCGGCGCGATGTCGATGTCGCCGCCGCACCAAACTGCCGTGCCGTAGTCGATATAAACTCCTCTAAATACGTCCATATCCGCCAGGGGCGCAAAGCCGGGGGCCTTCAGCAGCGGCTTGAAGTCGAACACCTTCGCCTCTCCTGTGCTGAACCGGACCCACAGCTTGTGATCATCCATCGGCCGGACGCCGGACACGCTCACAACGTGAGAGGGCGTCCCCGCGTAGGCGATCCCATCCATAACATACATATCAGAATCTCCTCACTGCAGCGGTGCGATCTTGCCGAACGGGATACCGCGCACCGCATTGTTCCAGGCGGCATATAGTTCATCCTCGTGGATGGCTGCCCATGCCTGCACGAGTTTGAGCTGCTTCACGGGCAGGCTGCCGGCCAACAGTTCCCCGTCTATGCCGACGGACGCCTCGTATTCCGCATACAGCACATGAAAATGGGGCTTGTTGTGCTGTCCGTCGTCCATGTAGATCATCTTGATAACGATGTTGTAAAATCGGCAAAGTTCTGGCATCGTGACCACCTCGCTCACTTGATATTATATCCTATCGGCGTCCTTCCGTCAACGCAAAGTAAGGCCCGGGAGCAATACTCCCGGGCCGCTGGTGCGGGTAACAGGACTTGAACCTGCACGGCTTTTGCCAAGGGAACCTAAATCCATCGTGTCTGCCAATTCCACCATACCCGCCTGGTACGGCCCATTATAGCGGAAATGGGGCCGTCTTGCAAGACGGCGGCGAGATTTTCCCGGCACATACCGTTGACGCGGCGGCAGTTTTTTGCTATTATTAGGGCAAGACAGGAGCCGGACGCGCCGCGCCATGGGTGTGTCCGGAGGAAGGAGCAACGATATGGCACACAGGATCATCACCATCAGCCGGGAGTTCGGCAGCGGCGGGCGTACCGTGGGCCGCCACACGGCGGAAAAGCTGGGCATCCCCTGCTATGACAACGAACTTCTGGAAAAGATCGCCGAGGAGAGCGGCCTGGCAAAGGAATACATAGCCGAGCGGGGCGAGTACACCCCCAAGGGCGGGTGGCTGGCGACGGCGTTCGCGGACCGGTCCGTCAACGGCCTGTCGGTGCAGGACTACCTCTGGACCGTGCAGCGCAAGCTGATCCTGGAGATCGCCGAGAAAGAGGACTGCGTCATCGTGGGCCGCTGCGCGGACTACATCCTGGAGGGGAAGGCGGACCTTTTGAAGGTATTCGTGTTCGCTGACATGAAAAAGCGGGCGGAGCGCATCGTGAAGCTCTACGGCGAGCGGGACGACTCCCCGGAAAAGCGCCTGCGCGACAAGGACAAGCGCCGCGCCGCCTATTACCAGTTCTACACGGATATGGAGTGGGGCAAGGCCCAGCACTACCACATCGCGCTGGACAGCGGCACCCTGGGCATCGACCGGTGCGTGGACATCATCGCGGGTCTTTTCTGAACCGCACGACTTACAACCGAACAGCGGGGAGCTTGCGGGCGCAGGCTGAGAGGAAGGGCTGACCTTCGACCCATCGACCTGATTTGGATAATGCCAACGAAGGGAATGCTGGAACGCGATCTCGCGGGAAGCTGCCGATGGGCCGCTTCCCGCTTTTTATGGAGGATAGGAAATGGACTATACACGGGAGGAGATACGCCGGGCCATGACCCTGTACGCGGTGACGGACCGGGCGTGGCTCCGGCCGGGCCAGACCCTGGCGGAGGTGTGCGCCGCGGCGCTGGCGGGCGGCGCGACGTTTTTGCAGCTGCGGGAGAAGGAACTGGATCGGGCGCAGATCCTGGCCGAGGCGGGCGAACTGCGGGCACTGTGCGCGGCGCGCCATGTGCCTTTCGTGGTGAACGACAGCATCGAACTGGCCCTGGCGGCGGGGGCCGACGGGGTCCACCTGGGCCAGTCGGACCTCCACGGCCGGGACGTGCGTGCCCTGATCGGGCCGGGGCGCATCCTGGGCATCTCCGCCGGGACGGTGGCCGAGGCGGTGGCCGCGGAAGCGGCCGGGGCGGACTACATCGGCGTGGGGGCGGTGTTCCCCACGGGGACGAAGAAGGACGCAAAGCCCATGCCCCTTTCTCTGCTGCGGGACATCTGCGGGGCGGTATCCATCCCGGCGGTGGCCATCGGCGGCATCGGCGAGGACAACATCGGCTTTCTCGCCGGGACAGGCGTATCCGGCGTGGCGGTGGTGTCCGCCATCTTCGCCACGCCGGACCCGGAGGCCGCGGCAGGGCGGATGCGGGCGCTGGCAGAGGAGATGCTGCATGGATAAACTGTACGCCGTATTCGATATGGACGGGACCCTGGTGGACTCCATGGGGTACTGGGACGAGGTGGCGGCGGAGTACCTGCGCGGCAAGGGCGTGAAGGCCGTGCCGGAGTTGCTCTTGCAGCAGACGGCCACCATGACCATGGGCGAGACGCTGACCCTGTTCATCGACCGGTTCGGCCTGGACGACACGCCGGAGCAGGCCGAGCGGGAGCTGCAGCGCATCATGGAGGGCCACTACCGCCAGGACATCGAGCTGAAGCCGGGGGTGGCGGACTACCTGGCCGGGCTGGCCCGGCGGGGGGTGGCCATGGCGGTGGTCTCGGCCACGCCGGAGCGGCTGATGGAGCTGTGCCTGACCAGGCTGGGGGTGCGGAGATACTTCCGCTTTGCCCTCTCCTGCGAGAGCGTGGGGGCCGGGAAGGACCGGCCGGACGTGTATTACGCCGCCGCCAGGCGCCTGGGCGCCGCGCCGGAGGACACGGCCGTGTTCGAGGACGCGCTGTCCGCCGTACAGACGGCGAAGGCCGCGGGCTTTTATGTGGTGGGCGTGCGTGACGCCGCCGAGGGGGACCGGTGGGTCCAGATCACCCGGCTGGCGGACGAGAGCATGGAACATTGGGATTGACCGGCGAAAAGCCGGCTTCCAGCGGCGCACCGGGGGCACCACCTTGCGTCGCTCTATAAAAGATATGCTGAAAAACATCAGGAGGTAAAACGATGAGAACAGCATTATCCATCGCTGGGAGCGATTCCAGCGGAGGCGCCGGTATCCAGGCCGATCTGAAAACGATGACCTTGAACGGTGTATTCGCCATGAGCGCCGTGACGGCGCTGACGGCCCAGAACACCACCGGCGTGAGAGATATCCTGGAGGCGACTCCGGCGTTTTTGGCAGAGCAGATCGACGCGGTGTTCGAGGACATACGCCCCGACGCGGTGAAGATCGGCATGGTATCCTCCGCCGCGCTGGTGGAGGTGATCGCGGAGCGGCTGACGTATTATAAGGCCGCCAACATCGTGGTGGACCCGGTGATGGTGGCCACCAGCGGCTCGGCCCTCATGGAGACGGACGCCATCGCGGTGGTGAAGGCGAAGCTGCTGCCCCTGGCGGCGGTGGCCACGCCCAACATCCCGGAGGCGGAGGTCCTGTCCGGCATGGCCATCCGCGGCGAGGCGGATATGGAGGCCGCGGCCCGGGCCATCGGCGAGCGCCACGGCTGCGCCGTGCTGGTCAAGGGCGGCCATAGCGTAAGCGACGCCAACGACCTGCTGTGGGCGGACGGCGAGGCCCGGTGGTTCCGGGGCCGGCGCATCGCCAACCCCAACACCCACGGCACCGGCTGCACCCTGTCCAGCGCCATCGCGGCAAACCTTGCCAAGGGCTTCGACCTGGCCGCGTCCGTGGCCCGGGCCAAGGACTACCTCTCCGGCGCGCTGGCGGCCATGCTGGACTTGGGCGCGGGCCGGGGCCCCATGGACCACGCCTTCGATCTGAAGAGCGAGTTTGCGAAGGAGGCGGTCTGACATGGAGAAAAAAGGCACGAGCATAGGGGACAACGCCCTGATCTGGTTCGGGGCGGGCGTGTCCATCGCGGAGATCCTCACGGGCATGGCCTTCGCGCCCCTGGGCTTCGGAAAGGGCCTGGCGGCCATCCTGCTGGGCCACGTCATCGGCTGCGCCCTGCTGTTTTTGGCGGGGCTCATCGGCGGCCAGGCGCGGAAGAGCGCCATGGAGACGGTGAAAATGAGCTTCGGAAGCCGAGGAGGGCTGCTTTTCTCCCTGCTGAACATCATCCAGCTGCTGGGCTGGACCGCCATCATGATCTACGACGGGGCGCTGTCCGCCGCCGGCGTGTGGGATGTGGGCAGCTGGGTCTGGTGCCTGGTCATCGGCGGGCTGATCGTGGTGTGGATATTGATCGGCATCCGCAACCTGGGCAAGGTCAACACCGTGGCCATGGCCGCGCTGTTCATCCTGACGCTGGTACTCAGCTATGTGATCTTCTTCAAGGGCGGCGCGCTGAACGCCTCCGGCGAGGGCATGAGCTTCGGCGCGGCGGTGGAGCTGGCGGTGGCTATGCCCTTGAGCTGGCTGCCCCTGATCAGCGACTACACCCGGGAGGCGGAGAAGCCCGTGGCGGCCACGGCGGCCAGCGCCGTGGTGTACGGCCTCGTCAGCTGCTGGATGTACGTCATCGGCATGGGCGCGGCCATCTATACCGAGAGCGCGGACATCGCCGCCATCATGGTCAAGGCCGGCCTCGGCGTGGCGGGGCTGCTGATCATCGTGTTCTCCACCGTGACCACCACCTTCCTGGACGCCTGGTCCGCGGGCATCTCCAGCGAGTCCCTGTCGGAGAAGATCTCCGGCAAGTGGGTGGCGGTGGGCGCCGCCGTGCTGGGCACGGTGGGGGCCATCGCGTTCCCCATGGACGACATCACCGACTTTTTGTACCTGATCGGCTCCGTGTTCGCGCCCATGATCGCCATCCAGATCGCGGACTTCTTCTTCCTCAAGCGGGACGGGAGCGGCCGGGCGGTGGACTGGATCAACATGGCCGTGTGGGTCGCGGGGTTCGCGCTGTACCGCTATCTGATGACCGTGGACATCCCCGTGGGCAACACCCTGCCGGACATGATCGTGACCGGGCTTCTGTGCCTCGCGGTGAGCCCGCTGCGGAAAAAGGCGGCGGCGTGATATGCGCCGGTGCGTGATCGTGGGCGCCGCGCCTATCGGGGACTACGCCCGCTGCCGGGCGGCCCTTCGGCCGGACGACTTCTTCCTCTTCTGCGACGGCGGGCTGCGCCATGCGGCCGGTCTGGGCGTCAGCCCGGACCTGGTCGTGGGAGATTTCGATTCCAGCCCCCGGCCGGACATGGACGGGGAGATCATTGTCCTGCCCCGGGAGAAGGACGACACGGACACGGTGTTCGCCGCCAAGGAGGCGCTGCGCCGGGGGTTCGGGGAGTTCCTGCTGCTGGGCGCGCTGGGCGGGCGGCTGGACCACGCCCTGGCCAACGTGGGCGTGCTGCTGATGCTGGACGGGGCCGGGAAAAAGGCCGCGGCGCTGGACGACTTCTCCCAGCTGGAGATCGTCTCGGACCAGGCGCTGGTGCCGGACAGCTGGCCCTGGTTCTCCCTGCTGGCCGTGGACGGCCCGGCGGAGGGGGTCACCATCCGGGGTGCCAAGTATCCCCTGGAGGATGCCCGCATGGACGCCGCATATCAGTACGGCGTCAGCAACGAGCCTCTGCCCGGCGGGGCGGCGGTGTCCGTGAAGACCGGCCGCCTGCTGCTCGTCAAGGTGGCCCGGGACAGCTAGCAATGAGACGATAAGGCCACAGAGCCTGCCGCGTCCGCGGCAGGCTCTGTTTTTTCCTGTTTGCCGGGCGTCAGCGTGCCATCCGCGGCTCCCGGGTCCGGCCCAGGAGGTAGTCCACGCTCACGTCGTAAAAATCCGCCAGCTTGACCAGATTCTCCGCCGTCAGTTCGATCACGCCGTTCTCATATTGAGAATAGGTGTTCTGGCTCACGTTCAGCACCGCCGCCAGCTCCCGCTGCCGCAGGTCCCGGTCCTCGCGGAGATTTTTGATGTTGGGGAATACCATTGATCGTCACCTCAATGGTATTATGATTTATCTGGATTTCAGATATTGACTTTTATCTGGAATCCAGATATAATTAAGCTGACCAAGGAGGTCAACTGCTTGAAATGATATAAAAATAAGAAGGAGGATGCAGCATGAAAAGACGTGTGCTGTGCTTGCTGCTGGCCGCGGCGCTGGCGGCGTCTCTGGGCATAGGGGCCTTTGCAGAGGAGGGACAGCCAGTCCCTTCGCCGGAGGCCGCGGAGCAGTCTGCGGAGCCGGAAGCGACCGCAGAGCCGGAGGTCACGGAGGAGCCGGAAACGACCGACGAACCGGAAGCAGAGGCGGGACCGGAGGCCACTGTTGAGCCAGATGTTACAGCCGAGCCGGAAATCACCACGGAGCCAGAGGCGACAGAGGGACCGGAAACCTCCGTGGCACCGGAGGCGACGACCGAGCCGGAGGCTACCGACGAGCCGGAAGCGACGGAAGAGCCGGAGGACACAGAGGAGCCCGGCGTGATGACCATTGCCGCGGGCAACATCCTGACCGTCGAGGATGAATACAACGCCATCATCTCCATCGTGGACAAGAGCGGCAAGAGCGTGAAGAGCGGTCAGTCAATCCCGGCGGATGGCCTCACCGTCACGGTCAAGAAGGGGTATTATCTGTACGGCTTTGGCAATAACTATAATGCGGCCTCTTGCATAAACAAGACGGAAAACATTTATTCCGTATCCGGGGATGCAGGGGATGTCACCATCACGGTGATGCTCGGCACGGTGGTCCAGTTCACCGGCGCCACCGAGGGCATCGACACCAGCGGGACCCATATAGTCAACGGCGAGACGCTGCCGGTGGACGGGACCGACGGCGATACCTATGGGAAAGAAACGCAATATATTGTTCTGCTGAAACCGGGCTACGCCCTGTCCCAGTCTGGCTATGTGGAAAATGGACGCATTGACGGATGGTTTTATATTGTCAACGAAAACGGAAAGCTCCAGCGGGAATATGTTATCATCCCCAGCAACCACGGGACGCTGACGCTTACCATCGTCACGGACAGCAGCGTACCGGAGGTGATCCCTATCCGTGTCGAGGACCCCGATGATGTCATATCACCTGTGTATAGTGAGGGCGGATACGGCCCTGACGATGCTGCGTACACGTACAAAGGCGCGTGGGTCCAGATCTCGTGCATACCAGGATATCGTCCTGTCGTGAGCGGAGCGACGCTCGACGGTGCGTATGATTGGGGATATGTATATCGCGTCAACGATGACGCGACGGAACTGTACGTTACAGCCAAAAAACTCGGAACGGGAACGCTGCACGTCACCGGGGAAAAGGATGCGGTGACTTCCGGTCAAAGAGTTGGCTATTTTGAGGAATATTATCTGACTGACGGCAGCACCATCGACTCTGAAGGCGTGCTGTGCCTGAAGGAGGGATACCGCCTGGAGAAGACCGGCCGCTTTGACCATTATACAATAGTCGAAGGGGAGTACGTCTATTCTGACGGGAACCGGCCCGATTGGCTCCCGGAGGGACTTTACCGCGAATATTACATCGCGACTGACAGCGATGTGACGGTCAAGGTGGTCAAGGATGACTGGCGGCTTGCCAGGATAAAGATCGAGGGCGATACCGACGGAGAGATGACGGACTATCTCGACGGGGCTTTGGGCGGCGACCAAATCTCTCTTGGCTATAACGACGATGGCATAAGGGAGTATGTCGTACCCGCCGGCGGGACATATTGTATCGGTATCAACAAAGGATATAATATGCAGATCGTCAAGGGCGGCAAGATCGTTAACTCGTCCTATTACGGGGGCTATTATTTACAATTCTGGAAATATGAGATCAAAGTGGACGACGACGCCACGGAGCTGGTCATCAACATCACCGAGGGCATCCTGGGCGACGTGACGGACAGCGGCGCGGTGAACGGCGACGACTCCCTTGCGTTGTTCCGGTATGTGCTGGGCAAGAATACTGCGCCTGTGAGCCTTGCGGCGGGCGACGTGACCCATGACGGCAGGATAAACGGCGACGATTCCCTGGTGCTGTACCGGTATGTGCTGGGGTATGGCTCGCTAGCATGAGACAAGGAGGGATATCCATGAAGAAGGTATTGCTGATCGCGGCGGTGGCCGCACTGGTCATTACGATGCTGGCGGCGCCGGCGCTGGCCGATGGGGCGGTGAGCCTGTTCGTCACGGCGGACAAGACGGAGGTCCACCCCGGCGACGAGGTGACCTGGACGTTCTCCGTCGCCAACAACACGGGGAACGGCGTGGGGAACCTGGAGTTTTCCGTGGGGCTGCCCGCGGGCTGGTCCCATGTGAGCGAGAAGCACATCTCCCTGGGTGAGGACGGCGGGCGTGTGGAGTACAATCCCGATTACAGAGGCACCGGCAGAGGGATGTTCGTGTTCAACTGCTATGAGGGATATGAGGACGCCGGACCCTGGACCGCGCTCACGCTGACGGTCAAGGTAGGGGAGGACGCCGCCCTGGGCGCGGCTTCCCTGACTATCTCTGACTTGTATACGTCCTATCTTGGCAGCGACGGGATGCCGAAGGAGCAAGCCAGCGACAAGGCCGTGTCCGCTGTCAGCGTCACCCACTCGGACGAACAGCACGTTTGGGACGAGGAACACAGCGAGGTGACCCAGGAGGCCACTTGTACCGCGGCGGGGGAGCGCACCTATACCTGCGCCGTCGAGGGCTGCGGCAAGACCAAGAAGGAGGCCATCGAAGCCACAGGCCACGACTATCAGGCCTCGGAGACCGACGCTACCTGCACCAAGGCCGGCACCACTACATACACCTGCTCCAAGTGCGGCGACAGCTATACGGAGACGGGCAAGCCCTTGGGCCACAGCTACGGCGAGTGGGTAGAAGACAAGAAGCCTACCTGCACCGAGGCCGGCACAAAGCATCGGGACTGCCAGAACGCCTGCTGCACGGTGGCCGACGAGAGCGCCCGGGAAGAGGGCTGGCGGGAGACGGAGTCGATCCCGACCGTGGCGCATGAAAAGGGCGACGTGGCAGAACAGATCGACGCCACCTGCACGGAGGAAGGAAAGACCACATATAAGTGTACGATGTGCGGTCAGGTGATCGACGAGTGGACCGAGACGGAACCCGCCCTGGGCCACCTTAAGCCGGAGGACGAGAGCCTGATCGAGACTGTCACAGAGGCTACTTGCACGGAGGAGGGCAGCATCCGATATACCTGCCAGCGGTGCATGGAGGAAGTGACCGAGGCGGTCCCGGCCCTGGGACACGCCTGGGACGAGGGCAAGGTGACGAAGGAGGCCACTGCCTCCGCCAAGGGGGAGAGGACCTATACCTGCACGCGCTGCGGCCAGACGAAGACGGAGGCCATCCCCGCCAAGGGCGCCGCGTCCAAACCTGCCGCGACGGGCGGGGCTACGTCCCCCGAGACAGGGGACGAGACGCCGCTGGCGCTGTGTGCCGGGGCGCTGGCGCTGTGCCTGGGCGGGCTGGTCTTGGCCCTGGCGGCGCGGAAAAAGCGCGGCGTGCGGTAAAAGAGACGACAAAAAAGGCAGCGGAGCCACCTCCGCTGCCTTTTTTTGTCGCCCGGACCGTTGAATCGGGCGGTGCGATATGGTATAATCATCCTGTATCACTGTCAAAAATCATCGGATCGGAGAGAACGAAGATGAAAAAGGCGATACTTCTTCTTTTTGCACTGACGCTCATTTTGGCGCTGGCGGGCTGTTCGCCCGATCCGGCGTCCGAGGACGCGATGATGAAGGACATCGCGGAGCATCTGGACAATCCCAGCGGGGAGGCCCAGGTCACGGCCCTGGAGGTCATCAAGCGGCAGACCGACAAGGACGCCAAGTCCGACCTGGTATATGTGGAGGTGACCTACGACACCCCCGCCGCCACCCGGGTGGAGCGGTACAAACTCACCTACGGGCTGTATAACGAGGGCTGGATACTGGACGAGACGGAGCCTTACGAGCAGTCCAAGTGGACAGCCACGCCCCTGGCGGGGCCGGAGTCCCGGCAGATCGCCGGGCTTCTCCCCGAGGGCAGCGAGGTGAAGTCCGACGAGCTGGACCTGGACGCGGGGCTGAAGACGGTCCAGTACAGCTACCCCGTGGCCTATGCCTACTGCGACGTGACGCGGACGGAGCAGCTGCAGCTGCACTTCGACGCCGACATGGAGGAGTGGCTCGCCGACGCGCCGGAGATGCTGGGCGAGGAGGAGGACTGGGCCAAGCTGTGCGGCATGTGGCAGACATCCACCATGATCTCCGAAGATTACGGTTTCCAGGCGGCCATCCTGCCCTTTGAGGGCAGCGAACCCTTTGGCTACGCCTATCTGTATGGCCGCGACGGGGACACCGAATACAACAGCGACGACTTGGACATCCCGAGAGGGCTGGCCACGCTCACGGAGTTGTTCGAGTTCGAGGAGGACGGGCTGCACTCCAAGCTGGGCGACGGCTCGGTGCTGACCCTGGACCGGAACGTGGGGCTGGTGTTCTCCTGGATGGGCCAGCAGAAGCAGACGCTGGGGCTGTATGAGGCATTTGAGACGGAAGGGACCTGCGGCGACGGTGTCACCTGGAAGATGGAGCCGGAGGCAAAGCTGGTCATCAGCGGGAATGGGCCGATGAAGGACTACACTTCCGATGACGACGTGCCGACGATCTGGGGCGGCGCTTTGGACATTACGATCGGCGACGGCGTCACCCGGGTGGGGGACAACGCCTTCGCGGACTTCTCTATGGTCAAGACCGTCACGCTGCCGGAGAGCCTCACGTCCATCGGCAGCAAGGCCTTTGCCAACGCCATCTCGCTCTCGTCCGTACAGCTGCCGGAGGGGATCGAGAGCCTGGGCGAGAGGGCGTTCTCCAACTGCGATGGCCTGGGCCAGATCACCCTGCCGGCGAGCCTGACCGAGATCGGCCAGTGCGCCTTCACCGGATGCGATGCGCTGGCGTCCGTCACGGTGCAGGCCAATGCGCCGGACGCGGGCAGCTTTATCTTCAGCGACTGTCCCGGCCTGCTGCACGTCACCGTGGAGGAGGGCGCCTGCCTGGGCGGGATGCCGTTCATCGGCGCGGAGAACGCCGCGTTCACCGGGGACCGGGAGGCGGTCACCGGCACGGCCAAGGGCGCCTGCGGCGAGAGCGTCACCTGGCAGCTGACCGGGGACGGCGCGCTCACCATCAGCGGCGCCGGGGCCATGACGGATTACGGCTGGGAGTACGCCCCCTGGTACCCCGCCAGGAACGACATCCACAGCATCGTGGTGGAGGAGGGCGTGACCTACCTGGGCAGCGACGCCTTTGCGTACTGCGGCGCGCTGGAGAGCGTGTCCATCCCCATGAGCGTAACCCAGATCAGCGACTATGCCTTTTCCGGCAGCTCGGGCTTCACGATCCTGTGCCCGGAAAACAGCGTCGCGGAGGGCTTTGCCTGGGAGAACAGCATCGCCTGCGAGACAAGCGTCATCCCCGCGGAGGGGACAGTGAACGAGGATATGTCCTGGACCCTGGACGAGAGCGGTACCCTCACCGTCAGCGGCACCGGGGCCATGCCCGACTGGATATACGCCGAGACCCCCTGGTTCTGGCACAACGGCAGCATCCGGCGCGTGGTGGTGGAGGAGGGCGTCACTACCGTGGGCGCCTACGCCTTCAACGGCTGCTATTTTCTCACCGAAGTGGTCCTCCCGGAGGGGCTCACATCCATCAACAACGACGCCTTCTGCAACTGCTCCCAGCTGGCCAGCGTCCAGGTGCCGGAGAGCCTGACCGCCATCGGCGACCGGGCGTTCGGCAGCTGCTGGGCCCTGACGGCGATCCAGCTCCCGGAGGACGTGACGGTGGCGGTGGACGCCTTCATCGACAGCGGGGTGACGGTCCAGACGGCTGCGTCGGTCGAGATGAAGCAGACGGCCCAGCAGTTCATCGGCGAGGACCTGGCCCAACTGACCGCCGCCATCGGCCAGCCGAACAGCTCGGAATACACCGCCAGCAACTATTTGGCCGGCGCGGTGGACGGGGTCTTGACCTACAACGGCTTCACCGTGGTGACCCTCCGCAGCGCCGACGGCAGCGAGATCGTCATGAGCGTGGAATAAAAATAGAAAAAAAGCCCGCGGGCCTGCTGCAAACGCAGCAGGCCCGCGTTATTATGCTGTCCTTCAGGCAAGGAGGGAGATCAGATCGCTTATCCAGGCGTCGCACGGCTCGTCGATGGGGGCGATATGGGGGCGCCGCTGGGCGAACGACTCGACCACCGCCTTCAGCCAGCGGTATCCCAGCTCGTCCCGCTGCCGGGCGTCCAGCCGGGCCAGCTCGTGGTCGACCCACTGGTCGAAAGAGAACAGGTGTATCTCCGTGCCTGTCTCCGCCTCCAGTTCGTTTTTGCGGGTGGCGATGTCACGGCGCATATCCACCGTGAGATCGACGACGAATCCGGCCACGGCGCAGTCCGGGTGGGTCAGGAGTTTGTCCCGGAGTTCCTCCAGCTCGTCCCGCAGATAGGGCTTGCCATATTTCGCGTCCCAGGCCGCAGATATGACGCCGTCCTCCATGAGTTCTATATCGCCGATATTGCCGTGCTTTTTGTTGGCCGAGCGCATCTGGGAGAGCGGCACCACCTGGGCGCCGCCCAGGGCGTGCATCTCGTCCAGCGCCTGATACAGGCCGTGCATCGTCACCTCAAAGGCCCGGGCGGAATAGGCGGTGGTGTGGAAAAACCGGGTGAGCAGGTCCCGTATGGCGGCGAGGCCGTCGCCCCGGTGTTTTTCGACGAGCCGGCAGGCCCTATCGGTCGCCTGGCGGAAATGGTCGGAGCGGTTTTGCAGCAGCGCCATCAGATAGCAGAGACCCAGTTCGGCCGGCATGGTGCCGTTTTCGATGGCGTCCACGATGGCGGTCCAGGCGTCGAAAGGCCCGCGCATCTCCGCCTTGTAAAGGCTGGTATAGGGATAGTTCTCCGCGAGGCTCCTGGTCATGAACAGGCCGAAGCTGTTGAGGTTGAGCAGGCCGTGTTCCCGCAAAAAAGGCGTGTTGTATTTTGCGTCCAGGGTCCGCATGGAGATCCCCTCCACCCAGGAGAAGGACCCCTGCCGCGTGGTCCCCTTGTGCAGCCGGATGTTCTGGTCCGGCGCGATGCTCTTGATGGCCAGCTGCAAAAAGGCGAGGCCGACCAGGGCCCGCCCGACTTCGCTGGTGACGCCGTCCACCAGCTCTTGCAGCAGGCCGCGGTCCTCTTCGGACAGCGGCGAGAAGTCGACGGACGGGACGGAGCGGAACTTCTCTTCAAGAAAGCCGTCCGCGAGGGCGGCGTTTATCCGCGCATACCGCGCCCGGGCCTGGGGGCTCTGGACCCCCTGATAAAACACGGTGGTCCTGCCGTCCTGGTGCAGTTCGTGGCGGTCCGCGTAAACGTCAAGGTGTTTTTCGTCCCTGTCGGGCATGGCCTTATCGCCCTCCTTACAGCTTCTTCCACAGCTGGACGCTCAAAGGGGTCAACGTGGGGAATATGTACGGCACCAGCCAGTGATCCGGCTCGATCTGGGGATTCGTGTTGTGGTCCCGGATCTCGTATCCCAGCGAACGCAGGTATTTGGCGGCGGCCAAAACGTCGTCCGCGCCGATCTTCCACCGGTCCGCCAGCGCCTCGGTGCTTACGATCTCCGGGATGTCGCGGGTGGCCAACACGCTGCGGAGGACCGAGGCATAGGGCGCGTCCTCCGCGATCCAGGCCGCGGCGATCATGCGGGGCGTATACTGGTAATAGCCGTTGAGCTGGACCAGGTCCGCCTTGATGCCGTTGTCGGCCAGCTCCTTTTCAAAGGCCTTCCAGGCGGCCGTGTAGCCCAGGGGGGCTCTCGTCCGGACGATCAGACGGACGGCGCCGACCCCGATGGCCCAGTCGCCGTGGCGGGAGGTGAGGTCTATCGTGTACACCGGCCTGTCCGCCGTGGGGCGGGCGTCGGAGACTGTGACGGTCAGCGCGTCGTCCCAGCGTATGTCTGCCTGGAAGTCGGCCTCCCCGGCCGGCAGGATGGAAAACCGGAACAGCTCGCTCAAGGAACAGTAGTATGTATGGGAGCCTGGCAGCGACCCCGGCTCTTTTTTCAGGGCCTTGATGGCCATCTCGGCCTTTTTCCGGTAGAGGGAGGTCAGCTCACGCTTGCGCTTTCGGAAGGTGAGTGTTTCATCATCTTCCAGGAGCGGCAGCTGGAAGGGGAAGGCCGTGCCGAACACCTGCTGCCGGATGGCTATGGCCAGCATCCTGGCCAGCTGGGGCGGCACCGAATTGCCGATCTGACGGACGGCGAGCTGCTTGCTGCCGCTGATCTCATAGTCGTCGGGGAAGGTCTGGAGGCGCTTGTATTCCTCGCAAGTGAAGAAACGGTTTTCCCAATGCAGCGGCCCGGTGTAGGCGCCGCCGTTGGCCTTGATCGTCCTGACGGGGGTGCTGGGGTCCGCTTTATACAGGAAGTCCGAGAACTTGGAGCGCCAGGCGAAGATGGGGTTGGGGTGGCCCATCTCCTCCGTATAAAAGCTGTAATTCAGCCCCGGAGGGATGCCGTCCAGGAGGCTGGCGAACCGGCCCCGAAGGCGGACGCTGTCGGCGCTCTCCCAGGACGAGACCCCCTCTATGGCGGTCTCGGCGTTGAAAAACGGCTGGCCGTCGATGGAATCGGGGCCGTGGGTCGGCCGGGGGAAGCGGAAGGAGCCCTCCTTCAGCCCGACGATGATGAGCCGCTCCCTGTGCTGCGGCACGCCGTAGTCCGCCGCGTCCAGGATGCGGTAGAACAGCCGGTATCCCACCTGGGAGAAGGCTTGCAGTATCTCGCGCCAGGCCTCGCCGCCCTGGGCGCCGATGATCCCGTATACGTTTTCAAAGAGGAACCCCTTGGGCGAAAGCTCCGTCAGCAGGCGCACATATTCCCGGAAAAGCACGCCCCGGGCGTCGGTGGTGCCGGGAACGCCGTTGGCCCGGCGGCTGGCGGCGCTGAAGGTCTG
This sequence comes from uncultured Oscillospiraceae bacterium, assembly GCA_947630645.1. GTDB lineage: Bacteria > Bacillota > Clostridia > Oscillospirales > Oscillospiraceae > CAJOIG01. The sequence continues at coordinate 10,110 of CANRIF010000012.1, read as the reverse complement.
GCAGGGAGGCCCCCCGATGATGAAGTCGACCTGGCCCAGATGCTTTGCGGAGTATTCCCGGATGTCGATGCAGTTCACCTTGGATTCGGCAAAGCGTTTGCCCCGGCCGCTGTTCATTTTCAAGGTGTCGCAAAACTTCTCTTCGATCTCCACGGACTCGACGATCTCGAATCCGACGTCCGAGAAACCGATATCCAGCCCGCCCGCGCCGGAGAACAGGCTCAAGGTGCGGATGGGCGGGAGATCATTGTCCAACAGCCACGCCTTTATGGCATGGCCAAAGCGGTCTGGCCATGCCGGGCTGTCGCCCTCGCATCCGAGCGCGTCGCAGATCGAACGAAAGGACTTGCCGTATCCCTCATTTGCAAAAAGCGATAACTGTTCCATGATCATGAAAGAGTATACCATATCGTACAGTCCCGGCGCAAGCCGGGATAAAAATAGAGGGCCTGCTAACCAGCGGGCCCTCTGTCAGTATTCGATGATACAGTGTTCGTAGGCGTTGACGACGGTGGTGGCGCCGTAATGGTCCAGCTGCGGTACGTCGTGGCTGTATGTGCGGTGGATGTGGCCGTGGATGAAATATCTGGGCGCGTACTCGTCCAGCAGCGGGCCGAAGCACTCGAAGCCCCGGTGGGAGAGGGTGTCGAAGTCGTTCAGGCCCCGCAGGGGGGCGTGGGTGAGCAGGATGTCGAAGCCGTCATTTTTGCGTATCTGGCGGCGGACGCGGCGGATGCGCCGCTGCATCTGGGCCTCGGTGTACATACATCCGCCGTCCCGGTAGCGGTAGGAGCCGCCCAGCCCCAGGATACGCACGCCGTTGTGGACCACCACGGCGTCGTCGGCGCACACGCACCCCTCCGGGGGCTTGGTAAGAAATTCGTCGTCGTGGTTGCCCCGGACGTAGACGAGCGGGCAGTGGGCCATGGTCACCAGGAACTCCAGATAGGCCCGCCGCAGGTCGCCGCAGGCCAGGATCAGGCCGAACTCGTCCAGCCGGCCGGGGGTATAGTAGTCATAGTACCGCGGGGAGGGAACGTCGGACACGGCCAGTATCTTCACTTGTCCGCCTCCTGACCGGCGGAGCCGGGCATCATCATGCTCACGCCCGCCACGCCCACGGTGGCCTTGCCCGTCTCGCTCAGGTCCTCGTAGGCGGGGATGGCGCCGGACACGTTCTCGTTCAGCCAGCTCATGTCGATGACCTGCTCGGTGGGGAGGGTCTTGTCCTTGCCCACGACCAGATGGCCTGCCTGGTCGTAGAGCGGGCCGCGGAAGGGGTCGCACAGCCCGGCCCGGATGCTCTTTTCGATAAGCCCGGCCAGCTTGCGGGTGGCGGTGGGGAGTTTGTCGGAGTAGCGCATCTCCACCACGCCGGCAGACATCCCCCAGTAGTAGTTGAGGGCCTTATTGCTGCCGGTGTACTCGCTTTGCAGGCTCTTGTCCCGGATGCGGCGCAGCAGCGCCTCGTAGTACACGCCCCACTGCCACACGGGCATGGCCAGGTTCACCTGGCTGTCCCCGTCCAGCAGGGACAGGCCGAAGGTGGAGCGGCCCCGGTCCCGGAGCCGGGCCAGGTCCTGGGAGGACACCAGACGCACGCCCCGGTCCGTCAGGCGCTTGGTGGCGGCCTCCACGCCGCCCACGGAGGACCACTCCAGATAGACCGTGGCCCGGGGGTCCACCGTCTGTACGCCCAGGGCAAAGGCGTTGATGCCCGCCACCTGGCCGAAGATTGGGTAGTCGCAGATGTAGCCCACGTTGTCGCTGCCCGCCAAGGCCCCGGCGATGACGCCGGCGATGAACTTGGCCTCGTACATCCGGGCGTAATAGGTGCGGATGTAGCGGTGGGACATATTGAGCGCGCAGTTGAAGATGACCGTCTTGGGGTGGGCCACCGCCGCCCGGAGGCTGGCGGGCAGCAGCCGGGGAGAGGTGGTGAAGATCACGGAGCAGCCGTCGGCGATGGCCTGCTCGATCACCGCGCCGGCGTCCGCGTCCAGGGCGTTGAAGTAGGCCGCCGTCTCGATCTGGCCGCCGAAGATGCGCTGGACGTGTTCCCGGCCCAGCTCGTGGCCGTATGTCCAGCCGGACAGGGCCGGGTCCTTGTCGTGGATGAAGGCCGCCTTCATGGGCTTTTCCGCCTTGGGCAGCACCTTGGCCAGCAGGCCCTCCGGCCGCTCCGCCTCCGGGTCCAGCTTCACGTCGATGGGGTCCGGCTCCTGGAGCAGCACGATCTCCTCCCAGACCCGGGCCAGGGACTTTTTCAGTTCCGCCTCGCCGCAGGTACGCAGCTGCTGGTAGCCGTACACGTCCAGGTAGGCCAGCAGCGCGTCCCCCACCGTGGAGCGCAGACGCGCCCCGCCGTTGGCCTCATAGGCCCGGCGGAAGAAGAACCAGGCGGCGTGGAAATCCTGCCGGTCCTCGTCGGTCCACACCTCGTTGACCGACTTTCCCAGCAGCTGCTGCAAATGGGCGTACCCGCCGGGCTTGGTGAACTCCACATAGTTGATGCGGCTGACCCGGTAGAACTCCACGAACTCCAGGTACTGCTCCGCCTCCCGGCCCTCCCGCGGGTCCGGCATGATGCGCGTCACCAGGGCCTCCACCGACTCCGCGCCGAAGAACCGCAGCACGCTGACCCGCTTGTTGCCCTCCTCCACATAGTACCGGTTCAGGTACTCGTAGACCTTGACGGGGTCGCGGATGCCCTCCTCCAGGTGGGCCAGGCACAGCCGCTGCCACTTGTCCGCGAACTCGCTCTCCGGCTCCATCAGCGGCATGAAGTTGCGGGCGAAGGCGTTGGTGCGCCCCGCCGTGCGGGTGCCGACGATGAACTCCATGGGGACGGAGACCAGCCCCAGGTCCACGCCGCCGGCCAGCTTCTCCGGCGACAGGATCTCGTCCAGCACCGAGAGATAGGGATATTCTCCCGCGGCGGTGCAGCGGCGGAATTCCTTCTGGGCCAGCTTCAGCGCGTCATTATAATAAGGAGTGAGCATAAGACCTTCCTTTCCATCGGGGACCGTTCAAGGTGCCATTGTACATCATCCGGCAGGGGGGGACAAGGGGGAATATGCACAAAAAACCACTGAAAAACCGGGGCCGTTTGGCGCCCGCGACAGCCCGCCGGGAGGAACCATTTTCCGCCCAAGCACATAGGGAGAAAATGGGGAAAAAGCGAAATTTGTGAGAAATAATTCTTTACAATGTTATTAGAAGCTGTTATAATAGCCCCATTGAAAAAATAAAGGAGAACGACTATGTCAACACTGAAAAAACTGAAACTGCCCGCGTGGATCTTCATCGGGATGCTGCTGGGCATCGTCGTGGGCCTGGTATGTATGTACACCATGGCGGACGGCGGGGCGTTCACCACCGCCTATCTGAAACCCGTCGGCACCATCTACATCAATCTGCTGAAATTCCTGGTGGTGCCCGTGGTGCTGACCAGCATCGTCAGCGGCGTGGTGAGCCTGGGCGATGTCAAGCGCATGGGCTCCATCGGCTGGAAGACGGTGGTCTATTACCTCGCCACCACCGCCATCGCCATCGTGATCGGACTGATCTTTGCCAGCGCGGCGAAGACCATCGGCATATTCCCCGAGGCGGAGACCCTGACCCTGGAGGAGTACACCCGGCCGGAGACCAAGGGCATCATGGAGGTGCTGGTAGGCATCTTCCCGGACAATATGTGGAAGAGTTTCTCCGACGCCAGTATGCTTCAGGTCATCGTGGTGGCCCTGTTTTTGGGCACCGGCATCCTGGCAGCTGGGGACGCGGGCAAGAAGTTCGGCGACGTGATGGAGAGCGCATATGCCGTGGTCATGAAGGTCATGGGCTTCGTCATCGCCTTGACCCCCATCGGCGTGTTCTGCCTGATGGCCGACGTGGTGGCCGTCAACGGGCCGGAGATCGTGGGCTCCCTGCTCATCGTCATCGGCGTGGCGTACCTTGCCTACATCGTCCACTTCGTGGTCTGCTACGGCGTGTCCGCCTCCGCCCTCAGCAAGGTGGGCTTCATCAAGTTCGTCAAGGGCATCTGGCCGGCCATGGTGGTGGCGTTCACCACGACCTCTTCCAACGCCACGCTGCCCATCAACACCGAGTGTTCCAACAAAATGGGCGCTGACCCAGAGGTCAGTTCCTTCGTGCTGCCCCTGGGCGCTACGATCAACATGGACGGCACCGCCATCTACATGGGCGTCGCCACCGTGTTCATCGCCTCCTTCTATGGCATCAACCTGACCCTGGGCCAGATGGCGATGGTGGTCGTTACGGCGATCCTGGCCTCCATCGGCACCGCCGGCGTGTCCGGCGCGGGCATGATCATGCTGGCCATGGTGCTGGAGAGCGTGGGCCTGCCGGTGGAGGGCATCGGCCTGATCTATGGCGTCGACAAGCTGTTCGACATGGGCCGCACCACGCTGAACATCGTGGGCGACTCCACCTGCGCGCTGTATATGTCCCGGCTGGACGCCAAGCGCGCGGCGCGCCTGTCCGGCGGGAAGAAGTAAGCAACGTCTTGAAAGCGGAACGTCCGCCGGGTCCCAGACTGGATCCGGCGGACTTTTTGCTATGCAAACGGCGGAAAGTGTGCTATACTGGACCGCCGAAAAAGAGATACAAAAGCGAGGAAAAAGACCGTGTGGAAGTATTTTGGCGTGTTTGCGAACGTGGCGACGGTGCTGCTGGGCGGCGGCCTGGGGCTGCTGCTGCTGCGGCGTTCGGGCAGTCCGGCGCAGCAGGGGAAGGGCAAATACCCGCCCCGGGAGAAGCTGCCCCAGACCATGATGGTGTGCCTGGGGTTCTGCACCGTGTTCGCGGCGGCGTCGGGCATCATAGGCGTACAGAGCGGTGTCCAGGCGCTCATATGCGTCTCGTCCATGGCGGCGGGGCTGCTCCTCGGCTGGTGGCTGCGGCTGGACGACCGGCTGAACCGGCTGGGCGACGCGGTGCTGGCGCGGCTGGGCGGCGGCTCCGGCGCGGCCAACCCGGCGGAGGGCTTCGTGACCGCCTGCCTGCTGTTCTGCATCGGGTCCATGACGGTGCTGGGCTCCTTTGAGAGCGCCGCCAACCCGGCGGGCCGGCTGGCCCTGGAGTGCCACACCACGCTGCTCATCAAATCCATGCTGGACTTCGTCTCCTCCACCTGTCTCGCCGTCACCTACGGCGCGTCGGTGCTGGCGTCGGCGGCCTTCGTGCTGCTGTTCCAGGGGGCGCTGGTGGCGCTGGCGGCGTCCATCCGGCCCTTCCTGGAGGGGATCGGGGCCATGGCGCCCATGAGTTGCGTCGGCTCGCTGATCCTGCTGGCCATCGCCATGAACCTGCTGGGCGTGAAGAAGATCAAGACCGCGGACTACCTGCCGGCGCTGTTTTTGCCCATCCTGCTGTGCTGGGCGCTGACGGCCCTGGGCGTGGCGATGTGAAATTTCCTGCGCTCCGCCGCAATTTCCTATTGCACGGCCGGCCAAATTGTGCTTAAATATATTTAAGCATTGGAACGACCTTTTGAGAGGAGAGAGCGCGTATGGGTCGGCCTGACGGCATCCGGGTCAAAAACGAGGTCCCGATGTATTACCTCATCCCCCAGTTCATGACGGAGCGCCATGACGCCATGAACATGGTCACAGTGGACATCCCGGAGGAGCCTCTGCGGCGGTATATGAACGCCAAGCGGCGGGAGGGACATCATATCAGCCACATGGCCCTGGTGATGACCGCCTATACCCATCTGGCGGCGGAATTCCCGTCCCTGAACCGTTTCGTCGTCAATAAGCGGATATACCAGCACAAGGATTTCAAGGTCGCTCTGGTGGTGCTGCGTCCCGGTGCCAGCGCCAACGAGAACGCCATGAGCAAGCTGGCGCTGGAACCCACCGACACGGTGTTCGACGTGCAGCGCAAGATCGACGAGTATGTGGAGAAAAACAGCGCCGCCGTGGAGAGCGGCGGCGGAAACAGCATGGACAAGGTGATGCGCTTTCTGGTAGGGCTGGGCGGCCTGGTGAATTTCGCCGGTTGGCTGCTCCGGTTCGGCGACCGCCACGGGCTGCTGCCCCAGGCGCTGCTGGATGTGAGCCCCTTCCATGCCAGCGTGCTGCTGACCAACCTGGCCAGCATCCGCACCAACCACATCTACCACCATGTCTACGACTTCGGCACCACCTCCGTGGCCATCGCCATGGGCAATATGCGGGACGTGGTGAAAAAGGGCCGGGACGGCGCCATCGAGGTGATCCGGTGCATCCCCATGGGCGTGGTCATGGACGAGCGCATCGCCTCTGGCCACTACTTTGCCTTGGCCTTCGCCCGGCTGAAGGAGATGCTGGCCCACCCGGAGGAACTGGAAAAGCCCGCGGACACCTCTCACTCGGTGACCTAAAAGGACAGATGATACGAAATAATAACGGCGGCATCCTTGTGGACGCCGCCGTCTCTTCTTATCTGGCGCGCTGGTTGTCCTTTTTGATGGCGTCGGACCATCCTGCGCCCAGCGGCGCGTTGGCCCGCACCGCGCTCACGGCCCGGGAGACGGTGTCGTACAGCACCCCGGTGCCCTGGCTGTCGGCCCGGTAGTCCACCGCCCGGTCCGCGCCGATGCCGAAGCGGGCGGCGGTGTGGACCGCGTCGATGTTGGCCGCCAGGAACAAGAACTCCCAGCCGTACTTCTCCTTCTCGTGGGCGATCATCTCCTTGACCCGATCGCTGGAATAGCGGCAGCTGGCGTTCTCCATGCCGTCGGTGGTGATGACGAACACGGTGTGTTCCGGCACGTCCTCCGGCCGGGCGTAGCGGTGGATGTTGGCGATGTGGTGGATGGCGCCGCCCAGGGCGTCCATGAGGGCGGTGCAGCCGCCCACGGTGTAGTCCGCCGCCGTCATGGGCCGCACGTCCTCCAGCCGGACCCGGTCGTGGAGGACCGTGCAGCGGGTGTCGAACAGCACCGTGGACACGAACGCCCGGCCCGGCTGGCGGCGCTGCTTTTCGATAAGGGCGTTGAACCCGCCGATGGTGTCCGCCTCCAGCCCCGCCATGGAGCCGCTGCGGTCCAGGATGAAGACCATTTCCGTGATGTTGTTGTTTGCCATGATGAAGACCTCCTGTACTGTGTTTTATGGTCACAGTATAGGAGGTCTTAGAAACGTTTTGGTCGCTTTTCAGGCGACAAATCGTCGTCGCGGCACTCGCTCGCTTCGCCGCCATCGTGGCGGCGTCCGCCCGCTCCTGCGCTCCTCCTCTCCCCACGCGAAACGCTTCGCTGGTTTCGCGCGGGGGCCCATTATGTGCCTAACAGTGGCTGGTCGAACACGAACAGCGCCTCGTTGATCTCAAACACGTTGTAGCGGCCCCGGCGGATGAAGTACTCGATGATCACGTCGAACTTGCTGGCGGGGGAGAGGGCGTAGCCCGCCTTGGCCAGCAGCTCCCGCGTCTCGTCCAGGTCCAACTCCAGGGCGATGGCAAAGGCGATGGCCGTGGACTTGCTGGGCTTGTAGTGGATGTCGGAGCGTATCTTGGAGAAGAGCTTGCGGTCGATGTTGGCCTTCTTGTAACAGGCCGCGTCGGTGATGTCCGCCTCGTCGATCTTCCGCAGGAGCATCTGGGAAAAACTCTCGTCGATGTGGGCCAGCCGCTCCTCCAGGGAGCGGAAGGGCGTGGCCTTGGCGGCCGGCGCCGCGGCGGCCGTGGGGGCCATGTCGGAAAGAGGCGCGTTTGCCAGGCGTATGCTCCGCATCCGCTCGGCGCAGGCGTCGTAGTGGGTGTCCACATAGTGATCGTCGATGAAGGCCCGCACGTCGGAGAAGAGTTTCTTGCTCAAAAGATAGGGCGTGGGGCTGAACACGACAAGATACACCGTCATGTCGTCGTTCGCCAGCAAGAAGGCGCTGATGGCGTCCACCGCCACCCGCAGGGCCTGGTCCTTGGGGTAGCCGAACACCCCGGCGGAGATCAGCGGGAAGGCCACGCTGCGGCAGCCGTACTCCCGGGCCAGGGCGAGGCTGGTCTGGTAACAGCTTTGCAGCAGCTCTCGCTCGCCGCTGTCACCGCCCTGCCACACGGGGCCGACGGTGTGGATGACGTACTTGGCGGGCAGGTCGTAGCCCTTGGTGATCTTGGCCTGGCCCGTCTCGCACCCGCCCAGGGTCCGGCACTCTGCCAGCAGCCCCGGCCCGGCGGCCTTGTGGATGGCCCCGTCCACGCCCCCGCCGCCCAGCAGGGAGTTTTTCGCCGCGTTCACGATGGCGTCGCAGCGCACCTTCGTGATGTCGTCGCGGATGATCTGTAAAGGCATAGGGACGCCCCCTTTCCCAGTATAAGCCAATTATAGTGTTGCCCGGCCCGATTTACAAGGGCGAATGTTTTTCGCCGGGGCGCATATACTTTCAGCAGATATCGCTTGAAAAGGGGAAGAATCATGATCCAAAAAAAGCCGCTGATCGTGAGCCTGGCCGCCAGCCTGGGCGTGGGGGCGCTGTCGGCGCTGCTGACAAAAGGCTCCATGGAGAAGTACGCCTTCCTGGACCAGCCGCCGCTGGCGCCGCCGGGGTGGGTGTTCCCGGTGGTTTGGACGGCGCTGTTCATCCTCATGGGCGTGGCGGCCTATCTGGTGTGGGTGGCCAACGGCCCGGAGCGGAAGCGGATGCTCACCTTGTACGGCGTGCAGCTGGCGTTCAACTTCTGCTGGACGCTGATCTTCTTCAATGGGGAGAAGTTCGGCCTGGCCTTTTTCTGGCTGCTGATCCTGTGGGGCCTGGTGCTGGCTACGCTGCTGGCCTTCCGGCGGGAGAACAGGACCGCGGGGAATCTGCTGATCCCCTATCTCGCCTGGGTCACCTTCGCCGCCTACCTCAACGCCGGGGTTTGGTATCTGAACGGGTAAAAACCAAATGGAGGGAGCCAAAAGGCTCCCTCCATTTGGCGTCATCCAGTCTTTTTGTGACGGAAGGAAGAAATGTATCAGCCAACCTCTGTAATCCGGCCCCCTCTGACGAGGGGGCTGTCAGCGCCTATGGCGCTGACTGGGGGAGAGAAAACTTATAGCTTGGCGTATCTCTCCCACCGTCTCGGCCGATCGGCCGAGACACCTCCCTCGTCAGAGGGAGGCGAATTACCGAGCATCTGCAACGCAATAAAGGGGAGGTCCTTCGCCGAAAGTTACCTCCCGGCCCGCCCCGCCGGGCGGTCAGTCCGCCGTCAGCGTGACCGTCACGTCGCCGCCGCCCAACAGCCGGCCCATCCCGTCCGCGTCCTGGTCGGTGATGTGGCCCAGGCGGGTGTAGGCCCAGGCGTTGGAGCCGTAGAACACCACCATCTGATCGCCGGAGTAAAGCACGATGTCCCCCGCCTGGGTGGTGGTCTGCTCGTCGTCCCGGGGCAGGGCGGCGCCGATATCGCCCACCTGCTCAAAGCCGCCGTACATATGCAGTTCGATCGTGAGCGGCCCTTCGGCGCACAGCGCCCCCAGCGCCCGCACCGAGGCGTTGTCCTCCCACGCCACGGCGACGGGCGTGTCCCCGATGGTCATTTTCATAGTCACGGTGACCTCCTCCTGTATGATCTGGGCCTGGTCCGTCCCGGCCTCCGCCGGCGCCTGACCGCATCCGGCCAGCACTGCCGCCATCGCCAGCGCCGCCAGCAAAATAAGCTTTTTCATATTCTCTCCGTTAAATTATCGCCGCCGCCCGGCGGCACCTTATCGTCCGGGCTCCCACGGGAAACCAGCGAAGCGTTTCCCGTGGGAAAAGGAAGAACGGCTCTGGCCGATGAATAGGCCTCACTTGTGAGGACTATGAATCTCCAGAGCCGTTCTGACGTGGTGACCTGGCGGGGATTCGAACCCCGGACCCACTGCTTAAAAGGCAGTTGCTCTGCCGCCTGAGCTACCAAGTCGTTTATTTATAAAAATGGCAGGGACGGCGGGATTCGAACCCACTATATCAGAGTCAAAGTCTGGTGTGTTACCTTTACACTACATCCCTATGGACGCCGTCTTCCCGGCCGTTATAAAGGCAATAGGCTGTCCGGCTGTACCGGGCAGCCTATTGAAGAAATGGGGTGGGAGATGGGACTCGAACCCACGACACCCGGAACCACAATCCGGTACTC
>CANRIF010000011.1 GCA_947630645.1 uncultured Oscillospiraceae bacterium | reverse complement strand
CGGGAGTAGCGGAACGTCACGTCCCGGAATTCCACGGAGCCGTGGTCGGGGGCGATGACGCGCTCCGGCGCGTCCGGTTTGTCCTGGATGTCCGGCACCGCGTCCAGCACCTCGGCGATGCGCTTGCCGCAGGCACGGGAGCGGGTGTACTGCATCAGGACCATGGAGAACATCATCACGCTCATCATGATCTGGTTGAGGTAGCTGATGACCGCCAGCAGCTGGCCGGACTCGATCTCGCCGGTGGCCACCATCCGCCCGCCGAACCAGTAGATGCACAGGGTCACCACGTTCAGCACGATGGTGGCCAGGGGGCTCATGGCGATGATGACGCCCACGGCCTTCAGGTTGGAGCGGGTCAGCTCGTCGTTGGCCTTCTTGAATTTCTGCCGCTCATACCGCTGGCGGACAAAGGCCTTCACCACCCGGATGGCGATCAGGTTCTCCTGGATGTCCGCGTTCATGGCGTCCAGCTTCTGCTGCACCACCAGGAAGAGCTTATCCACCAGGGTCATCACCGTGACCACGCCGATGAACAACAGCGGCACCGCCACCATGTAGATGAGGGCCAGCTTCCAGCTGTATGTGATGACGATGGTCATGGCCACCAGCAGCTGGAACGGGGCCTGGATGAAGGTGCGGAGCATCATCTGCACTGCCATTTGCAGCTGGCGCACGTCGCTGGTGGTGCGGGTGATAAGGCTGGCGGTGGAGAAGCGGTCGATGTCCGCGAAGGAGAATTCCTGGATGTGGTGGTACATGGCCTCCCGCAGGTTGGAGCCGAAGCCGTTGGCCGCCCGGGAGGCGTTCCAGGTGCTGATGAAGCCGGAGACCACGCTCATGATGGCCAGCGCCGTCATGAGAAGGCCGCAGACGACGATGTACTGCCGGTCGCCCCGGGCCACGCCCTCGTCCACGATGTTGGACATGAGGGTGGGGAGAGCCAGGGTGACCACCGTCTCCAGCAGGACGAAGATGGGGGTCAGAATGAGGGAATTTTTGTACTTCCCCCAGTAACCTGTGAGGATCTCACGCATGGGATGGGTCAATGCTCCTTACGCTGTGGATTTGCGGTCATTTTCGGGGGACCGCATGAGGCCCGGGTATATCAGGGTGCAAAAGTGAAGTGCTGCCAGGCGGTGGAGTCTCCGGAGAGATAAAAGACGCGCAAAAGACAGTCGCTGTCACTCAGTATGTACAGCGAAATATACAGATCACTTTCACTGCTGGGTTCCAGAGGGTCAAGTTGGAAGGTGGACAGCAGCCGCGCTTCCAGCGTTTCCATGTCGAGACGGTAGAGATCGACCAGACTGTTCCCGCTGCAAAACGCGGCATACATACAGCCGGGACCATAATCGTATGTAGCAGGGCAGGTCATGTCCGCTCCGGCGGTGACGAAAGCGCCGGTCAGGTCCTCATAACCGGAGCCGTCCTGGGCTATGCGGAAGAAACTTTGTCCTACGCCGTCCTCGCTGCCGACACAGTAGCCGTAATAATCGTCCCCCACCTGCCGGCAGTAACTTATGCCTTCGATGCCCGGGTACTTATACCGTTTGATCAGGTTCAGAGAAAAGTCGAGTTGGTAAAGGCTGCCGTCTGAAGCCGGAATGAGGATACAGTCCTGGCATACGCAAAGAGAAAGAAAATCAAAATGGGCGCCATCACTAAGAGTGTTCACGAGTTTTTCAATGGCTTCGCCGGTCACGTGGGAGTCCTTCGTCACCTGGCCGTCCTTATCGATATGATAGATAGCGAAATACCTGGGGTCCTCAATTTCTGCGAAGTATAGACGGTCATCCACAATGTCACAGATCCAGAAGTCATCCAAAGCCATCGGGGCCTGGTAGACGACCTCTGTTTCCAGAGTGTCCGGATCGAGCCTGCCGATATACGGACCATCCCAGTTTAGATAGTAGATCGAATCCTGAAAGCTGTAGAGTACGCCGTCGCAATCCAAGTCTATGGATTGGACGCTGCCATCCCAGTCTTCCATATCGTGGATAACCACGATACGGTCATCGCTGCTGAAATCGTAAAGAAATACTTTGCTGCCGACCCGACAGACGTTCCCTCCGTGGTCGATATTGGCGAGGCTTTCCGCTGGCTCCTCCGAGGCCAGAGCGGGGGCGGCGAGGGAGAGGATGAGGACCAGTGCAGCGAAAAACGCGGTGAGGCGTGCATGGCGCATGGGGAACGCTCCTTTCTCGATGCAAAATACTACATATTCTAAAGTATGTTACCAAATCCCCGGCCCGATGTCAACATATGGTGTGTGAACAGTATGTGAATAGTGGACTGTCATAGCCGGGGGGACAGGCGGCATAGACTTGTCCCGGGGGTGAGAGCATGGATGGATTTCTGGCGGCGGCGGCGCTGTTGCCGTCGGGCCTGCGGCGGCGGGCGCTGGCGCTGGAGGAGACGGGCCGGGCCGCGTGCGAGGAACTGCGGCTGCGCCGGGGCCGGGAGGCGACGGCGCTGCTGGCGGGCCGGGAGTACGGCCTGGGGGCCGGGCCGGTGACAGAGAGCGATCTGCGCGCCGTGCTGGAGGCGGCCACAAGGGCGTCCTTTCACGCGGCGGGCGGACAGCTGCGCCGGGGCTTCATCGCCGCGCCGGGCGGCGTGCGGGTGGGGGTGTGCGGCACGGCGGTGCCGGGCGGGGACGGCATGGACGGCGTGCGGGAGATATCCTCCCTGGCGCTGCGTATCCCCCGGGCCGCCCCCGGCTGCGCCGACGGGATATGGCCGGAACTCACCGCCGGGGGCTTCGGCTCTGTCCTTATCGTCTCCCCGCCGGGGGCCGGGAAGACCACGCTGCTGCGGGAATTGGTGCGGCGGCTGTCATCGACGGGGGTGCGGGTGGCGGCGGCGGACGAGCGGGGAGAGCTTGCGGACGCCTGGGACGGGGAGCCGGCCTTCGACGTGGGCCCCTGCACGGACGTAATGACCGGAGCGCCCAAGGCGGTGGCGGTGCCGCTGCTGCTGCGGGCCATGGATCCCCAGGTCCTGGCGGTGGACGAGATCGGCCCAGGGGACGCCGTGGCGCTGCTGGAGGCGGCGGCGGGGGGCGTGAAGCTGCTGGCCACGGCCCACGGCGCGCCGGGGAGCGGCGAGAGCCCGCTGTACGCGCCGCTGCTGCGGGCGAGAGCGTTCCGGCGGCGGATATGGATCGAGGCGTCGGGCGGCGTGAGGCGGTACACGGTGGAGGACCTGGGGCCGTGCGCCTGACCGGGGCGGCGCTGCTGACGGCGGCGGGGCTCCTGGCGGGGCTGGCCCAGGCCCGGGCGCTGCGGATGCGGGCCGATGAACTGGACGGCCTGTGCCGGATGCTGGAGCGGATGGCCTTTGAATTGGGCCGGTTCCGCACGCCCCTGCCGGCGCTCTTCGCCGCGCTGGCGGCGCAGCTGGACGGGCAGGCGGCGGCGCTGTGCGCCCGGGCGGCGGAGGGGCTGGAGCGGCTGGGAGAGCAGGACATGGCCGGGATATGGGCCGGGGCGCTCTCACCGCTGGAAGAGAGGGAGCAGGCGGCGCTGCTGCCGCTGGGGCAGGTGCTGGGCCGGTACGGGACGGAGGAACTGCTGCTGGCCCTGGAAGGCTGCCGGGCGGATATGGAACGACTGCGGGACGCGGCCCGGACCGACAGCCGGGACAGGGGGCGTGTGGCCATCGGCGTGTCCGCGGCGGGAGCTGCGGCGCTGGCGGTGCTTTTGCTGTGAGACTAAGGATGGGGACATGGACGTTGATTTGATATTCAAGATCGCGGCGGTGGGTATCCTGGTGGCGGTGCTGAACCTGCTGCTGACCCGCTCCGGCCGGGATGAACAGGCGCTGATGACCACCATCGCGGGCCTGGTGGTGGTGCTGGTGATCCTGGTGCAGCGGATCGCGGATCTGTTCGACCTCATCCGGCGGCTGTTTGAACTGTGATGACGGTGCTGATGAAGGCGGCGGCCCTGGGCCTGACCGGGGCGCTGGCGGGGCTGCTGCTGAAGAAGAACGCCCCGGAGCTGGGCCTGGCGCTGAGCGTGGCGGTGTGCCTGCTGGCGGCGTATCTGGCGGCGGAACTGTACGGCCAGATCGGGGAGGTGGTGGCCCTGGCCCGGGAGCAGACCGGATTGAGTCCCGCCATCGTCAGCCCCGTACTCAAATGCGTGGGCATCGGCGTGGTGACACGCTTGGCGGCGGACCTGTGCAAGGACGCGGGCCAGAGCGCGGTGGCCTCGGCAGTGGAGCTGTGCGGCGCGGCCTGCGCCATCACCGCGGCGCTGCCGCTGATGCGCTCGCTGCTGCAGCTGATCGAGCAGTTATCATGAGAGTTTTCATCGCGATGATCGCGCTTTTTGCCCTGTGCCTGTCCGTGCCGGCGCTGGCGGTGGACACGGGGGAGATGGAGCAGGCCCTGCCGGAGTCCGCCAAGGAGATATTGGGGGACGTGACGGTGGACGAGGCCTCCCGGGGGGACGGGCTGTGGCAGCGGATATGGGATTGGACCGTCTCGGCGCTGTCGGGCTACCTCTCCAGCGCCGCCCGCAGCGCGGCGGTGGCGCTGGCGGTGACGCTGCTGTGTTCCATGGCGGGGGCGTTGAGCGAGACGGGGAAGACCTCGGGGTATGTGCTTTTGGGCGGTACGCTGGCGATCATGGCCGCCTGCGCGGGGGACATCCGCTCCTTCCTGGGTCAGACCGAGGCGGCGCTGGGGGAGCTTAGCGACTTCTCCAAGGCGCTGCTGCCCACCGTGGCGGCCAGCGCGGCGGCCATGGGCCGGGGCGCGTCAGGCGCGGCGCGGTACGCGGCGTCGGCGCTGGGGATGGATGTGCTGATGACCGTGAGCATCAAGGTGGCGCTGCCGGTGATACGGGTCTACGCCGCGGCCAGCGCGGCGGAGGCGGCGCTGCCGGACGGGGCGCTGGGCGGCCCGGTGAAGCTGATCGGGTGGCTAAGCACCACGCTGCTCACCGCTCTGACCACCCTGTTCACCCTGGGTCTGGCGGTGACCGGGGCGGTGGCGGGCAGCGCCGACAGGACCATAGGGAGCCTGGCCAAGAGCGCCATCGCCGCGGCGCTGCCGGTGGTGGGGTCCATCCTGGCGGACGCGGCGGACACCTATGTGGCCGGGGCCGCGCTGGTCCGGGGCGCGGTGGGCGTGTTCGGGCTGGCGGCGGTGCTGGCGGTGTGTCTGGGGCCGGTGCTGGGGCTGGGGCTGCACTACCTCTTGTATAAGGCGGCGGCCTGTATCGCGGAGCCATTCGCCGATGGCCGGCTGGCGGTGCTGATCGGACGCATCGGCACGGCCTACGGCATGGCGCTGGGACTGGTGGGCAGCGCCGGGACCATGCTCTTTATCTCTATCGTGCTGTCAACGGAGGTGCTGGCGGGTTGAGCGGTTGGATCGCGGGCATCACGGCGGCGTCGCTGCTGGCGGCGGCGGCGCTGGCCCTGACGCCCCCGGGCCGGGTGCGGCAGGTGACGCGCCTGGCCTGCGGGCTGATGTGCGCGCTGGCGGTGGCCGGGCCGCTGGCGCGGTTGGATATCGGCGCGCTGGCGCCGGGACTGGCGGCCTATGAGCAGCGGGCGCGGCTGATCACCGGCCAGGCGGAAGAGGAGGCGAAAATGCTGGATCGGACATACATAGAGGAACGGTGCGAGGCATATATATTAGCCAAAGCGGCGGACGCGGCCATTGCCGTGGACGGCGTTTCGCTGTCGGCCCGGTGGGACGAGAAGGACCACGTCTGGTATCCCTGGTCCGTGACCGTCCAGGCGCCCTACAACAGCGCCCTGGCCGCGTCCATCGAGGCGGAACTGGGCATCCCGGCGTCACGGCAGGAGTGGAGCGGCGATGGGTGAAAAGGGAAAGGCGCTGCTGCAAGGCGCCGGACGGATGCGCCTGGCGCTGCTGGCCGCCGCCGTGGGTCTGGCGCTGCTGCTGTGGCCCACGGGCCGGAGCCGGGACACGTCCGGCGCGGAGGAGACGGAGGAGACGCGGCTGGAGACGCTGCTCTCGTCAATGGAAGGGGTGGGGCGTTCGGAGGTTCTTCTTTCGGAAAACGGCGCGGCGGTGGTCTGCCAGGGCGCGGACAGCGTCAGCGTGCGCCTTGCCGTCACGGAGGCGATGCGGTGCTACACCGGGCTGGGCGCAGACAGGATCGTGATCTATAAAATGAATGAAAGCTGGAGGGAAAAGTCTTGAAGCGAAATCTCAAACGCAACATCGTGGTCATCGCCGTGCTGATCTTCGTCGGCACAGCGGTCTATCTCAACTGGTCCTATAACAGCCGCTGGGGCGCGGCGGACGCGGAGATGGTGGCGGCGGAGGACGCGGCCATGCTCCAGGCCCAGGAGCAGTACACCGCCGCCTCCACGGAGACGGAGGGTCCCAGCATGGCGGTCAGCGCCTACTTCGACGAGGCCCGCCTGACCCGCCAGTCCTCCCGGGACGAGGCGCTGCAATTGCTGGAACAGGCCTGCGCCGGGGACGAGGTGTCCCAGGAGGTCATCGACGAGTCCATGCGCCAGATCAACGCCATGGCCGCATGGAATATGCAGGAGAGCCTGCTGGAGAACCAGCTGCTGGCCAAGAGTTTTAAGGACTGCGTGGTGTTCGTCTCCGACCAGGGGGTGACCGTGGCGGTGCCGGCGCCGGTGGAGGGGCTGACCGATACCCAGGTGGCCCAGATCACCGAGACGGTGGTATCCAACACCGACTGGTCCGCCCAGAGCCTGAATATCATCGAGGTAACAGAGTAAACTGCCTCTTTTCTTTTTTGCGCGCCTGTGCTATAATATCCCCATCCTATGATCGGGAGGTAGCGGGCGATGGCAGAGAACTACATCACCAGGCAGGAGGAGAAGGGTACGGTCAATATCTCGGAGGATGTGATCGCGGTCATGGTGGCCGCCACGGTGTCCGAGGTGGAGGGCGTCGCCAGCCTCGGGTCCCCGACGACGCCGGAGCTGTCCGAACTGTTCGGCAGGAAGAATCCGGTGAAGGGCCTGAAGATCCGGTTCATCGACGAGAAGATCACCATCGACGTGCTTATCAACGTCCGGTCCTCCGGCAGCGTCACCGACACGGCCGTGCGGGTGCAGGACGCGGTGTGCAGCGAGGTGGAGTCCATCACTGGGATGAACGCGGTGGTGAACGTCCACGTCACGGGCATCTCGTTCAATAAATGATCAGCCAAAACCAAAATCGGAGCCCCCAAAGCCGGGGCTCCTCGTTGTATATGGAGGCAGTATGACACGATCAGCAGCGAGAGAGATCGCCATCCAGCTGGGATTCTCCGTGGCCGGGACGGACCTGGCCCCGGCCACGGAAGCCGTGGAGGCGTTTTTCGAGCCGGAACACTATGCGTCCCTGGCGCAGGAGAGCGAACTCTATGCCGAGCGGCCCTCCAAGAGAGATATGGATTTCATCCTCCGCAGCGTGGAGGGCGTGACGGCCCACCGGGCGGAGCTGGACGGCTTCATCGGCAAGTACGCCAAGGGCTGGCGCCCCGAGCGCATCAGCCGTAGCGCCGCCGCCATCCTCCGCCAGGCCATGTACGAGATCCTCTATATGCCCGACGTGCCGGCTGCCGCCTCTATGGACGAGGCGGTGGAGCTGGCCAAGGGCTACGAGGATGCGGACGTGGTGGCGTTCATCAACGGCGTGCTGGGCGGCTTTTACCGGGGCGAGACGGCGCCGGCGGAGGACGGCAATGGATGAAAGGCACGTCTGGTCGGTAAAGGAACTGAACACCGCCGTCAAGGACCTGCTGGAGGGCGTGCCGGTGCTGCGGCGGCTGCTGGTGTGCGGCGAGGTGACCAACTGCCACCAGAACGGCATCTCCGGCCACTGGTACTTCACCCTCCGGGAGGGCACGACGAAAAAGGACGAGTACGCCGTGCGGTGCGTGATGTGGAAGTGGGACGCGGCCAGGGCGCGCTACACGCCGAAAAACGGGGAGCGGTTCGTGGTGACCGCGTCCGTGACGGTGTACGTCAACGGCGGCGACTACCAGCTGCGGGTGACGGACCTGGAGCCGGAGGGCGTGGGGGACAAGCAGCGCCAGCGGGAGCAGCTGATCGCCGCGCTCATGGAAAAGGGTTACTTCGACGCCGAGCGGAAAAAGCCCCTGCCGCCCTATCCCGGGCGGGTGGGCGTCATCACCAGCGCCACGGGTGACGCGGTACGGGACGTGCTGACCACGCTCCGCAGCCGCTGGCCGGTGGCCAAGGCGGTGATCATGCCCGTGTTCGTCCAGGGCGACAAGGCCGCGCCCAGCATCGCCGGCGCCATCGCCTACGCCAACCGCTGGCAGGTGGCGGACGTGCTGATCGTGGGCCGGGGCGGCGGCAGCGTGGAGGATCTGGACGTGTTCGACGACGGACGGGTGGCCCAGGCCATCTACGACTCGTCCATCCCGGTGATCACGGCCGTGGGCCACACGAAAAACGAGACGATCGCCGACATGGTGGCCGACCGCCACGCCATCACCCCCACCCAGGCGGGCCAGCTGGCCACGCCGGACATCCGGCAGGTGCTGGCGGACCTGGAAGCGGCGGGGGAGCGGCTGGAGCTGGCCGTGAGCCACCAGCTGGAACACTTTGCCCGCCGGCTGGAGGGGCTGGCGGACCGCCCGGCGCTGCGGGACCCGCAGATCTACCTGCGGACCAAGGCCGCGGCGCTGGACCTGGCGCGGACAGGCCTTGCCAACGCCGGGGAGCGGGACGTGACACGGCGCAAGGGCCAGCTGGGGGCCGCGGCCGCTAAGCTGGACGCATTGAGTCCCTTGAAGGTGCTGGGCCGGGGCTACGCCATCGCGGAGAGAGACGGCCGGGCGCTGCGCGCGCCGTCGGATGCCCGGAAGGGCGATAAGATTAATGTTCGGCTGTCCGGGGGGAGCCTGGATTGCCTGGTGGAGGAGGTACACAATGGCTGATAAGAAGACCTTGTCCTTTGAGGATTCCATGACACGCCTGGAGCAGATCGTGAAGCTGCTGGAGAAGGGCGACGCGCCCCTGGCGGAGAGCATGGGCCTGTTCGAGGAGGGCGCGGGACTGGTCCGCGCCTGCGAGAAGCTGCTGGACGACGCGGAGCAGAAGGTGGTCATGCTGCAAAAACAGCCGGACGGCACGCCGGAAGAAAAACCATTCGATTGAGAGGAGAAAGAGATGGAGCCGAAAGAGAGATATGATCAATATCACGCCATGGTGGAGTACTGGCTGGCCGGCCGCTTCGTCCCCAACCAGGACGGGGCCGACGGGCTGCGCCAGGCCATGATCTACACGCTGGTGCCGGGGGGCAAGCGGGTCCGGCCGGTGCTGTGCCTGGAGTTTGCCCGCATCTGCGGCGCGGAGCCGGACGATGTGCTGCCGGTGGCCTGCGCGGTGGAACTGCTGCACACATACAGCTTGATCCACGACGATCTGCCCTGCATGGACAACGACGACGAGCGCCGGGGCAAGCCCTCCAACCATATTAAGTTCGGCGAGGCCACGGCGCTGCTGGCGGGCGACTGTTTGCAGGCGGAGGCGTTCGCCGCTATATGCGACGCCCCCATCGCCGGGGAGGACCGGGCCCGCTGCTGCCGCATTTTGAGCGCGGCGGCCGGGATCGGCGGCATCTGCGCTGGGCAGTATATGGATCTGACCAACGTGGTGGACAGCCAGGAGAGCCAGACGGCGACGGAACTGAACAAGACCGCCGCCCTGATCGCCGCGTCCTGCGCCATGGGCGCCGCTGCGGCTGGCGCCAACGAGGACACCGTGGCCGCGGCCCGGGACTTCGGCGCGGCGCTGGGCATGGCGTTCCAGTGCCGGGACGACCTGCTGGACGGGGACGGCTTTTGCGCCCTGCTGGGGCCGGAGAAGTGCCAGGAGATGACCGACGGCTACACCGAGGACGCCTTCCGGCTGCTGAACACCTTTGACGACACGGAGTTCCTCCAGGTCCTGACCCGCGCCCTGGCCGGCCGGGAGGAATAAAGTCCCGCATCCCACGCGCCTGCGGCGCGAATAAAAATAAGGGGGAAAAGCCAATGAAACGCATCACAACCATTTTTCTGGCGGCGGCGCTGCTGCTGGCGCTGGGCGTGTCCGCGCTGGCGTCGGAAGAGGAGACGCCAGCCTACCGCCTGACCCAGGTGACGGAGCATGGCTCTGACGGGACCGTGTATATCTACACGCTTATATACAACGGCGGCGGCGTGTGTCCCGACGGGCTGAGATCCGGCGAAGAGGGCGGCGAGGAGAGCCACAGCGAACAGTACTTCTATGACGACGAGGGCCGGATCATCGGCTATACGGCCGATACAGAGTACGGCATGACCATAGAGGCCACCTTTGCCTATGACGAGGACGGCAATCTGGCCGAGCATAGCGAAAGCACGGTCACGGATTATTCCACCAGCCGCACCACATATACCTACACCTACGACAAGAACGGCCTGAAGACCGGCGAGGTCGATACATACGTCATGGCCTCGGCCGAGGGGGATACCACGCAGGAGGACGTGTATACATACGCCTATGACGAGCAGGGCCGTCTGGTGAGCGAGACGGACGCCTGGACCGACGAGAACGGGGACCCGCAGGAGAGCGTGGTCACCTATGAGTACGACGAGGACGGGACCATGATCAGCAACGGCGGCGACACGAAGACCTTCGACGAGCAGGGCCGGGAGACGAGTTACAGCTATGACTGGGGCTGGTCCACCGCCGACTGCGTCTACACCTACGCGCCGCTGCTCCAGTGCGCCAGCGCCACGGCGACCTATTCGGACGTGGAGGGGGCCAATGACCAGTTCATCGTGAAACTGATCACCATCGAGAATCTGCCCCTCAACGTGGCGGTGATGTACAACGTGAAGGACCCGGAACTGACCTTCGACGACAACGGATACCTGGTCAAGGCCGACGCCGGGGACGGGCGTTATACGGAATTCACCTACGAGCCTGTGCCCTGAATATTCATTTGTCACTGAAAATATACAAAATACGCCTTGCATTCCAAGGCGTATTTTGCTATTATAGATGGACACGCGGATAATACACTCTGACGATAAACTTGGTGCTGGTTCACGATCATGGGTCTGCTTGACAACATCCACAGCCCGGAGGACGTGCGCGCCCTGCCGCCGGAGGCGCTGGACGAACTGTGCCGCGAGATCCGGGAATATCTGGTCGCCTCCCTGTCGAAACAGGGGGGCCACTTGGCGTCCAACCTGGGCGCGGTGGAACTGACGGTGGCCCTGCATCTGGTATACGATACAAGCCGGGACCGGCTGGTGTTCGACGTGGGACATCAGTGTTACGCCCACAAGCTGCTCACCGGGCGGCGCGATCTGTCCGACCTGCGGGAGATGGGCGGCCTGGCGGGGTTCCCCAAGCCCCGGGAGAGCGTCCATGACGCCTTCATCGCCGGCCATGCCTCCAACTCCGTGTCCGTGGCGCTGGGCATGGCCCGGGCGCGGACGGCGCTGGGGGAGGACTACGACGTGGTGGCCCTGATCGGCGACGGGGCGCTCAACGGCGGCATGGCCTTCGAGGGGCTCTCCGACGCTGGAAAGAGCGGCGAGCCGCTGGTGGTGGTCCTCAACGACAACGGCATGAGCATCAACGAGGGCGTGGGCGGGCTGGCGGAGATGCTAAGCCGGATGCGTACCCGAGTGGAGTACATCCGGTTCAAAAAGTGGTACCGCAACTCCGTGCTGCCCCACATCCCGCTGCTCTCCTCG
Source organism: uncultured Oscillospiraceae bacterium (assembly GCA_947630645.1). Taxonomy (GTDB): domain Bacteria; phylum Bacillota; class Clostridia; order Oscillospirales; family Oscillospiraceae; genus CAJOIG01. The sequence continues at coordinate 26,167 of CANRIF010000011.1, read as the reverse complement.
GCGTTGAGCCGGATGAAGCGGTGGCTGAAGGAACGGGTCGTGCCGGAGAACATCTTCGACGACTTCGGTTATGAATACATCGGCCCCATCGACGGCCACGACATCCGAAAGGTGGCCAACGCCCTCCGCTGGGCCAAGGATTACCGCGCCCCGGTGCTGGTACACGTCATCACCCAGAAGGGCAAGGGCTACCCGCCGGCAGAGAAGGCCCCCGCGGCCTTTCACGGCGTAGGCGCCTTTGACGCCAGGACCGGCGTGCCGAAGTATACCGGCGAGGATTTCTCCTCCGTGTTCGGCCGGACGCTGACGGAACTGGCCGGGGAGGACAAGTCTGTGGTGGCCATCACCGCCGCCATGAAGGAGGGCACGGGCCTTATCGGCTTCCAGGAGACCTGGCCCGACCGGTTCTTCGACGTGGGCATCGCCGAGGAACACGCCTGTGCCATGGCCGCGGGCATGGCGGCCCGGGGGCTGAAGCCGGTGTTCGCGGTGTACTCCACGTTCATGCAGCGTTGCTACGATATGCTGATCCACGACGTGTCCCTCATGGGCCTGCATGTGGTGTTCGGGGTGGACCGGGCCGGCATCGTCGGCAAGGACGGAGAGACCCACCAGGGCGTGTTCGACGTGGCGTACCTAAGTTCCGTTCCCGGGATGAAGGTCTACGCCCCGGCCAACTTCCGGGAGATGCGGTCCATGCTGCGTAAAGCGGTGCTGGAGGATACCGGCCCCGTGGCGGTGCGGTACCCCCGGGGCGGGGAGGGCGTCTGGAAGGCGGACACCTCCCACGAGACGGCGCGGGTGGTGAAGCAGGGGACGGATGTGACCATCGCCGCCTACGGCGTGGAGATCAACGAGGCGGTCATAGCCGCCCGGGTACTCCGGAGCGGCGGCGTGGAGGCGGAGGTCGTCAAGATCAATGTGCTGTCGCCCCTGGACCCGGAGCCGGTGCTGGCCTCTGTGCGCCGGACCGGGGCGCTGCTGGTGGCGGAGGAGGCCTGCGCCGCCGGATGTGTGGGAAGACAGCTTCTGGCCGCGGCGGAGCAGGCGGGCGTCGCCCTGCGGGCGGTCCGGCTGGTGAATCTGGGCGATGGTATACTGGAACACGGCGCGCCGCAGGACCTACGGCGGAAAACGGGATTGGATAGCGGCTCGCTGGCGCAGGCCGTTTTGGAGATGCTGCATGGCGAAGATAAGGCTTGATCAGCGGGTGTTCGACCTGGGCCTGGCCCAGAGCCGCGAACGGGCTAAGGCGCTCATCATGGCGGGCGCGGTGTATGTGGACGGGGAGAAGCAGACCCGGCCCGGCGTCACCGTCCCGGAGGGGGCGGCCGTGGAGGTGCGGGGCGCGAAGCTGCCCTACGTCAGCCGGGGCGGGCTGAAGCTGGAAAAGGCCCTGGACACGTTTTCCATCGACCCGGCGGGCCTTGTTTGCATCGACTGCGGCGCGTCCACCGGCGGGTTCACCGACTGCCTTTTGCAGCGGGGCGCATGCCATGTGTATGCCGTGGACGTGGGGTACGGGCAGCTGGCCTGGAGCCTGCGGAACGACGGGCGGGTGACGGTGATGGAGCGCACCAACGCCCGGAGCCTGACGCCGGATATGTTCCCGGAGGCCATGGACCTGGCGGTGATGGATATGTCCTTCATCTCCCTGCGGCTGGTGCTGCCGGCGGTGAAGGGCCTGCTCACGGAGCGCGGCCAGGTGGTGTGCCTCGTCAAGCCCCAGTTCGAGGCGGGCCGGGAGAGCGTGGGCAAAAAGGGCGTGGTCCGGGACCCAGCCGTACACTGCCAGGTGCTGGAGCGGTTCATCGCCGACGTGGGGACCATGGGCTTTTTCCTGCGGGGCCTGACCTATTCCCCGGTGCGCGGCCCGGAGGGGAACATCGAATATCTCGCCTGGCTGGACAGGATCGGGCCGGGAGCGGAGGCGGACTGCGGCGCGGTGGTGGCGCAGTCCCACGCGGCGCTGGACGCCGGGAAAGGAGCCTCGCTATGAGAAAGATCGTGCTTTGCACCAACGTGCAGCGGGACGGGGACTTCTCCTGTACGGCCCACGTCAAGGCCATGCTGGAGGCCGACGGCCACAGCGTGGTGGTGAGCCCCGTGTGCGGCGAGGCGGCGGCCGAGCCGCCCTTTCCCGCCAAGGAGCTGGGCGCGGCCCTGGAGGGGGCGGACCTGCTGGTCACCCTGGGCGGCGACGGTACCATCCTGCGTATCGCCCCGGAGGTGATGCTCCACGACGCGCCCCTGGTGGGGGTGAATCTGGGGCATACCGGCTTTCTGACGGAACTGGACCGGGACAACATCGGCCTGCTGCGCCAGGCCGCCGCCGGCGGATTCACCGCCGTGCCCCGGATGATGCTGGACGTGGAGATACGCCGGGGCGGGGAGCGGGTGTTTTCCGACACCGTCCTCAACGACGCGGTCATCTCCGGCATCGTGCAGAACGTGCGCCTGACGGCCTACGGGGACGGCAAGCACATCCTGGCCTTCTCCGGCGACGGGATCATCGTCGCCTCGCCCACAGGCTCCACGGCCTACTCCATGGCGGCGGGCGGACCGCTGGTGGAGCCCAGTTCGGAGGCCATCGTGCTGACGCCCATCTGCGCCCATATGCTGGCGGCCCGGTCTTTCGTGCTGGGACCGGAGCGGACCGTGACGGTGGTGCCGTCGGACGTGAGCGAGGGGCGGCGGTGTGTGCTGTCGGCGGACGGCCGGGGCCTGGTGGACCTGCTGGACGGGGACCAGGTCACCGTGAAGAAATCGGCGCACCGGCTGCTGATGGCGGACCTGGGGACCAAGAGCTTTTATGAGACGGCATTTGAGAAATTGGGGGAGAGAGCATGAAGACTTCAAGACAGAGCGTGATCCTGGACATCATCGCCGAGCAGAGCATCGAGACTCAGAGCCAGATGCTGGAGGCGCTCCAGGCCCGGGGCGTGACAAGCACCCAGGCCACCGTGTCCCGGGACATCAAGGAGCTGCGGCTGGTCAAGGAGATCGGACCAAACGGCCACTACCGCTACACCCAGGCGGGACAGGACGAGGTCAGCGAGTCCGCCCGGCGGATGGAGGAGATCTTCCGGGAGGGCTGTTTGAGCTTCGACCACGCCCTGCACACGGTGGTGGTCCGGACCATGCCGGGCCTTGCCAGCGCGGTGTGCGGCGCGGTGGACGCCATGGGCGAGGACGCGGTGCTGGGATCGGTGGCCGGCGACGACACGGGCATCATCATCATGCGTAACGCCGCGGCGGCGGAGCGGCTGTGCGCCCAGCTGCGCCGGGCCTACAAGCGGTAAAGAGGGACGGCTATGCTCAAAAGCCTCCACATCGAGAATATCGCGGTGGTGGAACGGGTGGACGTGCAGTTCCGGCCGGGCCTGAACGTGCTGACCGGTGAGACCGGCGCGGGCAAATCCATCGTCATCGACGCGCTGTACGCCGTCACCGGCGGGCGGACCAGCCGGGAACTGGTGCGCGCCGGGGCGGAGCGCGCCCTGGCGGCGGCGGTGTTCGACGCGGACGCCGCGCGGGACTGGTGCTTGGAAAACGGCGTGGAGCCGGAGGAAGGGACCCTGATCGTCCAGCGCACCGTGTCCGCCGACGGCAAGGGCGCCTGCCGGGTCAACGGCGTGCCCGTGACCGTGGCGCAGCTGCGCGCGCTCGGGGCGCTGCTGGTGGATATCCACGGCCAGAACGACGGCCGGCAGCTGTTGGACGAGAGCCGGCACCTGCACTACCTGGACGCCTTCGCGCAAAACGGCGCCGTCCTGGAAGCCTACCGGGCGGCCTATGGCGCCTGGCAGGCCAACGAGCGGGAGATACGCCGCCTGTCCCTGGACGGGGAGGCCCGCCGCCGGCTGGCGGAGAGCCTGGAATACCGGGTGCAGGAACTGGAGAAGGCATCGCTGAAGGCCGGCGAGGAGACGGAACTGGAGGCGCGCTCGGCGCTGCTGCGAAACGGGGAGAAGCTGCGGGAGGCGGCGGAGGGCGCGTACACGGCCCTCTATGGCGACGACGGCTCCGCCCTGGAACTGGCGGGGCAGGCCCGTGGCTGGCTGGCCCGCGCCCGGGGCTGGAGCGCCGATCTGGCGGCGGCGGACGACACCCTGGCCGAGGCGGTGAGCCTTTTGCAGGACGCGGCGGAACGGGTCCGGGACGTGTGGGACAGCCTGGACTTCTCCCCGGAGGAATTCGACCGGGTGGAGGGGCGGCTGGCCCAGCTGCGGCGGCTGGAGAAGAAATTCTCCGCCGCGGACGAGGCGGAACTGCTCCACATCTACGAGGACTCCGCGGCGCGCCTGGCAGAACTGGAGGGCAGCGACGAGGCACTGGAGCGCCTTTACAAAAAGCGGGAAGGGCTGGTAAAGGACTGCCGGACAGCGGCGGCGGCGCTCACCGCCAGCCGGGAGAGGGCCGGGCAGGCCCTGGCGGCGCGGGTGGTGAAGGAACTGAAGGAACTGTCCATGCCGTCGGTGCGGTTCGTCACGTCGGTCACGCCCCTGGCGGGAGAGCCGGGTTTCGGCCCCGACGGGGCGGACGCGGTGTGTTTCCTCATGAGCGCCAACGCCGGGGAGGCCCCAGGCCGCATCAGCCGCATCGCCTCCGGCGGCGAGTTGAGCCGCATCATGCTGGCGCTGAAGACCGTGTTCGGCCAGAATGACCCGGTGCCCACGGCGGTGTTCGACGAGATCGACACCGGCGTGTCTGGCGTGGCGGCCAGCCGGGTGGGGGAGAAGCTGGCCCTCACCGGGATGCAGCGGCAGGTGCTTTGCGTCAGCCACCTGGCCCAGATCGCGTCCATGGCCGACAGCCAGTACCTTATCGAGAAATCCGAGAAGAACGGCCGCACCTATACCACCGTGACGGAACTGGACCGACCCGGCCGGGTCCGGGAGATCGCCCGGCTCACCGGCGGCGACACCATCACCGAGACAACCACCGCCTCCGCCGGAGAGCTGCTCGCCGCGGCGGACGCCTGGAAACAAAAACAGCATCAAGGAGAGACGGAACATGACCCTGTATGAAGAACTGACCGCCCGGGGGCTGATCGCCCAGGTGACGGACGAGGACAAGATCAAGGACTTGATCAACAACGGCAAGGCCACCTTTTACATCGGCTTCGACTGCACGGCGGACAGCCTGACCGCCGGCCACTTCGTGACGCTCACGTTCATGAAGCGGCTGCAGCAGGCCGGCAACCGGCCCATCGCCCTGATCGGCGGCGGCACCACCATGATCGGCGACCCCTCCGGCCGGACCGATATGCGTAAGATGCTCACCCGGGAGGCCATCGACTACAACGCCGGGTGCTTCAAGCGCCAGATGGAGAAGTTCATCGACTTCGGCGAGGGACCGGGCAAGGCCATGATGGTCAACAACGCCGACTGGCTGCTGAACCTGAACTATGTGGACCTGCTGCGGGAGGTGGGCGCCTGCTTCTCCGTGAACAATATGCTGCGTGCCGAGTGCTACAAGCAGCGGATGGAGAAGGGCCTCTCCTTCCTGGAGTTCAACTACATGATCATGCAGTCCTACGACTTCTACCATATGTTCCAGACCCTGGGCTGCAATATGCAGTTCGGCGGCAACGACCAGTGGAGCAATATGCTGGGCGGCACGGAGCTTATACGCCGCAAGCTGGGCAAGGACGCCTATGCCATGACCGTGACGCTGCTGACCGACTCCAACGGCAACAAGATGGGCAAGACCGCCGGAAACGCCGTGTGGCTGGACCCCAACAAGACCAGCCCCTACGACTTCTACCAGTACTGGCGCAACGTGGGCGACGCGGACGTGATGAAGTGCATCCGTATGCTCACCTTCCTGCCTATGGACCAGATCGAGGAGATGGACCACTGGCAGGACCAGAAGATCAACGAGGCCAAGGAGATCTTGGCCTACGAGCTGACGAAGATGGTCCACGGGGAAGAGGAAGCCGCCAAGGCCCAGGCCGCGGCCAAGGCCCTGTTCGGGGCTGGCTCCGGCGACGAGATGCCCGTGACGGAGATTACCCAGGACGACCTCACCGACGGGGCGGCGGACATCAAGGCGCTGCTGGTGAAGGCGGGGCTTGTGAAGTCCAACTCCGAGGCCCGGCAGAACATCGCCCAGGGCGGCGTGACCCTGGATGGGGAGAAGGTCACTGACCTGTTTATGGCCGTGCCGGCGGAAAAACTGCGCCAGGGCGTGCTGCTGCGCCGGGGCAAAAAGAGCTTCCGGAAAGTGGTCTTGAAGTGACCCTTCACAAGCAGGGGATATTGCATCAACGAAAAGGATGTCAATGTGCGGTTTTTGGGGAAACTGCACATTGACATCAACCATTTAAAGTAATAGAATAACGCCAGTACATAATGTGTACGTTCCCTGCGTGCAACACACTATTTCGATTCGGAAAGGAAAGCATCAACATGAAAAAGACCCTTGCGATCGTACTGGCTCTGACCATGGTCCTGGCTCTGGGCGTCACGGCCTTTGCCGACGAGGACCCCTATGAAGTGGGCATCTGCCAGTATATGCCCCATCCGGCGCTGGATCTGGCCACCCAGGGCTTCAAGGACGCCCTGGTCGATGAATTCGGCGAGGACGGCGTGACCTTTGACGAGGGCAATGCCGGCGGCGAGGACTCCGCTGTGGACCCCATCATCCAGGGCTTCGTGGCCGCTGACGTGGACCTGATCCTGGCCAACGCCACCGCGCCGCTGCAGATGGCCGCCGCTGCCACCGACACCATCCCCGTGCTGGGCACCTCCGTCACCGACTATGCCACCGCCCTGGGCATCGAGGACTGGACCGGCACCGTGGGCGGCAACGTCTCCGGCACCTCCGACCTGGCCCCGCTGGACCAGCAGGCGGAGGTCCTCCATGAGATGTTCCCCGACGCCGAGACCGTGGGCCTGCTTTACTGCTCCGGTGAGCCTAACTCCATCTACCAGGTGAATGTGATCAAGGGCTACCTGGAGAGCGAGGAGATGGGCTACAAGTGCGAGATGTTCCCGTTCACTGACGTGAACGACCTGCCTGCCGTTACCCAGAGCGCCTGTGATGGCTCCGATGTCATCTATGTCCCCACCGACAACCATGTGGCAGATAACACCCAGACCATCGCCAACATCGTCCTGCCCGCGGGTGTGCCCGTGGTGGCCGGCGAGGAGAACATCTGCGCCGGCTGCGGCGTGGTGACCCTGTCCATCAGCTACTATGACCTTGGCTACATCACCGGTCAGATGGCCGCGGAGATCCTCAAGGGCGAGGCCGACATCTCCGAGATGCCCGTCCAGTTTGCGCCCGAAGTCACCAAGGAGTACAACGCCGACAACTGCGCGGCGCTGAACATCGAGCCGCCTGAGGGCTATGTGGCCATCGGCGCCGAGGAGGAGGCCGAGGAGGGCGAAGAGGCCGAGGAGACCGAGGAAGAGCCCGAAGCGGAAAGCACCGAGGGCTGACCCGTTCCCTTGAATAAGACTTAAAAACCGCAGACCAGCGGAAAAGGGACTTTCCTTTTCCGCTGGGCTTTGCCGTTTTATTATGATCCCCATTCATCAGAGGAGACTACCGTATGGATTTCCTGCTTTCCTTTGGGCGCTCTCTTCCCAGCGCATTGGGACAGGGACTGGCCTGGGGCCTGATGGCCATCGGCGTATACCTGACCTACAAGATACTGGACCTGGCCGACCTGACCGTGGACGGCACGCTGTCCACCGGCGGCGCGGTGTGCGCCGTGCTGATCACCATGGGCTGGGACCCCTGGCTGGCGCTGCTGATGGCGGTGCTGGCGGGGATGCTGGCGGGGCTGGTCACAGGGCTGCTGCACACCGCCTGCGGCATCCCGGCCATCCTGTCCGGTATTTTGACCCAGCTGGCGCTCTACTCGCTGAACCTGCGGATCATGGCCATCGGCGACATCATAAAGCTGGGTGACGCGGCCGCCAAGACCAAGGCCACCCTGGGACTGAATGTGGACCGGAACCCGCTGATGCTCTCGTCCCGCTATGTGCGGGAGCTGTCGTCGCGGAACCCGCTGATCCTGTTGGTGATCATCGTGGCGGTGGTCATCGCACTCATGTACTGGTTCTTTGGCACGGAGCTGGGCTGCTCCATCCGCGCCACCGGCGCCAATCCGAACATGGCCCGCGCCCAGGGCATCAACACCAGCCGCAATAAAGTGCTGGGGCTGGTGGTGTCCAACGGCCTGGTGGCCATGTCCGGCGCGCTGCTGGCCCAGTATTCCGGCAGCGCCACGGTGGATATGGGCCGGGGCGCTATCGTCATCGGCCTCGCGGCGGTCATCATCGGCGAGGTGCTGCTGGATAAGCTGTTCCGCAATTTCGCCCTAAAGCTGCTGGCATCCGTCATCGGCGCCGTCATCTATTATGTGGTCATCACGCTGGTGCTGCGCCTGGGCCTGGAGGCCACCGACCTGAAGCTGCTTACGGCCATGGTCGTGGCGGTGTTCCTGGCGATCCCCTATTTGAAGGAGCGCTACATGAGCAAGGCGAAAAAGGAGGTCAAGACCGATGCTTGAACTGCACAACGTCTATAAGACCTTCAACCCCGGCACCGTGAACGAGAAGCGCGCCCTCAACGGCATCGACCTGACGCTGAACGAGGGGGACTTCGTCACCGTCATCGGCTCCAACGGCGCGGGCAAGTCCACGGTCCTCAACGCCATCGCCGGCGTGTGGCCCATTGACTCTGGCTCCATCGTCATCGACGGCCAGGACGTGACCGCGCTGCCCGAACATAAGCGGGCCAAGTTCCTGGGCCGGGTGTTCCAGGATCCCATGAACGGCACCGCTGCCACCATGCAGATCCAGGAGAACCTCGCCCTGGCCAAGCGCCGGGGCAAGAGCCGCACCCTCATGCCCGGCATCACCCGCCGGGAGCAGGAGGAGTACCGGGAACTGCTGCGGGACCTGGGCCTGGGCCTGGAGGACCGCATGACCTCCAAGGTGGGGCTGCTGTCCGGCGGACAGCGCCAGGCGCTGACGCTGCTGATGGCCACGCTGCAAAAGCCCAAGGTATTGCTGCTGGACGAGCATACCGCCGCCCTGGACCCCAAGACCGCCGAGACGGTCCTCAACACCACTGACGCCGTCATCGAGGTGAACCACCTGACCGCGTTCATGGTCACCCACAACATGAAGGACGCCATCGCCCACGGCAACCGTCTTATCATGATGAACGAGGGCAAGATCATCTTCGACGTGGCCGGGGAGGAGAAGGCCCACCTGACCATGAAAGAATTGCTGGACAAGTTCGCCGAGATCAGCGGCAGCAGCATCCAGAGCGACAAGACCCTGCTGGCATAAGTAGGGATAAGAAAGACCGGCCCAGACATAGATACTGCCTGGGTCGGTCTTGGTATATGTGAGGTCCGGCTGGGACCATACCTGCGTCCGCACTGGCGAGATGCTCCCGTCAATGTGCGGCCGCCGGCACGGTCCCAGCCGGCTCAGTTTTTTGCGTGTGCTATTGTTCCAAAAGGACCGCGCCCCAGGGCGGCAGCTCTATGGGCGTATCCGGGGCCAGGGCCGTCTCCTCCGGCAGAAGGGTCCCGGCGGGGTGGTCCGGCACGGGGAGTGGCGAGGAGGAGAAGTTGAAGTAGAATGTGACCTCCCGGCCCATTCCGTTGACGCCGCGCCGCACCACCAGGGGGAACCGCTCCCGGGGCACGTCCACGCCCAGCCGGGGCAGCAGCGCCTCCAGCACCGCGTCCAGCCCGGCGGGGGAGAAGCAGGCGGCCAGGTAGGCTGCCCGGCCCGCGCCGTAGTCGTTCTCGGTCACGGCGGGGATGCCGCCCCAGAACGGGTGGTCGTATACGCACAGCGCCCGGGCGCCGCGCAGTTCCGGCAGTTCCATCCAGTCCGTGACGGGCGTATCATCCGGCAGGGCGATGGCGTCCGAGGCCAGGGTCACGCCCACGGGCTTGGTGAATCGGTCGTAGGTCAGGCCCAGGCAGCGGGTGAGCAGGTGGGGCTGGGCGTCGTGGTATATCTTGAGGTATCGATCCGCAAAGCCGGTGCGGAACGTGGCCAGCAGATGTCCGCCGTCCTTCACATACCCGTCCACAGCCCGCAGCAGGTCCTCGTCCGCGGCGTAAAGGCAGGGCAGCACCAGCAGATCGTAGCCGGAAAAGTCACGCTGGGCGTCAGAGACGATGTCGTACTCCACGTTCAGCCGATAGAGGCTGTCGCAGAGCCAGCGCAGGTAGTCGCTGTAATTCTTGTCCGGCGTCTCGCCCTGCTGGCAGGTGGGGAACCAGGCCAGGCCTGTCTGGGAGCGGTTGCTGACCATCACGGCCACCCGGCTGTGTTTTTGCAGATGCAGCAGGTGAGGGGAGAGTTTTTGCAGCTCCGCGCCGATCTGGGCCGCCTCCCGGTACGTCTGGCCCGGGGCCATATCGTGGCTCAAAACGCCCTTCCAGTAACTCTCGATGGCGTTGTGGATGCTGTGCCAGTGCCAGTACTCCACGCCGTCCGCGCCGGAGGCGATGTGGGCCAGGGCTTGCAGCCGCAGCTGGCCGGGGTAGGGCAGCCACCCAAAATTGCCCTGGGCCTGTGTCTCCAGGACCAGGTAGTTGGACTTTTTCAGCCCCCGGGCCAGGGCGCCGCCGAAGGCGATCTCCGCCCCGGTGAGAGCGTCCTCGCCGGGGTGGTAGATGTCGCACCCAGCGATGTCCACCGCCGCGGCGGCCTCGAACTGGTCCGCGTCCGGCTGTAAGCCGAAGGAGTAGTTGCGCCACTCGTAGTCGAAATTGTGGGTGACGAACTGATCCGGCCGCCGGTATTCGTCCACGATGGACCGCTGCCAGAGCAGAAACTCCGTCACCAGATGGCGCTGAAAGGCGGCGTACTCCGCGCCCAGACTGCCGTTGATGGTCCCGCGCACGTCGGGCAGTTCGTCCCAGTCCGCGATGGAGTTGGACCAGTAGGCGAGGCCCATCTCGGCGTTGAAAGCCTCCACAGTGCCGAAGCGTTCTTTGAGCCAGTCCTTAAACAGGGCCTGCGCCCGGGGCGAGCAGGTGTCGTAGGGCTTTGTCTCATTGTCCAGCTGATAGCCGATGACGGCGGGGTGGGCGGCCACAGCCTCCATGAGCCGGCGGATGATGCGCTCGGCGTGGAAGCGGTAACCGGGGTGGGTCAGGTCGAAGTTCTGCCGGTGGCCGTAGCGGCAGGGGCCGGCGTGGGTGTCCGCCATCACGTCTGGGTATTTCTGCGCCAGCCACGGGGGGATGGCATAGGTGGGCGTGCCCACGATGACGGCTATGCCGTGGGCCTGGGCCGCGTCCAGCACCCGCGTGAGCAGGGAGAAATCAAATACGCCGTCCCTCGGCTCCCAGGTACTCCAGGCGGACTCCGCCACCCGGATCAGGTCAAAACCCGCCGCGGCGAGCAGCTCCATGTCCTTTTCGATGCGCTCCTCCGGCATATACTCGGCGTAGTACGCCGCGCCGTAAAGCAATTTGTCTATCATGATCTACCCTCCACTTGACGGGGCGATGGATTGCTGATAAACTTATTATACATCATATTTTTCTCCTGAAAAGACATATTTTTCTGCGCGTCCGACGCGGGAGGGAACAGCCTATGGACCAGTTCATCGTCAACATCATCCACCGGCCGGAGATGGTGCCGGAGTACGCCGAGAAGGTCACCGGCCAGGGCAAGGCCGAGGACATCGGCCGCAAGGCCCTTCTGACCGAGAGCCTGGATATCTTCAAGACCCAGCAGCAGATCGCCCATGACAACGGCCTGAAGACCACCATCCAGATGACCTATGCCAGCCTCTTCAACGCCGAGGCCGTGGCCATCGCCAAGGAACACCATGAAAAGTACGGCGACGAGATCGCCTTGAGCCTCCTGGGCCTGCCCTGTGAGCAGTTCCGGGCCAAGTATAAGACCAAGGATTTCTGTATCTGGATGTTCTCCATGGAGGACAAGAAGGCCATCGTCCGGGACGTGTTCGAGAAGTTCCACGACGCCTTCGGTTTCTATCCCGGATCCACCGGGTCCTATTACATGGACGCGGACCTTATCAACTTCATCAAGGCGGAATACCCCAGCGTCAAGTGCGCCGTGGCTACCTGCTGGGAGGAGGGGCCGAAGGCCTACCACACCTGCAACAACTCCTGGTACACCCTGATGGACGGCGGCCCCTGGGCGCCCTGGATCCCGTCCAAGCAGAACACCCACGCCCCTGCCGCGAACGCGGCCGAGGACAGCGGCATCGTGGCGATCCCGCACCTGTCCCGGGACCTGCTGGCCTGCTATGACGGCAATGGCTCCAACTTCGGCACCCACCCGCAGAACGTGCTGCGGGGCATGATCTACGATGCGGACACCTGGGAGTACCCCTATCTCTACAACCTGATCGACCAATATCGCTCCCTTGCCAAGTTCAACAACGGCTACGCCTACAATATGATGTTCGTGGGACCCGGCTGGATGAACAAGATGGGCCGGTGGGAGGCGCCCTACGAGCTGCTGAAAAAGTCCTACGAGGACGGCTGCGCCTATTACGGCCAGCTGAAAAAAGAGGGCAAGCTCACCGACATGACCATGAGCGAGTTTGCCGACTTCTACCGGGCAAAAAAGACCTACACCGAGCCGGAGTGCGCCCTGTGGCGGGATATCCTCTACGGCAGCGACAAGCAGCTTTTCTGGTACTGCGACCCCTATATGCGGGCCTGCGTCAACATGGACCAGGGCGGCGCCATCGTGGACCTGCGGCCCTACGCCGCCAAGCTGGAATGGCCCGTGGGCATCGGCACGCCCCACGTCCAGGACGCCAGCTACCCCTTCCTTATCCAGGAGAAATACCGGGCCGGCTACTTCACCCACTACGCCGGGGAGGGGACCGTCCGCAGCGCCAAGGTGTGCCATGGCGGCGAGGAGGTGGACCTGTGCCTGTGCCGGACCCACAGCCACTTCTCCCAGCAGGGCGGTGACCGGGTGCTGACCCTGGACCCGGTGGACATCGAGTTTTCCGACCTGACGATCAAATTGCAGACCGTGATCACCTTCCCGGAGGGGACGGGGGACATCAAGATCGAGCGGCGGGTGCTGTCTATGAGCGACCCGGCCGCCGAGGTGACGGTCAATGAGTATATGGTGGCCTGCTACGGCACCACCGAGTACCCGGAGGACATGACCAGTCTGACGCTGGCGGTGTCGGCGGGGGAGAGCGTGCAGACCATCCCCTACGAGTACAAGTGCCGGGAGGCGTCGGCATCCGGGGCGGATAGCGTGTCCTGCGTCATCCCGCCCATCAAGACGAAAGTATCCATGGCCTGCCAGGGCCGGGACAAGACGGGCTACGTCCGGGAGGGCTACGCCTTCAGCCCCATGTTCACCCTGGGTTACACAGGCACGTTGAGAGAAAAGGAGGTCTTTGCCACATGGCTCAAGCTGGAAAGGGCAGACTGAATTACCGCTGCCCGTCCTGCTTCATGCGGGACCTGGACATCGATATGTTCTACGATAAGGACAGGGACGAGTATTACTGCATCCGCTGCCAGTACCGGGGCAGCGAGGCGGACGTGCAGGAGAAAAACCGCATGGCCCGCTTCCGCTATGGGGCCATGTACCGGCGCTTCACGGACTTTGAGGATTTCTCCGGGGAGGACGGCAAGGCTTGAACGGATTCATCAAGGGGATGGACCTGTCCAGCCTGCTGGACGTGGAGGAACACGGCGGCCGGTTCACCGACGAGGCCGGCCCCGGCGACGCTATGACCATTTTGCGCCGGCACGGGATGGACCTGGTGCGGCTGCGGCTATGGAACGACCCTTATGACGAGAAGGGCCGGCCCTATGGCGCGGGCACCAACGACCTGGGGCGGACGGCGATATTGGCCCGGCGGGCCAAGGACCTGGGCTGTCGGTGGATGCTTGACTTCCATTACAGCGACTTTTGGGCTGACCCGGGCAAGCAGATCATGCCGAAGGCGTGGCGTGGCCTGGACGCGGCGGCGCTGGAAGAGGCTGTCTACGCCTTCACCCGCTCCGCGCTCGTGTCCCTGGCGGAGCAGGACCTGGCCCCGGACATTGTGGCGGTGGGCAACGAGATCACCAACGGCCTTCTCTGGCCCCTGGGCCGCTGGCCGGACATGGACGGCATCGTCCGCTTCATGAACGCGGGGCTGCGGGCGGTGCGGGAGGTCCTGCCGGGGACGGAGGCGGTGGTCCACCTGGACAACGGCCCCAACGCGGCCCTTTACAAGACCTGGTTGGAGCGGTATTTCGCCGCGGGCGGCGCGGATTTCGACGTGATCGGCATGAGTTATTACCCCTTCTGGAACGGCCCCATCGACGGCCTGGCCCAGAGCATGGCGGAGATATCCGCCCTGTACGGGAAGGACGTGCTGGTGGCGGAGACAAGCATGGGCTTCACGCTGGAGGATTACGCGGCCTACGAGGACCTCTCCGCCGGCGAGCGCAAGGGCATGGCCGCCACGGCGAAGCTGGCGGCGGGCGTGGACTATCCCATGTCCCCCCAGGGCCAGAGCGACTTCATCCGGGACCTGGCGGCGGCCATACGGGCCGTGCCTGGCGGCTGGGGCAGAGGCTTCATCTGGTGGGAGCCGGCGTGGATACCCGTGTGCGGCAGCGGCTGGGCGTCGGAGGAGGCGCTGCGGTATGTGGGCGAGAAGGGGCCCGGCGGCAACGAGTGGGCCAACCAGACGCTGTTTGACTATGAGGGCCGTGCGCTGCCGGCCCAGGACACCATCCGGGCGCTGTAAGGAGGCATATCCATGGGAGAGACGCTCCACACGATGAACGACCAGTGGCAGAAGAAGCCCCCTCTGCGCCTGCGGATGTCCGGCACGGCCCTGAAGGTCTACGGCTGCGCGGCGGCCTTTTTCTACACCGCCGGCCGCGCCGTCTTCCAGAACGGTTTTTTGCAGGCCACGGAACACACCCCCGAGGAACTGATGGCGGCGCTGGAGGCGGACCCGCTGCTGATGACGCTGTCCGCGTGGTCCACCATGCTCCAGTTCATCGGGGCGCTTGCGATCCCGGTGTTCGCCTTTCTGTTGGTGGAGGGCTTTCTGCACACCGCCAGCTTCCGGCGGTATATCCTCACGGTGCTGGCCTTCGCCGTGGTGAGCGAGGTGCCCTACGACCTGGCCATGAACGGCAAGGTGTGGGACTTCTCCGGTCAGAACGTGATGTTCACCTACGCGCTGGGGCTGATGATGCTCTACGGGCTGGAGATGTTCCAGAGCCGGAAGGGGGCGCAGTACCGGATCGCCCAGGGGTGCATCGTGGTGGCATCCGTGCTGTGGAGCATGATATTGCAGGGGGCGTTCGGCCTGCCCACGCTGCTGCTGGCGGCGGTGTATTACCTGCTGCAAGAGAAAAAGGGCCTGCGTATCCTGGTAGGCTGCGCGGTGAGCGTGCCCTATGTGACGGCGCCCATCTCCGGCTTTTTCCTCTGGTGCTACGACGGGGAACGGGGAAGGCTTCTGGAGAGGCGGCCCTGGGCGAAATACGTCTTTTACGCGCTGTATCCGGCACACCTGATCATCCTGTGGCTGGTAGTCCGGTTCATGGCCTGACATGGGATTTCTCTCCTTTCACGAGAAATACTACGCCCAGGCGCTGGACCGGCTGGAGGGCCGGCGCCTGGACGAGAGCGGGATATATGAGGCAAAGCAGCTTTTGAAGCTGCTGGACGACCTGCTGGACGAGGGCTATACGGCGCTGGCTGACGCGCTGGAGAACAAGTACCGCGCCGTATCAAGGCTGAAAGAACTTCTGGCGCGGCAGGGCGAGCGGCCGTTTCCCGTGCAGAAAAGGCTGGACGCGGACACGGCATACGGCCAGGAGACAGAACTGGAGACGGTCTGCGCGGAACTTACAAAGCGCGCGGCGGGGACCGCGTCCCCGTCCGGAAACCCTTTTCTGCGGGAACTGCGCTGTTACTGCGAGTGGATCGGCTGGCGGCCTGGCACCGCCTATGTGTTTTTGCTCCGGGACACCTTCCTGCCGTATCTCTATTACCGGGTGAAGGACAGGGAGGGGCTGTATCCCTGGGTCATCAACCGGCGCTTTCTCTGTCAGCTGGCCGGACAGGGGGCGGACGACGCCCTGCGGCTGCCCGTCTACGAGGCGCTGGAGAGCGGCGTAACAGACCACGGGGCGTTCACTGACTTCTGCAAAAGCCGCATCCGCGCCGTGTTGAAGGGAAAGCCCGCGCTGGAAAAGGCGCTTCACGGGCTGCTGGACGGGCTAAAGGAGGAAAAGGTCCTGGTGGTGGAGTCCGGCTACTGCGGCACGATCCCGCTGACGCTCGCGGCACTGGACGCGCGGGTGGAGATGCGGATGTATACGACCGCGCCGTACCTATATGAGACGTACCGGGAACAGATCTTTTGCAGGAGATATGAGCGCCTGCGCTCCTTTGAAACGCTGCACGCACAGGAAAGCCTGATGCAGTATGCCCGCTTCCGGGACGGCGGAGGGTTTTATGTCCGGCCCGCCGCGGAGGAAGCTGTATGGGAGAGAGCGGCGGGGGAACTTGCCGGACTGCTGGTCGGCGGTTGAGGCAGGTACAGTGCAGGGAAAAAAGAAAAAATGTCCGAAAGACGGAGGAAACTCCATCTTTCGGACTTTTTTGATGTGATATTTCTTAGCCGCCCAGGTAGGCCTTTTTGATGGCGTCGCTCTGGGCCAGTTCCGCGCCGGTGCCGGACAGGGCGATGGCGCCGGATTCCAGCACATAGGCCCGGTCGGCGATCTGCAGGGCCATCTCCGCGTTCTGCTCCACCAGCAAAATAGTGGTGCCGGCGGCGTGGAATTCCTGGATGATGCTGAATATCTCCTCCACCAGGATGGGGGCCAGACCCATGGACGGTTCGTCCAGCATCAGCAGCTTGGGGTGGCTCATCAGCGCCCGGCCCATGGCCAGCATCTGCTGCTCGCCGCCGGAGAGGGTGCCGGCGATCTGGCTGCGGCGCTCCTTCAAGCGGGGGAAGTGGGTGAACACGTTCTCAAAGTCCTCCTGGGGCGGCTTTTTCTGCACGAAAGCGCCCATCTCCAGGTTCTCCATCACGGTCATCTGCAGGAAGATGCGCCGCCCTTCTGGCACCTGGGCCAGCCCCTTGGCGGGCAGCTTGTAGCCGTCGGTGTGGGTGATGTCCTCGTCCAGGAAGGTGATCTTGCCGGTGCGGGGGTGCATGATGCCGGAGACGGTCTTCAGCGTGGTGGACTTGCCCGCGCCGTTGGCGCCGATCAGGGCCACGATCTCGCCCTCGTTCACCTCGAAGGAGATGCCCTTCAGGGCGTGGATGGCGCCGTAATAGACGTTGATGTTATCGACCTTCAGCATTTATTTCGCCCCCTTCTTGCCCAGATACGCCTCAATGACCACGGGGTCGTTTTTGATCTGGTCCGGGTCGCCCTTGGCGATGACCCGGCCGTAGTTGAGGACGCAGATGCCCTCGCAGATGCCCATGACCAGGTTCATGTCATGTTCGATGAGCAGCACTGCGATCTGGAACATATCCCTGATGCGGCGGATGTTCTCCATCAGTTCCTCCGTCTCGGAGGGGTTCATGCCCGCCGCCGGCTCGTCCAGCAGCAGAAGGCTGGGGTTGGTGGCCAGGGCCCGGAGGATCTCCAGCCGGCGCTGGGCGCCGTAGGGGAGGGAACCTGCCTGGTCGTCCGCCATGGACTCCATGTTGAAGATGCTCAAAAGTTCCATGGCCCGCTCCCGGGCGATGCGCTCGCTGCGGAAGAACGCGGGCAGGCGCAGCACACCGGTGAGGGCATTGTAACTCATTTCATAGTGCAGGCCCACCAGAATGTTCTCCATCACGCTCATATTGGAGAAAAGGCGGATGTTCTGGAACGTGCGGGCGATGCCCAGACGGCAGACCTGGCTGGTCTTCATGCCCTTGGTGGCCTTGCCGTCCAGGAGAATGGTGCCGCGGGTGGGCTGGTAGACGTTGGTGAGCAGGTTGAACACAGTGGTCTTGCCCGCGCCGTTGGGGCCGATAAGGCCCGCGATCTCGGTCCGGCCGATGGTCAGGTTGAAGTCGTCCACAGCCACCAGACCGCCGAAGTCGATGCCTAGGTGGTGAGTCTCCAGGATGGGACTCTTGTCGATATCCCGCTCGGGGATGACGCTGCCGCTGGGAACGGGTACGAGTTTGACTTTCTCAGCCATTGCTGTCGCCTCCTTCCGCGGGAGCGGCGTCCTTTTTCTTCACGAAAGGAGCCTTGAGTTTCTTGACAACGCTCTGCGTCACGCTACGCAGTAGGGGGTTGTTGGTTACGATCATCACCAGGATCAGGATGACGGCGTAGATCAGCATCCGGTAATCCTGCAGCGCCCGCAGCATCTCGGGCAGGACGGTAAGCACCGTGGCGGCGATGATGGAGCCGCGGATGTTGCCGATGCCGCCCAGGACCACGAACACCAGCACCAGGATGGAGGTGTTGAAGTCGAACTTCTTGGCGGCGAGGCCGGAGTAGTTCAGTCCGTACAGCGCGCCGGCCATGCCCGCCAGGGCGGCGGAGACCACAAAGGCGATCAGCTTATACTTGGTGATGTTGATGCCCACGCTCTCCGCGGCGATGCGGTTGTCCCGAATGGCTTTGATGGCCCGGCCGGAGCGGCTGTTGATTAGATTCAGCGTGATGAAAAGGGTCACCAGAATCAGGATGAAGCCGGCGGTAAAGGTGGCCAGCTTCGTCACGCCAACGGCGCCGATGGGACCGTTGATGATGGTCTTGCCGTCCAGGCCCATGCCCATAGCCATGGCGTTTTTGAAGCTGATATGCAGGCCGTTGCCGTCCGCACCCACATAGAGGTTGGTGAGGACGTTCTTGATGATCTCGCCGAAGGCCAGTGTGACGATAGCAAGGTAGTCGCCCCGGAGCCGCAGCACCGGCACGCCCACCAGCACGCCCGCGATGGCGGCCGTCACGGCACCTACCGCGATGGCCAGAATCAGGCGCACGATCCCATCGGGGATGGCGTTCTGCAGGCTCATGGACACCACGATGCCCGTGAAAGCGCCCACGCTCATAAATCCTGCGTGACCTAGGCTCAGATCGCCCAGGATGCCTACAACCAGGTTCAGGCTCACCGCCATGCACACGTACACGCAGATGGGAATGAGCTGGTTTTTCAAAGAATTGGAAATGTGACCCGTATCCAGGAGTGCCTGCACCACCAGATAGGCGGCGATGACCATGCCGTAGGTGATGAAGTCGCGGCGTCTTGTCTTTTTCACATTTTTCATTTCCCGCACCTCACACTTTCTCGCTGATCTTTTTGCCCAGGATGCCCGTGGGCTTGATAAGCAGCACGACGATCAGCACGGCGAAGACGATGGCATCGGAGAACTGGGTGGAGATATAAGCCTTGGCGAAGATCTCGATGACGCCAAGGAGGATGCCGCCCAGCATGGCACCGGGGATGGAGCCGATGCCGCCGAACACCGCGGCGGTGAAGGCTTTGATGCCGGGCATGGCGCCGGTGGTGGGGATCAGGGTGGGGTAGGCCGAACACAGCAGCACGCCCGCGACCGCTGCCAGCCCCGAACCGATGGCGAAGGTCACGGAGATGGTACGGTTGACGTTGATGCCCATCAGTTGCGCCGCGACCTTGTCCTCCGATACGGCCCGCATGGCCTTACCGGTCTTGCTGCGGCTGATGAACAGGGTCAGGCACACCATCACTACGATGCAGCACAGTACCGTTACCAGGGTCACGCCGCCGATGGTGAGCTGGCCGTCAAAGCAATGGATGGGCTCCAGCTTGATGATGGAGGGGAAGACTTTCGGGTCGCTCTTCCAGATCAGCAGCGCGGAGTTCTGCAGGAAATAGCTCACGCCGATGGCGGTGATCAGCACCGCCAGGTTAGGCGCGGAGCGCAGAGGCTTGTAGGCCAGTCCCTCGATGACGATGCCCAGCGCAGTGCAGGCGATGATGGCCAGAAGGACGGCCACGACGGGGGGCAGGGACAGGTAGTTGATCCCGCAGAAGCATATGTACGCGCCCACCATGATCACGTCGCCGTGGGCGAAGTTCAGCATCTTGGCGATGCCGTAGACCATGGTGTATCCCAGTGCAATGATGGCATAAACGCTTCCCAAACTGACGCCGCTGATCAGGTTGGAGATAAGACCGATCATACCTTGCACCTCCTTGTTGACAGAATCAAAATGGCAAGCGAGGGTTGCCGTATGAGCGGCAACCCTGCGCTTTTAAAAACGTTCTACTGATGGATTACTGGAGGACAGAAACGCCGTCCACGATAGCCACCACGTAGGGGGCCTTGGCGACCTCGCCGTTGGCACTCCATGTCATGCCGTTGCCGGTCAGGCCGTCCACGGCGAAGTCCTCGGAGGTGAAGGTCTCGATCAGGGCCTCGCAGGCGTCCTCGTGGCTGGTCTCAGCGGTGACCTTGGCGGCCTGGCAGGCCTGCCAGATGGCGTAGATGCAGTCATAGCCATCGGCGGCGAACTGGTTGGGGGTCTCGCCGTAGAGTTTCTCATACTTCTCCACGAACGCAACGCCGGCCTCGCTGGTGGTGTCGAACGGAGTCATATACAGCAGGCCCTCGGCCAGATCGGTGTCAAAGCCCTCCATGGTCAGGATGCCGTCCATGCCGTCGCCGCCGAACCAAGTGGGAGCATAGCCGATGTCCTTAGCCTGACGCAGGATGTTGGAAGCGGGGGTGTAGTAGATGGGCAGGAACACCATGTCGGCGCCGGCGTCCTTGCAGGCGTTGATCTGCACAGAGAAGTCGGTGTCAGTGTCGGCCAGGAAGGTCTGTTGCTCCACGATCTCCAACTCCAGCTCTTCGGCCTGGGCCACGAAGGCCTGGGCGATGCCAGTGGAGTAAGCGTCGGCGTTGTTGTAGATGACAGCGATCTTCTCGCCCAGCTCATTTTCCTTGACGTAGTTGGCAGCGGTGATGCCCTGGTTGGGGTCGGTGAAGCACATCTGGAAGACGTTGTCCTTGCCCGCGGTCACGTCAGGGGAGGAGGCGGAGGGGGTCAGTTCGAAGTAACGGTCGGTATTGGTCTCGGCGGACACAGCCACGCAGGGACCGGTGGTGGTGGTGCCGTACAGGACCTGCATACCCCAGTCCTGCAGGGTGGCGTAAGCGTTAACGGCCTTCTCGTTGTCGCCCTCGTCGTCCTGGAAGTTGAACTCGATGGCGGTGTAGCCGGCAGCCTCGTTGATCTCATCAACAGCGATCTGCGCGCCGTTGTAGGTGGCGACGCCGTACACGGCCACAGCGCCGGTCAGGGGGCCGATGCCGCCGATCTTGATGGGGGCGGGGTTTTCAGTGGCGAAGGCGGTCACGCCCAGAGCCACAATCAGAGCCATCGCCATGACGAGACAGACCAGCTTCTTGAATGTGGATTTCTTCATTTTTGTGTACCTCTTTCCAAAATTTTATTTCCTGCCGGAGCCGTGGGCCGCGGCTGAAAATCATATGTTTTTCGCGGGATGTTATGATGATAATAGTATCTCATTTTTAAATTGTCAATCGGTCAAAAAGATGTTTGGAGAAACTGTGCAGGCCGGTGTTTGGCGCCCCAAATTTTTTGGGCAACTAAAACAATTTAAATCAGCAAAAAGTCACAGTTTTTCCGGTCCCCGCCGGGGATGTCACATCAGGACCTTGGCAAGGAAGCTTTTGGCCCGCTCCGTCTGGGGATCGGCAAAGAACTGGGCCGGCGGTGCCTGCTCGGCGATCACGCCGCCGTCCATGAACAGCACCCGGTCGCCCACCTCCTTGGCAAAGCCCATCTCGTGGGTGACCACCACCATGGTCATGCCGTCCCGGGCCAGGGACTTCATCACGTCCAGCACCTCGCCCACCATCTCCGGGTCCAGGGCGGAGGTGGGCTCGTCGAAGAGCATGACCTCCGGCTCCATGCACAGCGCCCGCACGATGGCCACGCGCTGCTTCTGCCCGCCGGAGAGCTGGCTGGGATAGGACGCCGCCCGGTCCGCCAGACCCACCCGGCCCAGCAGCTCCATGGCCGTTTCCTCGGCCTCGGCCTTGGACTTTTTCAGCAGCTTCATGGGCGCCAGGGTGAGGTTTTTCATAATGGTCATGTGGGGGAACAGGTTGAAGTGCTGGAACACCATGCCCATCTTCTGGCGGTACTTATTGATGTCGCTCTTGGGGTCGGTGATGTCCGTGCCCTTGAAGGTGATGGTGCCGGCGTTGGGGGTCTCCAGCAGGTTCAGGCAGCGCAGGAAGGTGCTTTTGCCGCCGCCGGAGGGGCCGATGATGACCACCTTCTCGCCGGGATAGATGTGTTCGGAGATGTCGTTGAGGACCACGTGGTCGCCAAAGGCCTTGGTCAGGTTCTTAACGTCTATCACTGGCGCGCAGCCTCCTTTCCAGCAAGCTCTGCAAATAGCTGAATGCCATCACGAGGATGAGATACATGACGGCGGTGATGATGTAGGGGAACATGGGTTCGTAGGTGCGGTTCACGATGGCCTTGGCGAAGTAGACGATCTCCTTGCCGCCGATGACGCTGATGAGGGAGGTGTCCTTCAAAAGCACGATGAACTCGTTGCCAAGGGAGGGGAGGATGGTCTTGAAGGCCTGGGGGATGACGATGTGCCACATGGTCTGGATGTAGCCCAGCCCCAGGGACCGGCCCGCCTCCGCCTGGCCCGGGTCCAGGCTCATAAGCCCGCCCCGGATGATCTCGGACACATACGCGCCGGAGTTGATGCCCAGGGTCAGCGCGCCCACAAAGGTGGTGTTCCGGCTGGAGGAGAAGATGACGAAGCCCATGATCAGCAGCTGCACCATCATGGGGGTACCGCGGATGACGGTGACGTAGATCTTGAAGATGAAGTCCACGACGGCCAGGACAGGGTTGTGGGTGCCGGGTCGCCGCTGGGCGTAAGCCGTGCGGACCATGGCCACGATCACGCCCAGCACCACGCCGATGGCCAGGGCGATGACGGTCACCTCGATGGTGGAGGCCAGGCCCTTGAAGTACTGCTGCCAGCGGCCGTTGGCGAACCATGCCTGATAGAATTTAAGGAAAAAACTCTGCCATACGGATAAGTCGCCTTTTGGCAGGGCAGAGAGCGTCTCATAAAGCCCAGAGAGGTCCATAAGTACTCACCTTTCTCGATATAGGGAAAAAGGGCGGCAGCAGCCGCCCTTTTTACAAAGCGGGATTTACGCAGCGGGCTCCGCGTCAGGCTCCGCCTCGCCGCCGATGTAGTGGGACATGATCTCGGACACCAGGCCATTTTCAATCATGGTGTTGAGGATGGTGTTCAGCACATCTAGCAGCTGGGTGTTGCCCTCGTCCACGGCCAGGACGTACTCCTCCGGCTCAAAGATGGAGGGGATGGTCTTCAGACCCTCGTTGGCGGCCACATACTGCTCGGCGGGCTCCTGGTCGATAACGACCGCGTCCAGCTGGCCGTTCATCAGGGCCTGGACGGCAATGGCGCCGTTGTCATAGGACTGGACGTTCTCCTCGCCGTACTCGTCGGTGCAGTACATATCGCCGGTGGTGCCGCGCTGCACGCCGATCAGCTTGCCGTCGGCCAGATCCTCGGCGGTCTCGATGTCGGAGTCCTCGGGGATGATGACCACCTGTACGCCGTGGGCGTAGGTGTCGGACATATCCATGTTCTCGTCACGCTCTTCGCTGTAAGACAGACCGGCCAGCATCATGTCGGAGCTGTTGTTCTGCACGTCCAGCATGGCGGCGTCAAAGTCGATGTCGTTGATCTGCAGCTCCAGGCCGAGGGTCTGGGCCAGATACCAGGCGATCTCCACGTCGATGCCCTCGAAGCCGGTGCCGGCAAAACCGGTGGAGTCGGCGTCAGCGACCATCTCATAGGGAGGGAACTGGGCGTTGGTACTCATAATGAGTTTGCCTTCCTCGATGGTGGTGACCTCGGGCAGTTCCAGTTCCTTCAGGTAGTCGGGCAGCTCGGGCACCTCGGCCTCGGCAGCCTCTTCGTCCTCGGTGGCTTCCTCTCCTTCGGCGGCGAAGGCCATCGCGCCCATCGACAGGACCATGGTCAGCGCCAGCAGCATAGCGATCAGTTTCTTCATTTTCAGTTCCATCCTTCCATATTTGAAATGTTTTGTTCGCAGCTTGTTTGCTTCGATGGTTGGATTATATTCCACTGGAAATGAATAAACAATGCTATATTCATGAAATTTTGAATAATGATGAATGTTCTTGCAATCTATACAAAACAAAACCCCTTTCCCGGGGGAAAGGGGATAAATATTCACGAAAAAAGCCGCTCTGCGATGTGGGGATCGGGGGGACGGGGGGTGTTTTCCGGCTTACAGCGGGCGCTGGTGAAGCCCTTGATGGCCAGTTTGACCATTTTTTTCAGGGTGTATTTGCTCTCGCCTGCGACCCGTGGGGCGCGCTCATACTCCACCGTGGCGATGGGAAGACCCAGCCGGGTGGCGAGGCCGCGGAGGAAGGGGTCCTCGCCGTGGTAGCGGGAGAGTTTTTCCAGGGCATCCTTGTCCATGAGGCGGAAGTCGGCGTGGTTGTAGACCAGCTTCGCGCCGAAGAGGTTCATGATCTTATAGTAGCTTTGGGCGGTGAAACGCTTCATGAATGTGTCAGTGGTCCGGCTGGTACGAACGCCGCAGACGATGGGGAAGCCCTGGCTGTGCTTGCGTACCATGCCATCCATGGCGTCGATGTCGTCCTGCAGGTCCGCGTCGATGCTGATGGTGATATCCGCCCGCTCTCGGGCCTCCATGAGCCCGGCCATCACCGCGTTCTGGTGGCCCCGGTTGGGCTTCAGTCGCAGCCCGCAGAAGGCGGGGTCGCTCTCATGCAGGGAGCGGATGATGTCCCAGGTGCCGTCGGCGGAGCCGTCGTCCACGAAAAGGACCCGGCTGGCCGGGGATATGAGCCCGGCGGCTTCCAAGGAAGCGAGTTTCTGGCGGAACACCGGCGCAGTCTCGGGAAGGCATGGCTCCTCGTTATAGCAGGGGACGACGATATACAATGTTTCCATGGGATCACCTCAAAGACATTATAGACACTCTATCCAAATTTTGCAAGGGAGGGCAAAATTTGGGGAAGTTTCCCTTGCAAAAAACCGGCGATAGTATATAATGATACCCGCATAGTGGAGAAATAGGCGGTTTATTGATCAGTATGAACAGCATCGTGCTATACGCCCCGGAGATACCCCAGAATACCGGCGCCATCGCCCGGACCTGCGCCGCCACCGGCGCCAGCCTGCATCTCATCAAGCCATTGGGCTTCGATATATCCGACGCCGCCGTGAAGCGGGCCGGGCTGGATTACTGGCACCTGGTGGACGTACACGTCTATGAGAACGTGGACGAGTACCTGGAGCGCAACGGGGACGACGGGCTGTGGCTGCTGTCCACGAAAGCGCCCCGGAGTTATGCCGAGGCGTCCTTCGGCGCGGACGCGGCGCTGATGTTTGGCCGGGAGACCTCCGGCCTGCCGGAGGCGCTGATGGAGCGGTACAGGGACCGGTGCCTGCGTATCCCCATGAAGGCCCGGGCACGCAGCCTCAATCTGGCCAGTTCCGCGTCCATTATATTATATGAGGCCCTGCGCCAGCAGGGGTTCCCCGGCCTGCTCCAGACGGGCATCATGGCCGTGGGGGAGGAAGACGTTTAAAACCATTATTAATGGAGGAAATAGGATCATGAACTACAACAAAAAGAACGTGACCCAGGTCGATGTCAAGGGCAAGAAAGTCCTGCTCCGCTGCGACTTCAACGTGCCCCGGGACAAGAAGACCAACGAGATCACCGATGACAAGCGCATCCGCGCGGCGCTGCCCACCATCCAGTATCTGTTGGACAACGGCGCCGCCGTTATCGCCTGCTCCCACTTGGGCAAGCCCGAGCCCAGCTTTGAAAAGTGGGTGAAGAAGCAGACCGAGAAGGGCAAGGACCCCGCCAGCCTCACCGAGGCCAAGTGGCAGAAGACCCTGGACGAGCTGCGTATGGATGGCGTGGCAAAGCGTCTGGGCGAACTGCTGGGCAAGCCCGTCATCCTGGCGGAGGACGTGGTGGGCCCCGACGCCCAGGCCAAGGCCGCGGCCCTCAAGCCCGGCGAGATCATGCTGCTGCAGAACACCCGTTTTGAGAAGGGCGAGACCAAGAACGACCCCGCCTTTGCCAA
>CANRIF010000010.1 GCA_947630645.1 uncultured Oscillospiraceae bacterium | reverse complement strand
GGAGCCGAAAGCCGGAATACATAGCCAAGACGGATATCACCGTCATGGACCCCGGCGAGGCGGTCGGGCCCCTGATCCCGGCGGCGGAATAAGGCGCTTACGAATATATTTTGAGGAGGAGACGTATGAAAAAACTGCTGTGTATCCTGCTGGCCCTGGCGGCCGCGCTCATACTCCCGGCCCAGGCCCTGGCCGCCGCGGAGCCCCATGTGAACATCCGCGCCCTGGAATACGAGGTCAGCGACGACGGCGTCACCATCACGGGCTGCCCCGAGACCGGGGCAGGGACGCTGGACATCCCTGCCACGATAGAGGATAAACCTGTCGTGGCTATTGGCGACGGGGCCTTTTCCCACTGCGAGAAGATCACCTGCGTCACCATCCCCGACGGGGTGACGGCCATCGGCGACGGGGCCTTCTCCCAGTGCTATGCCCTGACGGAGGTGGTCGTGCCGGATTCGGTCCAGTCCATCGGCCGGAGCGCCTTTGCCGACTGCACCAGCCTTACGTCGGTGACCATCCCCGATGGTATCACGGCCATTGAGAACGATGTTTTCAGCGGCTGTGAGAGCCTGGAGACCATCGCCATCCCGGAGACCGTCACCTCCATCGGCGAGGACGCCTTCCGAAAGTGTGTCAAGCTGACGGATATAGTATTCCCGGAGGGGCTCACGGCCATCGGCGCCAACTGCTTCAACGGCTGTGCGGCGCTGACTAACCTCTCCATCCCCGGCGGCGTGGAGAAGGTGTCCGCTTACGCCTTTTTGGACTGCACCGCGCTTAAGACCGTGGAACTGGGCGAGGGCGTGACCTGGCTGGCCGAGTACGCCTTCCGGGGCTGCACTGCTCTGGAGAGCATCAATATCCCGGACACCATGGAGCGGTTGGACGGCCACGCGCTGTGCGACCTCGCCTCGCTGAAAACGCTGGTCCTGAATGGCACCTATGAGAGCCTGGGTGCCCCCGGCCTGCTCCAGGGCTGCGAGGCGCTGGAGACCCTCGTCATCACCGCGCCCATCGTGACCATCGGCGGCGATAACTTGCTGACGCGCTGCTCCAGCCTCACTACCGTTGGTCTGCCCGGGACCCTGTATGAGATCCAGAAGGACGCCTTTCATGACTGCCCGGTGACGGAGGTGTGGTTTGACGGCAGCGAGTACGACTGGGCGGGCGTAGGCATAGATGACGGAAATGACGCTGTGGTGAGCGCCGCTGTCCATTATGAGCCCTATCCCCTGCCCACGCCGGAGCCCGCCGCAGGACCCACGCCGGAACCGGCCCAGCCGTAAGAATCAGAAGAAAGGAAATCAGAGACGATGAAAAAACTTTTGTGCATCCTGCTGGCCCTGGCCATGGCGCTGACCCTGGCCGCCTGCGGCGGCAAAAACGACAATGGCGCGTCCGCCGAAACGGAAAACACCCAGCCCGCCGCCCAGAGCGCGGGCCAGCCGCTGGCCGCCGTGGACTATGTGCAGGCCGCCATGGACGCCGCCGACCATCTCACCGGCGGCTCCTACTTCCTGCTGGAGGACGGGACCATCCTGGCCTCGTACTACGGCAGTGCCCATGAACACGCCGCCGTTTACGCCGCCATGCCGGGCGTCCGCAGGCTGGTGGACACCTGCTCCGAGGTGGAACTGTTCGCCCTGACGGAGAGCGGGGAGCTGTATTACCGGGACGCGAAGATCATGGAGGGCGTGTCCGACATGATCTACTGCACCAACAACTATAACCAGGAAGCCATCGCCGCCGTGGGACCAGACATCTACAAGGTCTATGTGACCGATTATGACCTCTCCCGGGAAACGGGCAATGGCAACGTGAACGTGGGCGCGGAGGCCGTCCGGTTCTATCCTGTGACCGACAAGTATGTGGACCTGGAGAGCGGGGCCGCCGCCCCGGAGGGCGCCCGGTTCGTCCAGGTGGCGTCGGACAAGCACAACTACATGGCGCTCACCGACCAGGGCAAGCTGTACCTGCCCGTGTCCGAGTGGGACGACGAGGAGGTCCAGGGCCTGACCTGCGGCAGCTGGGAGGACCTGGTGCTGGTGGACCTGATGCGGGGGACCAACGCCGAGACCGGCGCCGTGGATGTGACGGTGGCGGGCATCCAGGCGGACGGCACGGTCCTGGCGGAGGGAAAATACGCGGAAGATATCCTTGGCTGGGGAGAGCTGGCGTATATCAGCATGAACAACGGCCTCATTGTCGGCCTGGGCCGGGACGGCTCCCTGAAGCTGGCCGGGCCTCTGGCGGAGCAGGTGGCGCCGGAGACGGCGGACTGGGCCGACCTTGTCGCGGTCCGGGTAGGCGGCGTTTCCCGATACGGCGATATGGTACTCAACGCCATGGACAGCCAGGGCGTCTGCTACCGTCTCGCCTGGAGCGAACACGGCGGCATGAGCGTGTCCCAGTGTTCGGCGGAGGCGGGCCCCTCCAACTGGTGGTACAAATTCGCCCCCGACGGCACTGTCACCAACTCCAGCGGCGACAACGGCGCCTGGGAACCCTACGAGGACTGACCCGGGGACAAAAACTATAAGGCGCATCCCTGCGGGGATGCGCCTTATTCGCGCGGGGACATGGAAAAATGTTGCGGGCGGGGGCATATCTGTGCTAAGATGAATTATAAGCCCCAAAACCGATACGGAAAGGAACGAAGGACCGATGAAAAAGCGTGTTTTGGCCCTGGCGTTGGCCCTGGCGGCCGCGCTCATGCTCCCGGCCCAGGCCCTGGCTGCCGTGGAGCCCCATGTGAACATCCGCGCCCTGGAATACACGGTCAGCGACGAGGGCGTCACCATCACGGGCTGCCCCGAGACCGGGACAGGGACGCTGGACATCCCCGCCACCATCGAGGATAAGCCTGTCGTGGCCATCGGAGGCTATGCGTTCTCCGGCTGCGAGAAGATCACCCGCGTCACCATCCCCGAGGGCGTCACATCCATCGGCAACAGCGCCTTCTTTCAGTGCAAGGCCCTGACGGAGGTGGTGGTGCCCGACTCGGTCCAGTCCATCGGCAGATACGCCTTTTCGGGGTGCGTCAGCCTTACGTCGGTGACCATCCCCGAGGGCGTCACGACCATCGAGGACTATACTTTCAGTTCCTGCGAGAGCATGGAGACCGTCGCCATCCCGGAGACTGTCACCTCTATCAAGGAACTCGCCTTTGAAGGCTGCGTCAAGCTGACGGACATCGTACTCCCGGAGGGGCTCACGGCCATCGGCGCCAACAGCTTCGGGAACTGCAAGGCGCTGACCGCCATCACCATCCCCGGCAGCGTGGAGAAGGTGTCCGCTTACGCCTTTGAGGGCTGCACGGCGCTCAAGACCGTGGAGCTGGGCGAGGGCGTGACCTGGCTGGGCGAGTCCGCCTTCGCGAACTGTGCCGCCCTGGAGAGCATCACCATCCCGGACACCATGGAGAAGATGGACGGCCACGCGCTGAGCGGCCTGACCTCCCTGAAAACGCTGGTTTTGAACGGCACCTATGAGGAACTGGGCTCCTTCGGCCTGCTCCAGGGCTGCGAGGCGTTGGAGACGCTTATCGTCACCGCCCCCATCGTGACCATCGGCGACCAGTACCTGCTGTCCCGCTGCTCCAGCCTCACCACGGTGGGTCTGCCCGGGACGCTCTACGAGATCCAGAAGTACGTCTTTAAAGACTGCCCGTTGACGGATATATGGTTCGACGGCAGCGAGTACGACTGGGCGGGCGTGGGCATCGGCGACGGGAACGACGCCGTGATGAACGCCACCGTCCATTGTGAGGCCTATCCTCTGCCCACGCCGGAGCCCGCCGCCGAGCCTACCGCGGAACCGGCCCAGCCGTAAAACCGGCCGGAAAAAGGAACTCTGCTCTGACATAGGATAAAAAGCATACGGCGCATCCCCGATGGGGGATGCGCTGTATGCGTCTATGCTTGTCACATACCGTCGATCAGGCGGACGGTGACCAGGGCCGCGTCCGCGTCTTTTTTGAGTACGAAGGCGGGCACGTCGGGGATCAATATCTCCCGGCCGCCGCCCGTCACCACCAGCACGCTGGCGGCCGGCTCCGGCAGCACGTCGGTCAGCACGCCGATCTCCGCGCCGGCCTCGTCCACCACCCGGGCGCCCAGGATGTCCTGCAAGAACACCGTCCCGGCGGGCAGGCGGGCGTCCTCCCGGTCGATGAAGATCACCTTGCCCTTCAATGCCATGGCGGCGTTCACGTCCTCCACGCCCTCCAGGGCGGCCACGCACATCTGCTTGTGGACCCGGCAGGAGCGGACCTTCACCGCCGCGCCGTCGATATAGAACCGGCGGAAGCGGGTCAGAAAGTCCGCCTCGTCCGCCCAGGGCTGGATACGCACCTCGCCCCGGACGCCGTGGGTGTTCACGATCTCGCCCGCTTCCAGATATCGCTTTTTCAATCCAGTATCTCGACGGAGACCTTTTTGCCCTGGCGCTGGGCCACCGCCTTCATCAGCACACGGATCTGGCGCACGATCCGGCCCTGGCGGCCGATGACCTTGCCCATATCCCCGTCCGCGACCCGCACCTCGTACACGGTGCCGCCGTTTTCGGTGTGTTCATCCACCACCACCTTGTCCGGATCGTCCACAAGGCTCTGGATGATATAGGTGAGAAGTTCCTTCATGGGATGCTCCGTCTCACTCGGCCTGCTCGGCGGCAGGGGCGGGCTCGGCGGCGGGGGCGGCCTGGGCCTCGGCCAGCTTCAGCAGACCGCGGACGGTGTCGGTGGGCTGGGCGCCGCAGCCGATCCAGTACTTGGCGCGCTCCAGGTCGATCTGGATGGAGGCGGGCTTGGCCATGGGGTCATAGGTGCCCAGCTCCTCGATGTTGCGGCCGTCACGGGGAGAGCGGCTGTCCGCCACCACCACGCGGTAATAGGGGGCCTTCTTCGCGCCCTGTCTCTTCAAACGGATCTTGACCATTGCTTGTTTTCCTCCAAAATGATATGGTTTTTATTTTTCAAATCCTGTCGGAATTTTGAAAGCTGTCAAAAGCCCATCATGCCGAAGCGGCGGGCCATCTTCTTGCCCTTGCGGGAGCCGGACATCTGCTTCATCATGGCGTTCATGGCGTCGAAGCCCTTCAAAAGCCGGTTGATCTCCACCACGCTGGTGCCGGAGCCGGCGGCGATGCGCTTTTTCCGGCTGGCGTTCAAGATGGCGGGGTTCGCCCGCTCCTTGGGCGTCATGGAGAGGATGATGGCCTCCGTGCGGGCCATGGCCTTGGGGTCGATCTTGGCCCCCTTCAGCGCCTTGGCGTCCATCCCCGGCACCATGCCGATGATGTCCTCGATGGAGCCCATGTCCTTCATGGACCGCATCTGCTCCAGGTAGTCCTGGAGGGTGAAGCGGTTCTTCATCAGCTTCTCGGCCATCTCGGCGGCCTTCTTCTGGTCCACCGCCTGCTCGGCCTTCTCGATCAGGGTCAGCACGTCGCCCATGCCCAGGATGCGGCTGGCCATCCGGTCGGGGTGGAACACCTCGATGGCGTCCAGCTTCTCCCCGGTGCCGGCGAACTTGATGGGCTTGCCCGTCACCGCCCGCACAGAGAGGGCCGCCCCGCCCCGGGCGTCGCCGTCCAGCTTGGTGAGCATCACGCCGGTGATGCCCAGGGCCTCGTCGAAGGCGGCGGCCGCGTTCACCGCGTCCTGGCCGGTCATGGCGTCCACGGTCAGCAATATCTCCGCCGGGTCCACCGCGGCCTTGATGCGCTTCAATTCCTCCATCAGCGCCTCGTCCACGTGCAGCCGGCCGGCGGTGTCTAAAAACACCAGGTCGTTGCCGTGGCGCCGGGCGTGTTCCACGGCGGCGCGGGCGATGTCCACCGGGTCGGCCTGGCCCATCTGGAACACCGGCACGCCCACCTGGGCGCCCACCGTCTCCAGCTGGGTGATGGCGGCGGGGCGGTATACGTCGCAGGCGGCCAGCAGCGGCCGCTTGTTCTGCTGCTTTTTGATGAACGCAGCGAGCTTGGCGGTATTGGTGGTCTTGCCCGCGCCCTGCAGGCCCACCACCATCACCACGCTGGGGACCTTGGAGGAGTAGTTCAGCTTCGCCGCCTGGCCGCCCATGAGGGCGGTCATCTCCTCGTTGACGATCTTGATGACCATCTGGGCCGGGTTCAGGCTCTCCAGTATCTCCTGGCCGGCGGCCTTCTCCGACACGGCGCTGACAAAGTCCTTCACGACCTTGTAGCTCACGTCCGCCTCCAGCAGCACCATCCGCACCTGGCGCATGGCGTCCTTGATGTCCGCCTGACTCAAACGGCCCTTGCCCCGGAGCTTCTTGAAGATGCCGTTGAGTTTTTCCGAAAGACTCTCGAATGCCATTTATAAAAGCTCCTCCAGCCGCGCCAGGATGTCCCGGCCGCGCTCGTCCTCCGGCAGCAGCGCCGCCAGGTCCCGGCGGATGGCGGCGATCTCCTCCCGCCGCTCCATGTACCGGCGCACCAGGCCGGTCTTGGCCTCATACTCCCGCAGGGCCGCCTCCGCCCGCCGCAGGATGTCCCACACCCCCTGGCGGGTCAGGCCGCTCTGCTGGGCGATCTCCGCCGGGGACAGGTCCTCGTTCCAGTGCAGCTCGCAGGCCGTCCGCTGTTTGGCGGTCAGCAGTTCGCCGTAAAAGTCCAGCAGGAGGGACCGGTCCAGGGGTGTCTCGTCC
The DNA here is from genome assembly GCA_947630645.1 of uncultured Oscillospiraceae bacterium. Lineage (GTDB taxonomy): Bacteria > Bacillota > Clostridia > Oscillospirales > Oscillospiraceae > CAJOIG01. The sequence goes on along the minus strand of CANRIF010000010.1, from coordinate 35,155 downwards.
ATGCTGGCCGCCTCCTTCTGTCAAGGACTTTGCTTTACAGCCTGTCTATCATACACCATCCCGCCGGTGCTGTCAAGTGGTTTTCTTGACGGCCGGGGCGGTATATTCTGCCGTCCCCACGGGAAAAATCCCTGGTATGGAAAAGATAAGCACCGAACGCCTGGCCGGATGGGGCGACGAAGCGGCCAGGAGCATCCCCATCAAAGGAACGGTCAGCGCCAAGCGCGCCGCCCGGCGGCTGGCCCGGGCCATGGAGGCCGTGGCGGCCAAGGGCCGGGACGAAAGAGAGAGCGCGTGGTTCGCGGACAACGAATATCTGGCCCGCCGGGAGACGGGCCTGGCCCTGGCCGCCTTCCGAGGGGCGGGGCGGCTGCGCCGGGGGCCGGACGGGGCGGCGCTGGTGAGCCTGTGCCGGCGTCTGGCGGAGGCCGGGCCGGTGACGGAAGAGCGGATCGCCGCCTTTCTCACCGGGGCCCGCCGGGGGGCGGAACTGCCGGAGAGCGAGGCGGCGCTGGTGGGCGCGGCGCTCCGGGCCGCCCTGGTGGAGGCCCTGGCCGAGCCGGGGACGGACGGTGCCGCGGCGGCGGAACTGTTCACCGGCCTGCGGACCCTGGCGGACACGGACCTGACCGCCGCCCTGGAGCAGAGCGACCCGGTGGACGGGCTGTTGCGCCGGGACCCGGTGTACCCCAAAATGGACGAACAAAGCCGCGCCCTCTACCGGGCGCGGCTGCAGCGCCTGGCGAAAAAGCGCGGCGTGACGGCGCTGGAGGCGGCCGAGGCCGCGCTGGAGGAGGGCCTGCATCAGACCCTGTTCCCCCAGACGGAAAGCACCGGGGCGGCTTATATGGCGGTCCGGGCCGGGCTGACGGCGGTGCTGGCGGCCCTGGCGGGCCTGGGGGCGGGCAGCGTGATGACGGCGCTGCTGGCGCTGGCGCCGGTGTGGTCCCTGGTGCGGGTGGGGCTGGACTCGGCGCTGCTGCGGCTGACCCGGCCCCGGTATCTGCCCCGGCTGGCGCTGGAGGAGGGCGTGGGCCGGGAGGGGCGGACGGTGTGCGCCGTGTCGGCGCTGCTGGCGGACGACGAGGCCGGCCCGCGGCTGGCCCGGCGGCTGGAGGAGTACAAGCTGGCCAGCCGGGACTGCGGGGACCAGCTTATTTTCGCGCTGCTGGCGGATCTGCCGGACGGCGACGCCTTCCCGCCCGCCGGGTCGGAGCGGCTGGACGCGGCCCGGGCGGTGATCGACGGGCTGAATGAAAAATACGGCGGCGGGTTCTATCTCATCAGCCGGGACCCGGCCTGGAACGCCGCCGACGGCGTGTACGCCCCCTGGGAGCGGAAACGGGGCGCCATATTGGAACTGGCCCGCTGCGTCCGGGGCCGGCCCAACTGCCTCAAGTGCCTGGCGGGGGACCCGGCCGGGCTGCGGGCCAGGTATATCCTGTGCCTGGACGCGGACACCCGCCTGGCGCCGGGGACTGCCCGGTCCCTGATCGGCACGGCCATGCACCCGCTGCACGCCCCGGTGGTGGAGGGCGGCGCGGTGGTGCGGGGCCATGGGGTGCTGCACCCCCGGATGGCGGTGGAGTTGGACCGGGCCATGGCCACCGATTTCGCCCGCATCTGGGCCGGCCAGGGGGGTACGGACCCCTACGGCGCGCCCACGGGGGAACTGTACACGGACCTGTTCGACCGGGGCGGCTTTGCCGGGAAGGGCGTGGTGGACGCCGAGGCGTATCTCGACTGCCTGGAGGACCGGTTCCCGGAAAACGCCGTCCTCAGCCACGACGCCCTGGAGGGGGCCTATCTGCGGGGCGCCTATGTGGGCGACGTGGAGCTGACGGACGGCGCGCCGGTGACGGCGGCCGCCTGGTTCCGGCGGCTGCACCGCTGGACCCGGGGGGACTGGCAGAACCTGCCCTGGCTCTTCGGCCGGGGGCGGGACATGGCGCCCATCGAGCGGTTCCGGCTGCTTGACAGCGTGCAGCGAAGCCTGGTGGCCCCGGCGGCGCTGACCGCGCTGGTGTGGGCGTTCTGTGCCCCGGCGGGGCGCTGGGCCGGGGCGGCGGCGCTGGTGTGCCTGGGGGCGGACGCGGTCCACGACGCCTTCGCGGGGCTGTTCGTGCGGGCCAGCGACGTGCGGGTGCGGTGCCGGAGCGGGGTGCTTCGGGGCCTGGGCGGGTCCCTGACCCGGCTGTTCGCCCGGCTGATCTTCCTGGTCTGGGAGGGCTATACCTGCGCCAGCGCCGCCGTCACGGCCCTGTGGCGGATGGGCGTCAGCCACAAGCGGATGCTCCAGTGGGTCCCCGCGTCCCAGGCGGACCGGGGCCGGGACCGGCCGGCGGCCATGTGGGCGTCGGTGGCGTTGGGACTGGCGCTGGTGCTGCTGGCCCCCGGGCCGGCGGGGAAGGCCACCGGCGTGGTGTGGGCGTTCGCGCCCTTTTTCGCCTATCTGGCGGGCATGGAGCAGACGCCGAAAAACGACATGACCGACGGCGACCGGGCCTTTCTCCGCAAGAGCGCGGCGGCCATGTGGCGCTACTTTGCCGACCAGTGCGGCCGGGCCGACCACTGGCTGCCTCCGGACAACGTGCAGGTGCAGCCGCCCAAGGGCGCGGCCCACCGGACCTCGCCCACCAACATCGGCCTGGCGCTGGTGTCGGCGCTGGCGGCGCTGGAGATGGAGATCATATCCGACGGGGACGCGGCGGAGTTCATCCGCCGCCTGCTGGCCACGGCGGAGGCGCTGGACAAGTGGCGGGGGCATCTATACAACTGGTACGACACCCGCACCTGCGCGCCGCTCCAGCCGGCCTATGTGTCCACGGTGGACAGCGGCAACCTGTGCGCCTGTCTTATCTGCCTGGCCGGGGGCATGGCCGCCCACGGCCACCCGGACCTGGCGGACCGGGCCATGGCGCTGGCGGATGGGATCGACCTCGCGGCGCTGTACGACGAGAAAAAGCGGCTTTTCCGCATCGGCCTGGACCCGGCGGTGGGCCAGCCCTCCCCCGGGCACTACGACCTGATGGCGTCGGAGGCCCGGCTGACCAGCTTCGTGGCCTGCGCGAGAGGGGAGGTCCCAGTGCGCCACTGGCAGGCGTTGAGCCGGGCGCGGCTGGCCCTGGACGGCTGGCGGGGCCTGGCCAGCTGGTCCGGGTCCATGTTCGAGTACCTGATGCCGGAGCTGTTCCTGCCCATGATAGGCGGCTCTATGCTGTGGGAGACGGGCCGGTTCTGCCTCTACGCCCAGCGGCGGCGGGGGGAGCGGGCCGGCACGCCCTGGGGCAGCTCGGAGAGCGCCTTTTTCTCCCTGGACGCGGGCATGGACTACCGCTACAAGGCCCACGGCGTGGGCGCGCTGGCCCTGCGCCGGGATATGGACGGGGAGCTGGTGCTGGCGCCCTACGCCAGCTTTCTGGCCCTGTGCGTCCACCCCAAGGCGGCGGTGATGAACCTGCGGCGGCTGAAGGGGATGGGGCTATGGGGCAAGTACGGCTTTTATGAGGCCCTGGACATGACCCCCGGCCGCACGGGCAAGGGGGGCCAGGTGGTGGCCTGCTTCATGAGCCACCACCTGGGCATGAGCGTGGCGGCGGCGGCCAACTGTCTCACCGGCGGGGCCCTGCGCCGCTATTTTATGGCCGGGCCGGAGATGCGGGCGTTCCGGCCGCTGCTGGCGGAGCGGGTCCCCCTGGGCGGGGAGGTGCTGCGCCGCAGCCGCAGCCCCATCTCCCGCCCGCCGGAGGGCCGCCCGGACCGCCCGGCGTTCCAGTGGGAGGGGGAGGGCTACGTCCCCTCGTCTCCCGCCTGGTTCCCCATGTCCAACGGGGTGTATACGCTCCTGGCCTGCGACGACGGCCGGTGCGCGGCCCGGACGGACGGGCTGCTGCTGTACCGCCCGGAGGGGTTCGCCCTGACCCTGGACGGCGCGGCCCTGACGCCCTCCCGCCGGGACGGGGCGTTCCGCCCCTGGCGCTACGCCGCCGGGGCGCTGACCTTCACCGCCCGCCAGGGCGGCCGTGTGGCCTCCGCGTCCATGGCCGTGGCCAGCGGCGAGCGGGGGGAGCTGCGGCGGATCACCGGCCCCAGCGGCGGTGTGCTGACCGTCCGGTTCGAGCCGGTGCTGGCGCGGCCCGCGGACCATGAGGCCCACCCCGCCTTCTGGCGGCTGGGCCTGGAGGTGACGGCCCGGCGGGGCGCGATCCTGGTCCGGCGGCTGGCGCGGGGCGAGCTGCCGGAGACATGGCTGTGCCTGGCCGCCACGGTGGACCTGGCATTGGCGGAGGGCAGCGGCTGGCAGATGCACGGACCGGCCACGGTGCGGGCCGTGCTGCCGGAGGGCGGGTGCGCGGCGCTGGCCCTTTGCTGCGGCGCCAGCCGCCGGGAGGCGGAGGAGGGCGCCCGGCGCATCCTCACCGGGGGCCAGGCCGACATGGCCGGGTCCATGGCCTCGCTGCTTGGCATGGGCGAGAGCGGGATGCGGGCGGCCTTCCAGCTGGCGGCGGCGGTGTGTTCGCCCCGGGTGGCGGCCCGGCCGGGGTCTGCCCGGGAGGCGCTATGGAAGAAGGGCCTGTCCGGGGACCTGCCCATCGTGTATGTGGACGCCGGGGCGGACCTGGACGGGGCCAGGCGGATGATCAAGCGCCACGCCCTTATCACCGCCTGCGGCGTGGCGGCGGACCTGGTGATCGACGCCGGGGAGCAGGGCCAGTACCTGCACCCCAGGACCGACGAACTGCGCCGGTATCTGGCAAAGTACGGCCTGTCCGGCTTCGAGGGCGTCCGGGGCGGCGTGTGGTTCACCGGCGGGGAGGAGCTGGCGGCGGCCGCGGTGCGGCTGGACATTGCCCGGGACGGACGGGCCGGGTCTTTGCCCGGCCTTATGCCCCTGCCGGAGCGGGACGGCCGCCATGCCCCGGAGGTGGAGTACCTGACGGGGGGCGCGGTGCGCTACTGCACGCCGCCGCTGCCGCCCCGGGCCTGGTGCAACGTGCTGACCAACGGCAGCTTCGGCTACCTGGCGGCGGACTGCGGCACCGGCTTCATGTGGCTGGAAAACGCCCGGGAGCAGCCGGTGGATCCCTGGATGAACGACCCGCTCGCCACCGGCGGCGGGGAGGCCCTGGAGCTGGTGACCGCCCAGGGCCGGCGGAGCTTGTTCGCCTCCGGCGGCCCCTGCCGGGTGACCAGCGGCTTCGGCTGGAACCGGTGGGAGCAGCAGGACTGCGCCCTGACCGCCTTCGTGCCAAACGGCTTCCGGGCGCGGATCATGATCGTGGAGGGCGGGGACCAGGCGTATATCGGCTGGTATCTGCCCCTGGCGCTGACGGCCAGCGCCGCGGACGCGCCCTGCGTGATCACCGGCTTCGACGGCGGGTGCCTCACGGCGGTCAACCCCCGGGCGGTCCGGCCGGAGGCGGTGTTCCGGGCCGTGTGCAGCCGTCCGTTCTCCGGCTTCACCGGGGACGGGGCGGCCTATCTCGCCGGCCGGATGGACGGCCGCACCGGGGCGGGCCTCGCGCCCTGCTTCGGGGCCATGTGGAAGGGCGGCGGGGTGAGCGTGCTGGTCTGCGGCTATGAGAGCGCCGAGACCCTGCTGGCCCTGGCCGACCCGGACCGGGCCGCCCGGGAACTGGTCCGGGTGCGGGACGGCTGGCGGGCGGTGCTGGGCCGGGTGCATATCCGCACGCCGGAGCCGGCCCTGGACCGGATGATGAACGGCTGGGCGGCCTATCAGGCCATGAGTTGCCGCATCATGGGCCGGGCCAGTATGTACCAGAGCGGCGGGGCCTGGGGCTTCCGGGACCAGCTGCAGGATGTGACGAACCTGATTCTTATCGCCCCGGCCCGGGCCAGGCGGCACATCCTGGCCTGCTGCGAGAGGCAGTTCAAGGAGGGGGACGTGCTGCACTGGTGGCACGACGGCCCCGCCGGGCCGAAGGGCGTGCGGACCCGCTGCTCGGACGACCTTATCTGGCTGGCGTGGGCGCTGTGCGAGTATGTGGAAAAGACCGGAGACACGGCCATCGCCGATGAGACGGCCCCCTGGCTGGAGGGCGCGCCCCTGGCAAAGGGGGAGCGGGAGCGGTATTTCGCCCCGGCGCTGACGCAAGAGCGCAGCCCTGTGCTGGACCACGCCCGCCGGGCGCTGGACCTGGCGCTGGAGCGGGGATGCGGGCCTCACGGGCTGCTGCGGACCGGCTCCGGCGACTGGAACGACGGCATGGACAAGGTGGGCGGCGAGAGCCAGTGGCTGACCTGGTTCTTCATCCATGTGGCCCGGCGCTTCGCCGCGCTGCTGAAGCGGCTGGACCGCCCCGGCGGGGAGCGGTATGACCAGGCGGCGGAACAATTGGCCCAGGCGTCGGAGCGCAGCTGGAACGGCGCATGGTATCTGCGGGGCTGGTGGGACGACGGCGCGCCCCTGGGCGGGGCGGGAGCGTCCGCCTGCGCCATCGACTCTGTGGCCCAGAGCTGGGCGTCCTTCAGCGGCGCGGCGGATAAGCAGCGGGTGCGGACGGCGCTGGCGTCCTGCGTGGAGCGGCTGTACGACCGGGCCCACGGGCTGGTGAAGCTGTTCGACCCGCCCTTCGACGGCCGGGGCCGGGACCCGGGCTATATCCGCGCCGTGGGGCCGGGCTACCGGGAAAACGGCGGCCAATACACCCACGGGGCGGTGTGGCTGGCCTCGGCGCTGCTGCGGGAGGGGTCCGTGGACCTGGGCTGCCAGATGCTCCTGGACCTGCTGCCCGGCCGCCATCCGGCCCCGGTGTGGGGCGCGGAGCCATACGTGCTGGCGGCGGACGTGTCCGCCGGGGCGGACCACTACGGCGAGGCGCTGTGGAGTTGGTACACCGGGGCGGCCGGGTGGTATTTCCGGGTGGTGCTGGAGGACCTGCTGGGCATCCGGCTGGAGAACGGCCGGCTCACCGTGCGGCCCAACCTGCCCGCCGGCTGGGACGGCTACGAGGCGGAGATCTGCTCCCGCCGCATCCGGGTCAAAAACGGCCGCGTGAGCATCACATGAGACGCCGGGGGAGAGGCGCGTAAGTTTCTCTCCCTCCGTCTCGGCCTAGCGGCCGAGCCACCTCCCTCGTCAGAGGGAGGCATATTCTCTGCCAGCCCCGGAATCCGGCCCCCTCTGACGAGGGGGCTGTCAGCGCCTTTGGCGCTGACTGGGGGAGAGATACATACAGCAATATTTTTAGATTATTCATTTCCACGGGCAGCCCGGTGTGCTATAATGGCCTTGACAAGACCGCAAGCAAGGGGGTATGGCCGTGCAGAGGACGCGAAAGGAACTGTTTCCGGGCGTGTTTTTGACGTGCCTGCGGACAGACAAGTTCAGGACCGGCCTTTTGAGCCTGCATCTGGTGACCCAGCTGACCGCCGGGACCGCCAGCCAGAACGCCCTGATCCCCAGTGTGCTGCGCCGGGGCACGGTGAGCGCGCCGGATATGGCGGCGCTGGCGGCCCGGCTGGACGGGCTGTACGGGGCGCGCATCGAGCCATCCGTCCGCAAGCTGGGAGAGTTGCAATGCGTGGGCTTCACGGCGGACTTCGTGGAGGTGCTCGGCCAGGACCAGCTGGGCGCCGTCGCCTCCCTGTTGGGCGAGATGCTGCTGGCCCCCAACACCCGGGGCGGGCTGCTGCTGCCCGGCTATGTGGAGGGGGAGAAGCAGAAACTCATAGAGGACATCCGCGCCCGGATGAACGACCGGGCCGAGTACGCCCAGCTGCGCCTGGTGGAGCTGATGTGTCCCGGGGAGGACTACGCCGTGGACGCGCTGGGGACGGAGGAAGAGGCCCGGAGCGTGGGCTATGTGGCCCTGACGCGCCACTACCGCGCCCTGCTGGCCAGCGCCCCCATCGAGATATTCTATTGCGGCGCGGCGGACCCGGCGGCAGTAGCGTCGGCCATGACGGATGCCCTGGCCGCCCTGCCCCGGGGGGAACTGGACGGCGACATCGGCACCGACATCCGCATGAACACCGTGGAGGAGGCGCCCCGGGTCTTCACCGAAGAGCTGGACGTGGGCCAGGGGAAGCTGGCCGTGGGCTACCGGCTGGGGGAGGCCATGGAGGAACCGGACATGGCGGCGCTGCGAGTGATGGACGCCCTCTTCGGCGGCGTCTGGCCCAGCAAACTCACCGCCAATGTGCGGGAGCGGCTGAGCCTGTGCTACTACGTCTATTCGGAGCTGGACCTGATGAAGGGGATCATGACCGTGTCCAGCGGCATCGACCCGGCGGACTACGAGAAGGCCTTGGCGGAGATCGGCCGGCAGCTGCAGGCCGTGAAGGACGGGGACATCACCGAGGGAGAGATGAACGTGGCCCGCGCGGCGGTGTCCACCCGGATGCTGGCGCTGACGGACGACGCGGCGGCGCTGGAGAAGTTCTGGCTGGGGCAGGACCTGCTGGGCCTGGATTACGGCCCGGAGGAGCTGGCGGCCCTGGCCGAGGACGTGACGGCCGCCGACGTGGCCAAGGCCGCGGCGGGCGTCGCGTGCGACGCGGTGTATTTCCTGCACGGCGGGGAGGAAGAAGATGCAGAGGATTGACTATCCCGGCCTGGGCATGGCGGTCTGCACGGCCGCGCTGCCCAACGGCTTGGCGGTATATGTGGCGCCCCGGCCCGGCTGGCGCAAGTGCCGGGCGGCTTTTGTGACGAATTACGGCGGGGCGGACCGGCGCTTTTCCCTGGACGGGGAGGCTCACGACACCCCGGCGGGGGTGGCGCACTACCTGGAACACAAGATGTTCGATATGCCCTACGGCAGCGCGGACGATCAGTTCTCCGCACGGGGCGCCAGCGCCAACGCCTACACCTCGGAGGCGGTCACCAGCTATCACTTCACCTGCACCGGCCGGTTCGAGGAAAACCTTCGCACGCTGCTTCAATTCGTCTCCACCCCCTATTTCACCCCGGAGACGGTGGCCAAGGAGCGGGGGATCATCGGCCAGGAGATCGCCGAGGACGAGGACGACCCGTCCTGGGCGTGCTACCTGCGCTGCCTGCGGCTGCTGTACGGGGACGGGGTCCTGGGGAGTTCCGTGCTGGGCACGGCCGCGTCCATCGCGGACATCACGGATAAGACGCTCTGCGCCTGCCATAAGGCCTTTTATGCCCCGGCCAACATGGTCCTGTGCGTGGCGGGGGACGTGGACCCGGAGGCGGTGGAGCGCATCGCCCTGGAGGTGCTGCCGGGGGCGAAGGCCCCGCTGCCGGAGCGGGACTGGGGCCAGGACCCGGGCCTGGAGCCGGCAGAAACGCGGGAAGAGCGGACCATGGACGTGGCCGCGCCGCTTTTTTGCGCCGGGATCAAGCTGGGATCGGCCGGGACGGGGCCCGACGGGCTGACGGCGCGGCTCACGGCGGAGTTGGCCCTGCGCTGCCTGTGGGGCCGGAGCGCCCCGGCGTATCTGGACCTATATGAAAAGGGCCTTTTGAACGACAGCTTCCGCTTTGAGGCCGCTTACGCCGCCGGCGTGGGGCATATCACGCTGGAGGGGGAGTCCGCCGACCCGGAGGCGGCGCTGGCGGCGCTGCTGGCGGCGGCGGAGCGGGACATGGACCCGGCCTTCTTCCAGCGGCAAAAGAAGGCGCTTTACGGCGGCTTCGTGCGGATGCTGGACGACTTTTTTGAGCTGACGGAGACTCTGGCGGAGGGCCATTTCGCCGGGTTCGACCCCCTGGACGTGCCGGCGGCGCTGGACAAGATCGCCCCCGCGGACGTGACCGCCTGGGTCCGGGAGCATATCGTCCCGGCGCGGGCCGCCCTGGCCGTGGTCCGGCCAAAGGAGGACAAATGAGCGCCGCGTCCATCTCGTTCCCCATGCTGGGGGACTGGTCCATCTGCCCGCCCAACAGCTTCGTCCTGTTCGGCCACACCTTCTACTGGTACGGCGTGATCATCGCCTGCGGGTTCCTGCTGGCGGTGGCCTACTGCCTACGCCGGTGCGGCCAGTTCGGCTTTTCCCAGGACGACCTGCTGGATAACCTGCTGGTGGCGGTGCCGCTGGCCATCGTGGGCGCGCGGGTCTATTACGTGGTATTTTACGGCCACTACACCTCCTTCTGGGATATGTGCAAGATATGGGAGGGGGGACTGGCCATCTACGGCGGGGTCATCGGCGCGGCCATCGGCGTGATATGCGTGTGCCGCTTCAAGCACATATCGGCCCGGGCGGCGCTGGACATCGCGGCCTTCGGCCTGCCCATCGGCCAGTGCGTCGGGCGGTGGGGCAACTTCATGAACCGGGAGGCCTTCGGCTACGAGACGGACATCTTCTGCCGCATGGGCCTGACGCTGAACGGCGAGACCATGTACGTCCACCCCACGTTTTTGTACGAGTCCCTGTGGAATCTGGCGGGGTTCGTGGGGATGCACGTCCTGTCGAAAAAGGTGAAGAAAAAATTCGACGGGCAGTACTTCCTTATCTACCTGGCCTGGTACGGCCTGGGCCGGCTGTGGATCGAGGGGCTGCGGGCCGACTCGCTGTACCTGGGGGACACGGGCATCCGGGTGAGCCAGCTGCTGGCGGGGGTGCTGTGCCTGGCCGCTACGGTCACGCTGGCGGTGGTGCTGCTGGGCCATCGGTACGACCCGGCGAAGCTGTGGGCCAACAGGGCTGCCGGCGGGAAGGACGACGGCGACGGCGAAGGATAAAAATGCCAACGTAAAAGCCTGTCGAAGGAAATACAATAAAATAGCTGAAGGAGGAAACGATATGTCTGGATTTGACGAGATCATGGGGATGGCGGGAGAGCTGGCGGCCAAGGCCGCGGAGAAGGCCAAGGACCTGGCCTCCGCGGCGGCGGAGCAGACCAAGCGCGTGGGCCATGCCGCCAAGCTGAACGTGGACATCTCCGCCCAGAAGGAGGCCATGAAAAAGCTGTACGCGGAACTGGGCAAGCAGTACTATGAGAACCACCGGGACGTGCCGGAGACGGCGCTGGCGCCCCTGTGCCGCCAGATCGACACCGCCCAGCAGGCCATCGCCGCCCTGGAGCGGGAGCTGGCTGCCCTCCGGGAGGAGAGCGGGGACGGCGACGGGCCCGACGCCGGCGATTTTGCCTCCGTGGTGGACGAGACGCAGGAGGACGCCGGGGTGGAGGTGGAGATCACCGTGGAGGACCCCGAGGAAAAATAAGGGCGAAGAACACAAATACCCTCCGCGTCTCATGACGCGGAGGGTATTTTTATGCTTTTCGTCAGGTCTGGTCCTTTTTCCGGAACACCAGGAATTTGGACAGGAAGTAGTTGAGGATGATCACCACCACGCTGATGGTGACCTTGGCGGCGAAGCCCTCGATGCCGAGCAGGGGCTGGTCCAGGCCCATCCACATCAGCAGCGGCAGCCCGCCCAGCTCCACCACGCCGGAGAAGATGCGCCCGGCGAAGAACGCGCCGGCCTCCTTCAGCCAGGCGGGCCAGGCCCAGCTCTTGGAGTTGAAGACCCACAGCTTGTTGGTGACGAAGGCGAAGGAGACGGCGCATACCCAGCTAAGCACGTTCCCCACGTTGGTCCCCAGGGCCAGCGGCCCCACGAACAGGGCGTAAGTCCCCCAGCTGACCAGGGTGGTCAGCCCCCCGAAGAAGAGGTAGCTGATCACCTCCCGGTATTTGGCCAGCAGATCTTTCAGCTTGTCCATTCAGCTCACCCCAGGGACAGGGGAGGACTCGGGCTCCGGGGTGACGGCGGCGGCAGCGGGGTCCGTGCCGTTGTCCGGATACACCTCCCGGACCAACTCCTCCGTATCGGTGTGCAGGCTGATGACGTAAAAGCCGTCGTAGCGGTATATCCCGTCCAGCGCCCCGGCCTGGAGCGTGGAGGGGATGTACTCGATGGGCTGGGGCGGCACGCCGATGGTGGCCACCAGCTCCGCCGCGGGTCGGCCGATATAGGCGAAGGCCGTCTGGAACCGCTCGCTGTTGACCACGGCGTCGGTGGCGGAGGCGGGGGGCGTGTGGGCCGCCTGGGCGGCCACGGTGTCGGTATCCGAGGCGGCCAGGGCCTCCAGGTCGCCGGTGGGCGCGGGGGTCGCCGTCACCTCTATCACCGGTTCGCCGGACGAGCGGTTGCAGGCGCAGGCCAGCGCCAGGATGACTGCCAGGAGCAGGATGATCGTCTTTCTCATGTCATATGTCCTCCGGGGTTTCTCTCGGGCCAGTATATCACATCATGACGGGATTTGGAAGATGCTGATGCCGTCCTGATCGTAGATCAGCGGATAATTTTCCAGGAAATAGTCCCGGTCCACCGCGTAATTGCTCATTTCCGAGCCGCCGATATAGACGTAATCCACGCCGAACTGGTCCGCGTACTGTTCAAAGGTCTCGCCGCCGCCGTACATGGGGCCGATTAGCGCCTCCCGGGGCTGGTAGTCCACCCCGTGGTAATAGAGGTACATCCCCGCGCCGCACAGGATGTTCCGCCCGGCCAGGACCGCCACGGGGTTGGTGTGGGCGGTGGAGGTGAGGAAGAGGCTGTCGGCGGGGGTGTTGTCCGTGATGAACTGGGCTGCCCGGACCTCGCCGGCGCCGAAGAGCTGGTACTCGCTGACCGTCTCCCGCAGCATGGTGAGCAGGCCGGAGAGGGTCCCCAGCGCCACCACGGCCGCCGCCGCGCCCGCCGCCAATGCCCGGAGCCGGATGCGCTCCAGCAGGGACCAGAGCCATGCGCTGGCCAGGATATCCGTCACCATATACCAGATGTACAGCAGCTTGTTGTTGTCATAGGGGTTGGGGGCGAACAGCACCAGATTCGCCAGCGCGAACAGCGGCACCGCCCCCCAGAAGAGCCGGGCCCGGTCGCCCCGCAGGAGGAACATCATGGGGATGGCCAGGCAGAACACCACGCCGCAGTTGAAGATCCAGAACCACAGCCAGTTCATGTCCCCATGCACCCACCCGGGGCAGAGGCGCAGCAGGTTGCCGGAGCCGGCGGCGTCAAAGGTCCAGGCCAGCAGCTGGGGCAGGGCCAGCGCCAGGCACACCCCTCCGTAAAGCATATAGTTTTCGATAAGCGGGCGCAGCCGGCCCTCCCGTTTTGCCCGGCCCAGGAAGGCGAAGAACCAGCCCGCCGACAGCACCCCCAGCGCCAAAAACGAGTGGGTGTGGATCATGGGCATGGTCCCGGCCAGTACCCCCAGGATCAGGAACTCCCGGCGGCCTTCCTGACCGTCCAGGGTGCGGCGGAGGGCCTCCAGCAGCAGGTACAGCGCCGCCAGCACCACGCACCAGCCGGCCATGGTGGTCCGCTGGGGGATCAGCATATCGCACACCACGTTCACCCAGCGGATGTCCTCGTCCACCAGGTTGGTGGGGGTGATGTAAAAGCCGGAGAGCAGGTCGGTGAAGCTGTACTTGCCGGAGAAGAACAGCGCAAAGCCGAACCCGCCGTTGGATACGAACAGCAGCCAGGCCGTCAGGGTGTGGGCCAGCTTTTCCGTCAGGGCGTCCGCCAGCAGCCAGAAGCCGAAGAACACCGCCAGCAGCATCACCAGGCTGGGCAGGATCACGCTCATACGCAGGCTCAAGCCGAAAAACCGCAGGCTGGCCGAGGCCGCGTCCACCAGGAAGGGGTAGTCGATCTTCTGGCCGGGGAAGATGCTGTACTCCGGGGGAAAGGTGCCCTGCTGGTAAAGGCTCTCCACGAAGCCCAGGTGCATGGCCAGGTCCCCGTAGGTGCTTTGGCCCACCCAGAGGCTGCCATCCTCGTGGGGCAGCAGCACGTGGGTGTACAGCAGATACCCGCAGAAAGCCGTGGCCAGGCCCGCCAGCAGCAGCCCCGTCAGGTCCCGGCGGGGGATGGGGGCCGGCGCCGGCCGGCGGATGGGGTCCTCCTTGGGCCAGCGGCGGACCAGGGCCAGCGCAGCCGTCCCCGCGAAGGCCAGCCCCAGGGCCACATACTGCGCCGTCAGGCCGAAGCCCAGGAAAAACGCCGGCAGGCAGGGCAGCCACATCAGCGCGACGCAGCCGAACACCAGCCCCAGCCAGCACTTCACCGCCCCCCGGCGGGAGGGCAGCACGCGCCAGGCCAGCGCCTGACCGAACAGCAGATAGACGAGCAACGCAGGCATGGTATCGGCTCCTTTTAGGCCCCCTCCCCTTGCACAGGGGAGGCGTTTTCCTTATACTTCCGGTCCCAATTTGCTCAAAACCGCCTGGAACCAGTCGGGCAGGTCGGTCCACAGCTCCACGGGCCGGCCGGTGGCCGGGTGGATGAAGGCCAGGCCCCGGGCGTGCAGGCACTGGGTCTCCAGGCCCTTGTCCCGCCGGCCGCCGTACACCGTGTCCCCCAGCAGGGGGTGGCCGGTGTGGGCCATGTGGACCCGTATCTGGTGGGTCCGGCCGGTCTCCAGGCGGCAGCGGATATAGGTATACCGGCCGTACCGGGCCAGCACCTGCCAGTGGGTGACGGCGGGGCGGGAGTTTTTGTCGGTGACGGCCATGCGCTGCCGGTCCCGGGGGTCCCGGCCGATGGGCGCGTCCACGGTCCCGGCGTCGTCCCGGAAGCCGCCGTGGCACACCGCGTCGTAGACCCGGGAGAGGGTGTGGTCCTTCAGCTGGGCGGCCAGGGCCTCATGGGTCCGGTCGTTCTTGGCCGCGATGACGAGGCCGCTGGTGTCCTTGTCGATGCGGTGGACGATGCCGGGCCGCAGCTGGCCGCCCACCCCGGACAGGGAGCCGCCGCAGTGGGCCAGCAGGGCGTTGACAAGCGTGCCGTCCGGGTGGCCGGGGGCGGGGTGGACCACCATGCCCCGGGGCTTGTTCACCACGATCAGGTCTTTATCCTCATACACCACGTCCAGGGGGATGGCCTGGGCCTGGGCGCGGGCCGGAGCCGGGTCCGGCAGCGCCACGGCGAAGGCGTCGCCCGCCGCGACGGTGTAACTCTTGCGGACAGGGGCGCCCCGGAGGGTCACCAGCCCGGCGTCCAGCAGCCGGGCCGCGGCGCTGCGGCTGCGGATGTCCCCCTGGCGCGCAAGGAGAGCGTCGATCCGCTCGCCGCTCTCCTGTGCAATGATCTCTATGATGGCCCCCATCAGAGGTCCCGGAACTCGGACAGGATATCGTCCAGGGAGTACTCGTCGAAGCCGGCGCTGGGCTTTTTCTGGGGCTTCTGCGCCGGCGCCTGGGGCTGGGGCTGCTGGGCCGGGGCGGCCGGGCGGGCCGGCCGGCGGACAGGCTTCTCCGCGGGGATGACGAAGTCGTCCCACTCGTCCTCCTCCACGGGAGCGGGCCGGCGGCGGGCCGGCTGCTCGGGGGCGGCGCGGCGGGGCGCAGGCTCCTCCTCCACCGGCGCCGGGGCGGCGCGGCGGGAGGCGGCGGGCTTGGGGGGCGCGTCCATGTCCCACTCGGCGAAGGGATCGTCCGGGTCGACCGGGCGCAACTCGTCCTCCAGGGAGCGGTGGGCGCCCCGGTGGGGGATGTTGGCGTAGGGGTCCTCCTTAGGCTGGCGGGCCGGCCGGGCACTCCGGCGCTGGGGCCGGGCGGGGGGCAGCTCGTCCTCCTCCATCCCGTAGTCGTCGAAGTCCTCGTCCTCGTACTCCGGCTCCACCGGGCGGCGGGAACGCTTGGCCTTGGCGGCCTTGGCCTTGCGGGGCACGGCGTTATACTCCTCGATGGGCTCCCGGTAGAGGATCACGTGCAGGCAGAACAGGATGCCGCACACGGTGATGAAGATGTCCGCCACGTTGAACACCGCGAAGTTGAACAGGTCGAACTCGAACATATCCACCACATAGCCGTAAAGCACCCGGTCGATGCAGTTGCCCAGGGCGCCGGCCATCACCAGCACGGCCGTCCAGCGGCCGAACTTGGTGTGGATGATGTCCATGCTGATCAGCACGATGATGCCGATGATGAACAGCAACGACACGCCCACCAGCAGCCAGCGCATATCGGCCATGATGCTGAAGGCCGCGCCGGTGTTCTGCACGTTCGTCATGTGGATGACGCCGGGGATCAGGGGGATGCAGGCGTCGCCGATCGCCTGGGGGGTGATGTTGCGGACGGTGAAGAACTTGACCGCCTGATCGACCACCAGGACAAGTACCGCCACGATCGTATAAAGCACAGTCGTTTCCTCCTACTTCTGTCTCAAACAGGTTGATGTCAGACGTACCGCAGGGCCGCCGCGCACCGGGCGCACAGCTCGGGGTATTCGCCGTCGCTGCCCACGCTGGCGCTGTGGGTCCAGCAGCGGGGGCATTTGGGAAGCTGGGACTGCTCCACCTGGACGCTCACGCCGGGCATCTCCGTCCCGGCCCAGCCGGGGCCGGCGCCCTCGGCCAGCTCCGCCTCGGAGACGATGAAGAACGGCGCCATGTCCAGCCCGGCCAGCCGGGCCGCGTCCGCCTTGGCCTCCGGCCCCACGTGGACGGTCACCCGGGCCTCCAGGGGCTTGCCGATGACCTTGTCCGCCCGGGCCAGCTCCAGGGCCTTGTTCACGTCCGAGCGCAGGCGCAGCGCCGCGTCCCAGAAGGCGGTCTGCTCCTCGTCCAGGGACCATTCGTCCCGGACGGCGGGCATATCGTTGAGCATCACGTTGCGGCCGTCGTCGCCGGCGCGGTGGGGCATAGCCAGCCAGATCTCGTCGGCGGTGAAGGCCAGGATGGGAGCCAGCAGCCGCACCATGGCGTCCAGCACATACCACATGGCGGTCTGGGCCGCCCGGCGGGCGGCGCTGCTACGGGCCTCGCAGTACAGCCGGTCCTTCACCACGTCCAGGTACACGTTGGACATATCCACCACGCAGAAGTTGTGGATGGCGTAGGTGACGGACCAGAACTCATATTTCTCATAGCTGGCCAGGCACTTGGACACCAGGGCGTTGGCCCGGGCCAGGGCCCAGCGGTCGATGGGCTGCAATTCCTCATAGGACACCAGATCGGCGTCCGGGTCGAAGCCGTCCAGGTTGCCCAGGATAAAGCGGGCGGTGTTGCGTATCTTGAGGTACTTGTCCGACAGCTGCTTGAAGATGGCGTCGGAGCAGCGCATATCCAGCCGGAAGTCCGCGCTGGCGGCCCACAGCCGGCACAGGTCCGCGCCGTACTTGGCGGTCAACTCGTCGGGGGAGACGCCGTTGCCCAGGCTCTTGTGCATGGCCCGGCCCTCGCCGTCCACCGTCCAGCCGTGGCACAGCACGGCCTTGTAGGGGGCCTGGCCCCGGGTGGCCACGGCGGTGAGCAGGCTGGACTGGAACCAGCCGCGGAACTGGTCGCCGCCCTCCAGGTAGAGGTCCGCCGGCCAGACGCCGGGGGCGTCCAGCTCCATGGAGGCGATGTGGGTGGAGCCGGAGTCGAACCAGCCGTCCAGGGTGTCCGTCTCCTTTTCCGTCACCTTCCCGCCGCAGTGGGGGCAGGTGAAGCCCGCGGGCAGAAGCTCCTCCGCGGACATATCGAACCAGGCGTTGGAGCCCTTTTCGGCAAAGATGTCGGACACGGCCTGGATGGTCTCCGCCGTGCAGACCGGCTTGCCGCAATCGCCGCAGTAGAACACCGGGATGGGCAGGCCCCAGCGGCGCTGGCGGCTGATGCACCAGTCCGCCCGCTCCCGGATCATGCTCTCCATCCGGTCCGCGCCCCACTCGGGGTTCCACTGGACCTTGCGGGCGGCCCGCACCGCGTCCTCCTTGAAGGCGTCCACGGAGCAGAACCACTGGTCCGTGGCCCGGAAGATGATGGGGTTCTTGCACCGCCAGCAGTGGGGGTAGGAGTGGGTGATGTTCTCACTGGCAAGGATGGCGCCGCAGGCCGTCAGGTCCGCGAAGATGGGCTCGTGGGCCTTCAGGACGCTGATGCCCTCGTACTTCCCGGCGGCGGCGGTGAAGCGTCCGGCGTCGTCCACGTTTACTACCAGGTCCTTGCCGGAGGGGATCTGGGGATATTTCTGGCAGACGAAGAAGTCGTCCGCGCCGTAGGCCGGGGCAGTGTGGACGCAGCCGGTGCCGGCGTCCAGGGTGACGTGGTCGCCCAGGATCACGAGACTGGTCTGGTCGAAGAGCGGGTGCTGGGCGGTCATCAGTTCCAGCTCGGCCCCCTTGAAGGTGGCCAGGACCTCTTCGGCCTCCAGGTCGGCCTTTTGCAGGACGGATTCCGCCAGCTCCTTGGCCATGATGTAGACCTCGCCGTTGGAGGCGCGGGTCAGGGTGTAGTCATAGGCAGGGTTCAGACAGATGGCCAGGTTCCCCGGGATGGTCCAGGTGGTGGTGGTCCAGATGACGAAGAACAGCTTGTCCAGGGGCGCGTACTGGGCCAGCAGGCCCTTGTCGTCCTTGACGCGGAACTTCACAAAGATGGTGGTGACAGGGTCCTCGCTGTACTCGATCTCCGCCTCCGCCAGGGCCGTCTCGTCCTTGGGGCACCAGTAGACGGGCTTCTTGCCCTTGTAGATGTAGCCCTTTTCGTACATCCGGCCGAAGATCTTGACCTCCTGGGCCTCGAACTTGGGGTCCATGGTCCGGTAGGGATGGTCCCAGTCGCCCAGAACGCCCAGGCGCTTGAAGCCCTGGCGCTGCACGTCCAGATAGTGCTGGGCGTAGGCGTGGCAGGCGCTGCGGAACTCGCTCACGCTCATGGCCTTGCGGTTGAGCTTCTGTTCCTTGATGATGGCCGACTCGATGGGCATACCGTGGTTGTCCCAGCCGGGGGTGTAGGGCACGTGGTAGCCGGACATGGATTTATAGCGGTTGATGAAGTCCTTCAGGCACTTATTGAGAGCCGTTCCCATGTGCAGGCTGCCGTTGGAAAAGGGAGGGCCGTCGTGGAGGATGAACAGGGGCCGGCCCTCGGTGCGCTTGAGCATCTCGTGGTACAGGTCCATCTCCTCCCACGCCCGGAGCATATCCGGCTCCCGCTTGGGCAGTCCGGCGCGCATGGGGAAATCGGTCTTGGGCAGGTTGACGGTGGCGTTGAAATCGGTGGGCATATGGTTACCTCTCTCCAGGGCAAATATAGTTTGCGAGGGCGGAGCTTCTTTGCTCCGCCCTGGGAAGATCAGATGTCGTCGTCAAAGCTGAAGTCGTCGAAGCTGCGTTTTTTCTTCTTGGACTTCTGGCTGGCGGGATACAGGCGGGTGGGCTCCTCTTCCTCCTCGACCGGTTCCGGCTCGGGCTGGGCCTCCGGCTGGGGCGCGGGTTCCGGTTCTGGCTCGGCTGCCGGCTCCGGCTCCGGTTCCGGTTCGGGCTGGGGCTCCGGCTCCGGCTCCGGCTGGGCCTGGGCGGGCGCGGGGGCGGGACCGCCCACCAGCTGCATCTGGCTCAGCTTGTCGTAGAACTCGATCTGCTTCTGGCAGACCGTCCGCATATGGTCGAAGAACCGGCTGGTGGCCTTTTGGGCCTCCTCCAGCTTGGCCTGCTCGTTGGCGATGTTGTTCTCGGTCTCGCGGGTGATGGCGTCGGCCCGCTGCTGGGCGTCGGCCAACAGCGCGTCGGCCCGCTCCTTGGCCTCCGACTCGATCTGGGAACTGAGCTTCTGGGCCGACAGCAGCGCCAGACGCATGGAGTCCTCCGTCTGCCGGTACTCGTCTACCTTCTGGACCAGGACCTTCATCTTCCCCTTCAGAGAGGCGTTTTCCGCCGAGAGGGAGGACAGTTCCGCCGCGATCTCGTCCAGGAACTCGTCCACCTGCTCCATGCTGTAACCACGGGCGGCTTTCTCAAACGCTTTGTTCTCCACGTCCTGTGCAGTCAACATATCTTGATCCCTATCCTTTCTAATATATGACCGGGGGCGGCGTCAGATATAGACCCCGTTGTTTTCCAGTTCGTCTATCAGGTCGCCCATGATGTCCACATTGAAAGGAGTGATGATGTATGTATTGATGGCGACCTTTTTGATCTTGCCGTCGTTGGCGTAGGCCACGCCGGACAGGAAGTCCACCAGCCGCCGGGCCACGTCCTTGTTGGTGGTCTCCAGGTTCATGACCACGGTGCGCTTCTCCCGCAGGTGGTCGGCGATCTCCGCCGCCTGCTCGAACCGCTCGGGCTTGGAGAGGACCACCTGCACGGCCGTGGTGGTGTGGATGTTCACGACCTTGTTGTCCTTCTTGGCGGTGGCGCGCTCCTCAAAAGCGGGGGGATCGTCGTCCTCGAAGGGGTTGGAGTTGCGCCGGCTCTCCCGGTCGGCCTTGGGGACGATGATGGTGGGGTCGTCGTCTTCCTCCGGGGCAGCGTCGCCGCCGAAGTACTCGTCCTCCTCGTCATACGGCTTGGTCAGTTTTTTCAGTTCATCCAGAAAACCCATGATTCTGCCTCCTGCTTCATATGGCGTTCCGGGGTCCGAACAGGAGCGTTCCCACGCGCACCATGTTCGCGCCCTCCCGGATCGCGTCCTCGTAATCGTCAGACATACCCATGGACAGAAAGTCCATAGAGACATTATCGTATTTTTTTTGTCTATTGTCAATAAAAAGGTGAGCCATAGGCGCAAAATAGGCCCTGGAATTTTCTGCCGGGGGGATGGCCATCAGTCCCCGGACCCGTATCCCGGGCAGCAGGGACGCCCCCGCCAGCAGTTCGTCCAGCGCCTCCGGGGCGCAGCCGCTCTTGCCGGCCTCGGCGCCGATGTTCACCTCGATGAGTACGTCCTGGACCGTTTTCAGCGCCTGGGCACGGGCGGATATGGCCTGGAGAAGGGCGGCGCTGTCTACGGACTGGATCAGCGCGACCTGGCCCACGATGTACTTCAGCTTGTTCTGCTGCAGGTGGCCGATGATGTGGACCGACGCTCCGGCGTAGGCCCCGGCGGCGCTCTTCTGGCGGAACTCCTGGACGTAGTTCTCCCCGATCACGTCCAGTCCCGCCCGCACGGCCTGGACCACCATCCCGGCGGGCTTGGTCTTGGCCACGCCCACCAGGGTGACGCTCTGGCCGGGCGCGGACGCCCGGGCGATGTTTTCCCGTACCAGCGCGATGCGCTGCTCCAATGTCATATCTGTCATATCCATGGCTCGTCCCTCACGAAAATACCTTGCCGTTGTAGAGGTCACGGGCCTGGACGATGACCTCGTTGCCCTCCCGGAGGGCGTCGTTGCCCTGGGAGTCCAGCAGGCAGTATTCCTCTCCGGCGTACACCAGTTCCACCAGCTTGCGCTCGGCCTGCATCCCGGTCATGGTGAACACGCACATCCGGTCCGGTATGTCCCACTTGTCCGGGTCGGTGTCGTCCAGGTCCTCCCGGCCGCTGACAAGGGTGCGGTAGTCGTAGTAATTGGTCAGGGTCATGGGCTCGCCGCCGGTGCTGACGAAGGCGCCGCCCATGGAGGTGTCCGGCGGGCCGGCCTCCGGGTCCCAGGGCCAGCAGAACACCGCCAGCTGCCGGGTGGGGCGGTCGTCCGCCTCACTGCCGGCCTCCACGCCCAGGGGCAGGTCCCCGTAGCGGCTGGGGGACCCCAGTTCGGAGACGAAGGCCTCCACCTCGTCCTCCCCGAAGGTGAGCGTCACCCGTTGGCCGGCGGAGAGCCGCTGGCCGTCCTCGGTGGCGAGATAGCCCGCGTAATAGCGGTATAGGCCCTTGACAGGCACCCGCAGGCCGGTGTATTCGGCGTATACCAGCTCCGCGGACACCGCCCGCACCGCCAGCATCTCGCCCTGGCCCCGCTCGATGCGGAACAGGATCACCTGCTCGTCGTTCTCCGCCCGGCCCACGCGGACCACCTCCGCGTCCAGCTGGGAGCCGAAGTAACGGCCGAAGCTCAATTTCACCCAGTCGCCCTCCCGCAGGTCCTTGCTGTCGTCCCAGGGGGCGATGGCGGCGTAATACCAGTCGTAGGAGGTGACAAGCTTGCCGATGGAGGTGCTGGCCACCACCCGGTCGGCGGCGATCAGCTCCCGCAGCTCGGTGGGGGAGAGGTTGCGGGTATAGTCCGGGCTGACGCCCTCATACCCGTCCACCAGGGTGGAGAAGGTGCCGCTCTCGGCCACGGTGATGTCCTCGGTGTCGCCGGCGCTGGTCTTTTTCAGCTCCTCCTGCTCCTCCTTCAGCTGGCGCAGGTACTCCTCCGAGGCCGTGTCGCCCACCTCCGAGGGGAACAGGATGCCCGCCAGGGAGTTGCTGCGGGTGTCCAGTTCCGACAGATCGCCGCCCCGCAGGCAGCTGCTGATCCCGGTGATGGCGGCGTAGACAGACTCCTCCCGGTCCAGAGAGCCGGTGACCATGCCGGTCTTGTCCAGCGCGGCGGTGGTCTCCTCGATCTCCCGCTCCAGCACGCTCAACCGGGAGGCCCGCTCCAGGGCCTCCTCCGAGCCGTACACCACCGCGACCGTCTGGCCGGCGGCCACCTTGGCGCCGTCGGCGGCGGTCACGTTTATGTACTGCTCGTCGCTCTGGATGACCAGCTCGTCCCGGATGACCAGGCCGCTCAAGGGCGCGGAGTCGCTCATGGTGGCCGTCACGGTCAGCGAGGTCTGCACCGGGTCGGTGGCCCGGTGGATGATGTACACCGACAGATAGGCCGCCAGGGCGATGAACGCCAGCAGGGAGGTGATCCGGATGAGGGTGTCTGTCTTCTTCAAATCAGATGGGCTCCTCCGTAAGAGCCAGGTTCCGGGCCGGGGCGATCGTGGAGATGGCGTGCTTGTAGATCATCTGCTGCCGGCCGTCCGAGTCCACGAACACCACGAAGGAGTCGAAGCCCCGCACTGTGCCCCGCAGCTGGAAGCCGTTGACGAGAAAGACCGTCACGACGACACGCTCCCGGCGCGCCTGGTTCAAAAACATATCCTGTAAGTTCTGTGTTTTCTGCATCTTGTCCATCCCTTCCGGGGCAGACCGCAAAAAATACCATAATATTTTAACACAGCCTGCCGCCCCATAAAATAGTGATTTTGTACAAATTCGATGTACAGCGCCTATTTTACGGCTTTTGAAAGGGCGGTTGCCGTCGAAAACCGACGCCTTTACGCGGTCGGAAGAGATTTCTCCGCCACGGCCAGGGCGGCGGCGAGGATGTCCTCCGGGCCAGGCTCCCGGTCCCAGCGCAGCCAGTGTACGTCCGGGCGTGCCCGCAGCCAGGTCAGCTGCCGCTTGGCGTACCGGCGGGAGGCCCGGCAGACCTGGTCGACGGCCTGCTCCAGGGTGTATCTGCCATCCAGATACGCCGCCACCTCCTTGTAGCCGATGGCCTGCATGGCGGTGGTCTCCGGCCCAACGCCGGCGGTCAGCAGAGCGCGCACCTCGTCCACCAGCCCGGCGTCGAACATGGCCCTGGCCCGGCGGTCGATGCGCGCGTAGAGGGCCTCGCGGTCGGCAAAGTCCAGGGCCACGGTGTACGCCTCGTACCGGGGCGGGGCCAGACGGGACTGCTCGTCGTGCCAGGAGAGGGTCCGGCCGGTGAGGACGTAGACCTCCCAGGCCCGCACCAGCCGCTTTTTATCCCGGGGGTGCAGCAGCGCCGCCCGGTCCGGGTCCACCGACGCGAGCCGGGTCCGGAACGCCTCGCCGCCCATGGCGTCGTACTCCGCCTCGATGGCCCGGCGCGTGGCCGGGTCGGAGGGGGCGGCGGCGTAATCTGTGCCCCGGACGAGCCCGTCGATGTAAAGGCCCGTGCCGCCCACCACGATGGGCTGCTTGCCCCGGGCCAGGATGTCCCGCACGCACCGGTCCGCCATGGCGGCGTACCGGGCGGCGGAAAACCGCTCTGCCGGGTCCGCCACGTCCAGCATATGATGGGCCACGCCTCCCATCTCGGCGCCGGTGGGCTTGGCGGTGCCGATGTCCATGCCCCGGTAGATCTGCATGGAGTCGGCGGACACCACCTCCCCGTCCGTCAGCCGGGCCAGGGCCGCGCCCAGGGCGGTCTTGCCCGTGGCGGTGGGGCCGGTGATGACGAATAGTTCGCTCATCCTATCCTGCCGAACTGGCGGTCCAGTTCCTTTTTCGTCAGGGTCACGGCCACGGGCCGGCCGTGAGGGCAGTATTTGATCTGGCCGGAGACGACCTTCTCCGCCAGGGCCAGCAGCTCCCGGGGGTCGGTGTCCCAGCCGGCCTTGATGGCCGCCTTGCAGGCCACCGTCTGCAATACGCTGTCCCGGGCCAGGTCCCGGCTGCCCTTTTTGAGCTTTTCGCAGATCTCCTCCAGGGCCGGGATCGTCTGCCCCGGGTCCAGGCTGTCCGGCACGGCGCGGACGATCAGGTCCTCGCTGCCGTAGCTCTCCAGCTCAAAGCCCAGCTCCGACAGAAGCTGGCCGCTCTCCCGCAGGGCGTCCATCGCCTCCGGGCCGGGCCGCCAGGTCTGGGGGGTAAGGAGCGTCTGGCTCATGATCTCCCGGCCCTGGGCCTTCAGACGGTCGAACACCATCCGCTCATGGGCGGCGTGCTTGTCGATGAGCCAGACCCGGTCGCCCTGCTCCGCCACGATGTAGGTGCGAAGCACCTCTCCCGCCACCCGGACGGGCTCGTCCTCCCGGACCGGCGCGGGCGCCTTCTCCGGGGCGGGCGCGGCCTGGGGCGGCGCGGCGGGGGCGGTGCGGACCGGGACCTGATAGGCCGGCCGGCGGGTGGGGGCCGGCGCGGGCCGGGGCGCCCGGTATACGATGTCCGCGCCGGCGTTATAGGCCGGGCGGGGGCTGTGCAGTTCCATCCGGGTCTGGACGGGGGCGTCCTGGTCCGGGGCGGGGCGCTGGGGGGCCAGCTTCTTCTCCGTGGTCCGGGCCAGGTCCATGGTCAGGGGCTTGGCCTCCCCCTGCAAGGCGCTGACGGCGGCGTAATGCACCGCGTCAAACACCCGCTTTTCCGAGGAGAACTTTACCTCGCTCTTGGTGGGGTGGACGTTCACATCCACCGCCCCGGGGCTCAAGGTGACGTACAGCACGCAGGCGGGGAACCGGCCCACCATCAGGGTGTTTTTATAGGCCTGCTCCACCGCGGCCTGGAGGCTCTGGGAGCGGATGGCCCGGCCGTTGACGAAGAAAAACTGCATGGCCCGGCTGCCCCGGCCGGCGGCGGGGGAGCCGACGAAGCCGCGCACAGCCACGCCCTCGTTTTCGCCGGAGGCAGGCAGCATGGCCAGGGCCGCGTCCCGGCCCAGCAGGGCGTACACCGCCGAGTCCGTCCGTCCGTCGCCGGGGGTGAAGAACTCCTCTTTGCCGTCCCGGATGCACCGCACGGACACGTCCGGCCGGCCCAGGGCCACCCGCAGCGCCTGCTGGACGCACCAGACCCCCTCCGCCCGGTCGGACTTCATGAATTTCAGCCGGGCCGGGGTGTTGTAAAAGAGGTCCCGCACCGTGAACACGGTGCCCTTGGGGCACCCGGCGGGGCGCATATCCTGGATCTCGCCCCCGGCCACGGACACATAGGTGCCCTCGGCGTCCTCGGCCCGGCGGGTGAGCAGTTCCACCCGGCTCACCGCCGAGATGGCCGCCAGCGCCTCGCCCCGGAAGCCCATGGTCTCGATGGCCTCCAGGCCCCGCTCGTCGTGGAGCTTGGAGGTGGCGTGGCGCAAAAAGCAGTTGCCCGCGTCGTCGGGGGCCATGCCGCAGCCGTCGTCGGTGACCCGGATATAGGTGGACCCGCCGCCCTTGATCTCCAGGGTGATGTTGTTAGCGCCGGCGTCCAGGGCGTTCTCTATAAGCTCCTTGACCACGCTGCCCGGCCGCTCCACCACCTCGCCGGCGGCGATCATGTCCGCCACATGGGGGGATAGGATGTTGATGACTGCCATGACGTTCTCCTTCGTGCGGTGATTCTTTTCATTGATTATATCACAGAAAAATGTTATTATAAAGTGCTTAAATATGTTTACTGCATCGAAAGCCTCCCCTGTGCAAGGGGACGACGCGGCGAAGCCGCACCTTATATGGCCCCCTTGTGCAAAGGGGGCTGTCTCCGGCGCCAGCCGGAGACTGGGGGATTGTTACTAGTCTGGAGGTCACCTCTACACTGGCAACAACCCCTCCGCCTCGCTATCACTCGGCACCTCCCCTTGCACAGGGGAGGCGTCGATATGGTGCGCCCTTGCGGGCGCGAACTCTGTGAGATAACAGGAGAGATTCGATTTTATGTACGAGCGGCGAGAGATCACGCCCCAGGAGCGGCTGGAGCAGACCCAGTACTGCGAAAAGATAAAGGCCCGCCTCGCCGGCCGGCCCCACTACGCCCTGGTGGACACCTACGGCTGCCAGCAAAACGAGTCCGACAGCGAGATACTGCGGGGGTGGCTTACCCAGTGCGGCTACGAGATCACGGACGATGTGGACCGGGCCGACCTGGTGGCGGTGAACACCTGCGCCGTGCGGGAACATGCGGAAAAGCGGGTGCTGGGAAACGTGGGCGCCCTGGGGCATAACAAGGCCAAAAACCCGGAGCTTATCGTGTGCGTGGGCGGGTGCATGACCCAGCAGCCCACTGTCCGGGAGAAGATCAAAAGGTCCTACCGGGTGGTGGACCTGGTGTTCGGCCCCCATGAGGTGTGGCAGTTCCCAGAACTACTGTGGCGGACCATGGAGCGGCAGGGCCGCCGGGGGGACCGGGGCCGCCTGATCGCCGCCCAGCCCAGCGAGGGCGTGGTGGCCGAGGGCCTGCCCCGGCAGCGGGACAGCGCCGTGAAGGCGTGGCTGGCTATCATGAACGGGTGCGACAACTTCTGCTCCTACTGCATCGTGCCCTACGTCCGGGGCCGGGAGCGCAGCCGCCGTCCGGCGGACATCCTGGCGGAGGCCCGGCGGCTGGTGGAGGCGGGCTATAAGGACATCACCCTCCTGGGCCAGAACGTGAACAGCTATGGCAAGGGGCTTAAAGAGGACATCGACTTTCCCGGCCTGCTGGCCCAGATGGACGCCATCCCGGGGGACTATGTGCTGCGCTTTATGACCAGCCACCCCAAGGACGCCACGGAGGCGCTTTTCCGGGTGATGGGGGCGAGCGAACACTGCGCCCACCACATCCACCTGCCCCTCCAGTCCGGCTCGGACCGCATCTTAAAGGAGATGAACCGGCACTATGACCGGGCCAAGTACCTGGAGAAGGTGGCGCTGGCCCGGCGGTATATGCCGGACCTGGTGCTGACCACGGACATCATCGTGGGCTTCCCCGGCGAGACGGAGGCGGACTTCGCGGACACCCTCTCCCTGGTGGAGGAGGTCCGCTACGACGCCATGTTCACCTTCATCTACTCCCCCCGCCCCGGCACCCCGGCGGCGGAAATGCCCGACCCGGTGAGCCGGGCGGAGAAGCAGGTGTGGTTCGATCAGCTGCTGGACACGGCCAACCGCATCTCCGGAGAAAAGCACGCCGCCTATGTGGGGCGGACCTGCCGGGTGCTGGTGGACGGCGAGACGGGGCAGGCGCCTTATAATCTCTCCTCCCGCACCAAGGGCGGGCGGCTGGTCCACCTGGCCGGGGACCCGGCCCTGGTGGGGCGGTTCGTCCAGGCGAAGATCACCGACAGCACCACCTGGGCGCTGTACGGGGAGGTAGTGGGATGACGATACGCAAGGCGGCAAAGAACGACGTTCCCGCTCTGGAGGCGGCGCTGGCCGCCGTCCACGACGGGGAGGAGGCGGGCCTGTCCACCACCGGGTGGCTGCGGCAGGTCTATCCCACCATCGCCACGCTCACCGGGGCGATAGACCGGGACGAGCTGTATGTGGCGGAGGAGGACGGCGCCATCCTGGGCTTCGCCATCGTCAACCAGACCCAGGTGGACGTATATGCCGGCGCCCCCTGGCGCTGGCCTGCGCCGGACGACGAGGTGATGGTGCTGCACACCATGGCCGTGGTGCCCGCCGCCCGGGACCGGGGCGTCGGGAGCGCGTTCGTGGCGTTTTACGAGCGATGCGCCCGGGAGCGGGGCTGCCGGTATCTGCGGCTGGACACCAACGAGCGCAACGCCGGCGCCCGGCGGCTCTATAAACGCCTGGGCTATGCGGAGGCCGCTGTGGTGCCCTGCGTTTTCAACGGCATCCCCGGCGTGCGTCTGGTGCTGCTGGAAAAGCGGCTGGACCTGTGACGGGACGGGAACGGCAGTAGATCAGGAAAGAGAGATTTACCATCATGGCAGAGATGACCCCCATGAAGCGGCAATACTATGAGATCAAGCAGCAGTGTCCGGACTGCCTGCTGTTTTTCCGGCTGGGCGATTTCTATGAGATGTTCGACGAGGACGCCAAGCTGGCCTCCCGGGAACTGGACCTGACCCTGACCACCCGGGACCGAGGCAAGCCGGAGGAGGAGCAGACGCCCATGTGCGGCGTGCCCTACCACTCCTGCGAGGCCTACATCGGCCGGCTGATCGCCAAGGGCTACAAGGTGGCCATCTGCGAACAGCTGGAGGACCCGGCCTCCGCCGCGGGGCTGGTGGACCGGGGCGTCATCCGCATCATCACCCCCGGCACGGTGACGGAAAGTTCCATGCTGGAGGAGGGCAAGAGCAACTATCTGGCCGCCCTGTGGCTGGAGGGCACGGAGGGCGCGGCGGCCTTCTGCGACATCTCCACCGGCGAGTTCTGCGTCCAGGGCTTCGCCGCCGACGCGCCGGAGCATATGGCCAACGAGCTGGCCCGATTCTCCCCCAAGGAGGCGGTGTTGAGCCAGGGCGCGGCGGCGGACGGGGCCATCGACGGCATCTTGCAGCGCCTGGACTGTATGCGGACCCCTGCGCCGGAGCGGTTCGCCGCCGAGGACTGCCGCCAGCGGGTCTACGACCGGTTCGGGGAGGTCGTCTCCCCGTCCGAGACCCTGGCGGCGGGGGCGCTTTTGAGTTACATCGCCGACACCCAGAAGTGCGACGTGTCCCACATCCGGCGGCTGGACCGGTTCGGCCAGGGCCGGTACATGGAGCTGGACTACGCCACCCGGCGGAACCTGGAGCTGACGGAGAGCCTTCGCACCGGGGAGAAGCGGGGGAGCCTATTATGGGTGCTGGACAAGACCCAGACCCCCATGGGCGGGCGGCTGCTGCGGTCCTGGGTGGAGCGGCCGCTGCTGGACCCGGTGGCCATCCGGCGGCGTCTGGCCGCGGTGGGCGAGGTCCACGCCGACGCCATATTGCGCCAGGAGCTGCGGCTGGCGCTGCACGAGATCGGGGACATCCAGCGCCTGGCGGGCCGGTGCGTGTACGGCACGGCCAACGGCCGGGACGTGCTGGCCCTGGGCAATTACTTCGCCGTCCTCCCACGGCTGACCGGGCTGCTGGCCGGCGCCAGGAGCGCCATCCTGCGGGACGCGGCGGCCATGGACACCCTGGACGAGTTGAGCGCGGACATCCTGAACATCGTGTCGGACAGGCCGCCCTTCTCCGTCCGGGAGGGGGACATCCTGCGCCCCGGCGCGGACGCCGAGGTGGACCGGCTGCGGGACGTGCGGGACAACGGCGCGGCCATGGTGGCGGCGCTGGAGGCCCGGGAGCGGGAGCGCACCGGCATCAAGAAGCTGAAGGTGGGCTACAACAAAGTCTTCGGCTACTACATCGACGTGCCCCGGTCCGCCGGGGACGCGCCGCTGCCGGAGGAGTACATCCGCAAGCAGACGCTGGTCAGCAACGAGCGGTACTTCACCCCGGAACTGAAGGAACTGGAGAACACCCTCCTGGGAGCCAAGGACCGCATCGCGGAGCTGGAGTACCAGATCTTCGCTGCCCTGCGGGATCGGGTGGCCGCCCAGGTGGAGCGCATCCAGGCCGCGGCGGCGGCCGTGGCGGAGCTGGACGCGGTCTGCTCCCTGGCGGAGGCGGCCGTGAAGAACCGCTATGTCTGCCCGGAGGTGGACGTGGGCCGGACCCTGGACATCCGGGAGGGCCGGCATCCGGTGGTGGAGCTTACACAGAAAAACGTCCTGTTCGTGCCCAACGACACGTTTTTGAACGACGGCGCAGACCGGGTGGCCATCATCACCGGCCCCAACATGGCCGGCAAGTCCACCTATATGCGCCAGACGGCGCTGATCGTGCTGATGGCCCAGATGGGATCCTTCGTCCCGGCGAAGAGCGCCGTCATCGGCGTGGCGGACCGGGTGTTCACCCGCATCGGCGCGTCGGACGACCTGGCCAGCGGCCAGTCCACCTTCATGGTGGAGATGGCGGAGATGGCGGACATCCTGCGCCACGCCACCAGCGCCAGCCTTCTCATCCTGGACGAGATCGGCCGGGGCACCTCCACCTTCGACGGCATGGCCATCGCCCGGGCCATGCTGGAGTACTGCGCCGACAAGCGCCGGCTGGGGGCCAGGACCATGTTCGCCACCCATTACCACGAACTGTCCGCCCTGGAGGGGACGTTGGACGGGGTGAAGAACTACAACATCACCGCCAAGAAGCAGGGGGGGAGCCTCATCTTCCTGCGGAAGATCGTCCCCGGCAGCGCCGACGACAGCTATGGCATCGAGGTGGCCAAGCTGGCGGGGGTGCCGGACACGGTGGTGAAGAAGGCCAAGCAGTACCTGGCCGAATTGGAATCCGGTGGCGCGGCCCCGGCCCCGGTCCCGACGGCGGCGCCGGAGCAGGGGCAGGTGTCCATGCTGGACGTGGCCGGGGGAGAGCTGGCCCGCCGGCTGCGGGACCTGGATGTGAACACCATCACCCCCCTGGAGGCGCTGAACCTTCTGTACCAGCTGAAACAGGAAGCGGAGGGGTAAAAAGGGAAAAAGAGGGCGCGGCCATTGCCGCGCCCCAAAACTAGTGTTTTTTCGGCTTTCTTCGCTCTTTACAAATGCCCCGGGAGGGCTTATCCTTATCTTACAGCTTATCCAATGGGTCCCGGAGGGCCCGGCTCATATCTTTATCCCACAACCCTATTTTTGGCGGGCCGCAGGAAGCAGCCCGCCGCTCTTTTTTTAGCCGATGGCGCTGTCCGCCGCGCCGGTGTTGATGATCAGATACTCGCTGCTGCACCAGCCGTACATAAGGCCGTCCACCGGGTCCTCGTACAGCACCAGGCACCAGTTGTCCTTGGCGGCGTACACGTCCACCACCGTGCCGTCGGGCATCCGGGTGAGCTGCTTGTACTCGGTGTTGGGCCCCTTACGCAGGCGCAGGGAGGTGGAACCGGAGCGCACCGTGGCGCTGGTGGGGACGGTCATGTACTCGCCATCGTCCGGCCGGATGTCCAGGTCGGCGGCGGCGATGGCGGCCAGAGTCTCGTCGTCGGGGTACTTCACCGGCTCCGCCGTGGGGGAGGCGGCGGGGTTGACCGCCTCGGCGGGCGGGATGGAGGAGCCGCCCTGCTGGGCGTTGGCGTTCCGGTTCCGGCCGGTGATCAGCATGACGGTGATCACCACCAGCAGCAGGGCGCACACCCCGACGCAGATCATCTCCACCCGCCGCCACTGGTGTTCGGTCCAGTTGGCGAAAGGGCTGCGCGCCCGGGAGAACAGGCTCCGGGTGGGGCGGTCGTCCTCGTCCTCGTCTTCCGGGTAATATGGCTCGTCGTCGTACTCGCCCCCGTAGTCCGCGGGGGCCTCGTCCCGGGCGTAGCCGTC
Source organism: uncultured Oscillospiraceae bacterium (assembly GCA_947630645.1). GTDB lineage: Bacteria > Bacillota > Clostridia > Oscillospirales > Oscillospiraceae > CAJOIG01. The sequence continues at coordinate 3,726 of CANRIF010000010.1, read as the reverse complement.
ATCGTCGTACTCGTCCTGCCCGTCGTCATAGGACGCGGGCCGGCGGGCGGTGGTGGCGGGTCGGGGGGCGTCCTGGCGGCTACGGCCGCGGCCGCGGCCGGCGGCCCGGCGGGCGTCGCTGATGCGGACTGGCTCCCGGACAGGGCGCTCCGGCTCATACTCCTCGTCCGGCTCCTGTTCCGGCTCCGGCGCGGCGGACCTGGCGGCGCGGGAGGCGAGCAGCTCGTTCATCCGCTTCTGGGCCGGACCGTAGCCGGCCTGGGCGGCCTTCACCAGGCACTTGGCGGCCAGCCGGTTCCAGCGGGGCTCGTCCGGCTCCTCCTCGCCCCGGCGCAGCGCCCACTGGCTCAACTCATAGTTGGCCTCCGGGTCGCCGGCCTTGGCCTGCTCGATCATGATCTGCTCTTCCTGTTCAGACCAGTCCATCATGGTTAAGTACCTCCAGCACCCGGCCCAGGCCGGGAGAAAAAAGACGGTTTTGGCAGTCGGTCATAAACTCACATCCTCTATTATAGCGTGAAATTCCCATGATTCCAAGGCTTTCGGCGCAAAAAGTGCAGAAAAATTTCCCCGGGGACCCGGCCCGACGCCCTGTGCCGCTGTTGCATTTTCCCGCTCATACCGATATAATATTGCCCGGGGTGAAGCGTATGAAGAAACTGCTCCTTCTTATAAATCCCCACGCGGGAAAGGGCGGATACCGCCACGGCCTGGGCGAGGCGCTCATGCGCTTCCACAGGGCCGGATTTTCCACCACCGTGGCGTTCACCGACCGGCGCGGCGACGCGCCCCGCATCGCCCAGGCGGAGGCGGAGCGGTATGACCGCATCGTGTGCGTGGGCGGGGACGGGACGTTGAGCGAGACGGTGTCCGGCCTGATGGCGGTGGAGCGCCGGCCGGAGATCGGCTATATCCCCATGGGCACCACCAACGACTGCGCCGCCTCCCTGGGCATCCCCCGGGACCCGGTCCAGGCCGCCGGCCTGGCCGCCAGCGGGACGGCCATCCCCTTCGACGTGGGCCGCTTCAATGTCGACCGCTACTTCACCTATGTGGCCGCCTTCGGCGCCTTCACAGAGGTGTCCTACCAGACCTCCCAGGAGCAGAAAAACGCCCTGGGAAAGCTGGCCTACTTCCTGGACGGCGTGGGCCGGCTGCCCAATCTGACCCACCGGTGGACCCGGGTGGAGTACGACGGCAAGACGCTGGAGGACGATTTCATCTTCGGTGCGGTGACCAACTCCCGCTCCGTGGCGGGCCTGATCCATCTGAAGGACAAGGGCGTGTCCTTGAGCGACGGGCTTTTTGAGGTGCTGCTGATCCGCACGCCGGAGAGCGTGATCCAGACCGGCACCATCGTGGCGGACATTTTGGCCAACAAGTTCGACAGCGAGTATGTGGCGCTGTTCAAGACCGACCAGGTGCGCTTCACCTTCCGGGACCCGGTCCCCTGGACCCTGGACGGGGAGGACGGCGGCGTCCACCAGCAGGTGGAGTGCCGGAACATCCCCAAGGCCGTGCAGATCGTGGCCGACCCCAAGGAGGACGCCCCCGCCGCCCAGACCTGACGGAGAGACAAAAAAGAAAGTCCGTGTTCCCTCGGGAGAACACGGACTTTTTTCTACGTTATCAGTATCAGCACAGCGGCGCGAAGATACGCAGCACGCCGTCCACGATCCAGTGCCAGAAGCCCTTGTCGATGTTGTCCTCGGTCCGCTCCCGGCTCTTGGCCTGGGTGGCCAGGTAGTCCGCCTTCAGGTCCTGGAGGAGAGACGCCTTGTAGAACAGGGAGTTGTTCTCAAAGTGCAAAAACAGGCTTCGGTAGTCCAGGTTGACCGTGCCCACCGTGCAAAGCACGTCGTCCACCAGGCTGGCCTTGGCGTGGACGAAGCCGGGGGTGTACTCATAAATTTTCACCCCCGCCTGGAGCAGCACGGGGTAGAAGCTGCGGCTCATGCGGTAGACCAGCTTCTTGTCCGGGATGCCGGGCATGATGATCCGCACGTCCACCCCCCGGCGGGCGGCCCGGACGAAGGCGTTAAGCAGCGCGTCGCCGGGCATGAGATAGGGCGTATAGAACCAGGCGTACCGCTTGGCCTGGCTCAATAGGTCCACGAACAGCTCGTTGGACACCGCGTAGTTCTCCAGGGGGGAGTCGTAGTAGCTCAAGACCAGGCCGTCCCGTGGCGCGTCCGCCGGGGCCGCCTGGGGCGGGGCGAGAAACTGGTCGGGGACGGGGTCGTTGTGGGCGAAGGCGTTCCAGAAGGCGGCGAACATCCGGGTATAGTTGGCCACGGCCTCGCCGGTGAGTTTGAAGCCGATGTCCTTCCAGTGGCCGTGCTTGACGATGTGGTTGATGTACTCGTCCGCCAGGTTCACGCCGCCGGAGAAGGCCACCTTCCCGTCGATGATCAGCATCTTCCGGTGGTCCCGGCAGTTGAGGGTCCCCTTGATGAACAGCAGGGGGTTGAAGGGGGCGATGCGGATGCCCTTTTCCTTCAGCGCCTCCGCGTTCTTCCAGGAATAGGTGCCGATGCTGCCCAGGTCGTCGTACAGCACCCGCACGTCTACGCCCTGGGCCGCCTTGCGGGCCATGATGTCCACCATGGAGCCCCACATCAGCCCGTCCTCCAGGATGAAGTACTCCACGAAGATGAATTTTTCCGCCTTCTCCATCTCCTGAAGCATCACCGGGAACATCTCGTCCCCCAGGGGGTAATACACCGCGCTGCGGTTGGGGCGAGGCAGGAAGCCGGTGGTCTTCTGCACGGTGCGGAAGGTCTGGGCGGCGCGCTCGTCGTCGGCGGCCAGGGCCTCGTACAGCGGGGCCGTGTCGTCCTCCAGGGGCGGGAGGGGCTTCGCGGCCGCCAGCTTTTTCTCCAGGGGGCGGGTGGTGCGCTTGTTGCCGAAGATGAGATAGAGCAGCGCGCCGGGCAGGGGGACGGTCAGTATCAGCAGCAGCCATATGATCTTATAGGTGCCCTCGTCCTGCTTGGTGATGATGTACAGGACGAAAATAAACGCAAAAATGGACAGCGCCAGGTTGATCAGCCCCGCCCAGGGCGCCAGCCAGGAGAAGAGGACCGCCAGCCACAGCGCCTGCAGCACCACGGCCGGGAGGATCAGCACCACGCGCCGGATGATCTTGTTCATAGGACCGCCTCCGATCGGTTTCATTGTGCTTACTATTCTACCGCATTTTTCAAAACTATACAAGAGGGCGGGCGAAAGGCGTATTGCTCTCGGCGGCGATCTGCGGTAAAATAAGAGGGCCGGCCAGGGAGCGGTCCGGGCTGGCGATCGAGGACGCGGACTGAAATGAAATGTGATAAGGCGGATCAAGGAGGTCTACTATGAAAAGACAGCGGAAAGAACTGGTCTACCGGTCCAAGGACCGGACGGACTGGGAGAAGGCGAAGGAACTGCTGGCCGGGGCGGGGGTGGAGAGTTTCCCCTTCGTGGCGGAAGAGCCGCCTGTGCCGGGCTGCGGGGCGAAGATCGACCCCAGGAAATTCATGAACCCCAATCCGGTGCCCACCACGCTGTACACCATCGAGGTGGCCCGTGAGGACGCCGACCGGGCCAGGGCCGTCCTGGCGGGCCAGGTGCTGCCGGTGCGAAGCTACGGATACGGCATTTGAGGCGCCCACGCCGGGAGAGGGAGGCGTACCGTGAAACGCACGAAGCTAAAGGATAGGCAGCTGCCGGACTATACCCGGGGCGAGG
>CANRIF010000009.1 GCA_947630645.1 uncultured Oscillospiraceae bacterium | reverse complement strand
GTCAGTTCGATGACGCGGTTGGCCACGGTCTGGGTCAGCTGGTGGTCGTGGCTGTAAAAGAGGATGTTGTAGGGGAAGGCGGTCATGCCGCTGTTCAGCGCGGCGATGCTCTCCAGGTCCAGGTGGTTGGTGGGCTGGTCGAACATCAGTACGTTGGCCCCGGCCAGCATCATCTTGGAGATCATGCACCGCACCCGTTCGCCGCCGGACAGCACGTTCACCTGCTTATACACCTCGTCGCCAGAGAAGAGCATCCGGCCTAAAAACGTGCGTAGGTAACTCTCCCGCTTGTCCACGGAGAACTGGCGCATCCAGTCCATCAGTTCCAGCTGGCAGCCGTCGAAGTACCGGCCGAAGTCCCGGGGCATATAGGCCTGGGTGGTGGACACGCCCCACTTGATCTCGCCCTCGTCCGGCTCCAACTCGCCGGCCAGCAGCTGGAAAAGGCAGGTGATGGCGTTCTCGTTGGCGCCGATGACGGCGATCTTGTCCTCCTTGCCCATGATGAAGGAGACGTTGTTGATCAGCTTCACCCCGTCCACGGTCTTGGAGAGGTTCGTCACGAACAGCCGGTCCTTGCCCGGCTCCCGCTCGGCCTTGAAGCCCACCCAGGGGTAGCGCCGGGAGGAGGCGGGCATCTGCTCCACGGTGATCTTCTCCAGCAGCTTCCGGCGGCTGGTGGCCTGGCGGGACTTGGACTTGTTGGCGGAGAAGCGGGCGATGAAGGTCTGCAGCTCGGCGATCTTCTGCTCGGCCTTCTTGTTCTGGTCCTTCACCAGCTTTTGCATCAGCTGGCTGGACTCGTACCAGAAGTCGTAGTTGCCCACATACATCCGGATCTTGCCGTAGTCGATGTCCACGATGTGAGTGCAAATGTTATTGAGGAAATAACGGTCGTGGCTGACCACCAGGACGGTGCCCTCATAGTCCATGAGAAAGTCCTCCAGCCACACGGTAGAGGCCAGGTCCAGGTTGTTGGTGGGCTCGTCCAGCAGTATGATGTCTGGGTGGCCAAAGAGGGCCTGGGCCAGCAGCACCTTCACCTTCTGCCGGCCCTCCAGTTCGTGCATCTGCTTGCCGTGCAGCGCCACGGGGATGCCCAGGCCCTGCAAAAGACGGCTGGCGTCGGAGTCGGCTTCCCAGCCGCCCAGCTCGGCGTATTCCTCCTCCAGCTCCGCGGCGCGGATGCCGTCGGCGTCGGAGAAGTCGGGCTTATCGTAGATGGCGTCCTTCTCCTTGCCACAGTCGTAGAGACGCTTATTGCCCATGATGACCGTCTCCAGCACGGCGTACTCGTCGAACATATTCTGGTCCTGGCGCAGCACGCTCATGCGCCGCTTCGGGTCGATGGAGATGTGGCCGCGGGTAGGCTCCTCCTGGCCGGACAGCAGCCGCAGGAAGGTGGACTTGCCCGCGCCGTTGGCGCCGATGATGCCGTAGCAGTTGCCGGCGGTGAATTGCAGGTCCACGTTGGAGAACAGGACCTGGCTGCCGTATTGCAGGGTGAGGTTTTCAACAGTGATCATGGCGGTGACCCTCCAGGAAAATGACTTGTGCCTATCATATCATAAAAACGCCGCCGTTGACAGCCCCGGCGGAAAATTTCGGGAGAATGAATTGACAGAGCCGTGTTTCTGTGATAAAATAGGCGGGCATTCGGAGAGATGTCCGAGTGGTTTATGGAGCTGGTCTTGAAAACCAGTGACTCCGCAAGGGGCCGGGGGTTCGAATCCCTCTCTCTCCGCCATTTACACGTTCGCGGGGACGGCCCGCTGAAACAATATAGCATTTCGGCTTGGAGAAGTACCCAAGAGGCCGAAGGGGCTCCCCTGCTAAGGGAGTAGTGCGTGTTGAGCGCAGCGAGGGTTCAAATCCCTCCTTCTCCGCCACGCCGGGGCAAAGTTCGCTTTGCTCCGGCGTTTTTTATGCCTTTTTGGGCGTTATTCATGCTTTTGAAGGCTATTTTTTATCTCATAAGCAAAAATCCGTATTGCAATCCGTGGACTTTTGCGATTCCTTTTATATACTAGTGTGCAAAAGGGGTCGTAAACATGCCGGAGATAGACGCATTAGCGAAACAGCTGAAGCGATACAGACGAACAAGAAACAAAACACAATTTGAGATGTCTTCTGAAATCGGGATATGCGAGGAAGAGCTGAGCCTGCTGGAAAGGGGCAGGACAGACCCGAAGCTGAGTACGATACAGCTGATCGCCTCCTATATGGGAGTGACCGTTTCAGAACTGCTAAGCACAGAGGACGAGGGAAGACGTGGACAATCTGACTTCTCAAATCTATGACCTGCTGTACCGCCTGGGGGTAACAGCGCGTTACGCGGGATTCTTTTATATCGCCTATGCCATGCGGCTGTGTGCGGCGCAGCCAGAGCGGCTGCTGCTGGTCACGAAATGGGTATATATGGACGTGGCCAAGAAATACGACACGAACTGGCGGGCCGTGGCCCGGGACATCGCCACGGTGGGGAACGTGATCTGGCACGAGAACAGGCCGCTCCTGGAGAAGCTGTCCCGTAGGCCGTTATCGAAAAAGCCGGGCAACGCCCAGCTTCTGGCGATCCTGTCCTCCGCCGTGTCCCCGCCGGACACGGGGCCGATGGCGGAGAGCGAACGGGAACAGTGGGGCGTGTCGGTGATCGAATAGAGAGAAAGAGCCGGGGCGGATCGTCCCGGCGCTTTTGCCGCCATGGACAAGGCGGGCGGGACATCCGCCCGTCTTGTTTTTTGCCGGGCGCTTTGTTATACTGGCGTAAAGACTGGGACAAAGGAGCGGCGAGATGGATACATGGCTGGAGAGCGTATACAGCGACGGGACGGACCTGTTCGTGAGCGAACCGTCGCCGGCGGTGGGCGACACGGTGAAGGTGCGCCTGCGGATGTATGAGGGCGCCCCGGTGCGGCGGGTGCTGCTGCGGTATATGCGTAACGGCGTGGAGATGTCCGCCCGGGCGCGGGTGGTCCGTCGGGAGCGGGGACTGGTGTATTACGAGGCGGCCATGCCCGTGACCGAGCCCAGGATGCAGTACCAGTTCTATCTCGTCGGCAGCGACGGGCTGTGGTTCTACACCCAGCAGGGCGTGACGGCGTATATGCCTGACCACACCTGCGACTTCGTGCTGCTGGCGGACTATGTGCAGCCGGCGTGGGTGAAGGAGGCGGTGTTCTATCAGATCTTCCCCGAGCGGTTCTGCAACGGCGAACCCGCCAATGACGTGCGGACGGGGGAGTACACCAAAAACGGCTGGCCCACCAAGGCGATGGCCTGGACCGACACGCCGCCCAGCTTCCTCCGGGGCCGGTGCCTGGACTTTTACGGCGGCGACCTGCAGGGGATACGGCAGAAGATACCGTACTTAAAGGACCTGGGGATCACGGCGCTGTACATAAACCCCATCTTCCGGGCGCCGTCGGTACACAAGTACGACTGTGTGGATTACTTCCATGTGGACCCCCACTTCGGCGGCGACGAGGCGCTGGCCGAACTCTCGGCGGAACTGCACGCCAACGGGATGCGCCTTATCCTGGATATCTCCATCAACCACACCGGCGCAGACCACCGCTGGTTCAACCGGGACGGGACGTTTTTCCCCGCCGGGGAGGGGGCATACCATCACCCGGACAGCCCGGAGCGGGGGTATTACTTCTTCGGCCCGGGCAACGCCTACCACGCCTGGTTCGGCAACGCGGACCTGCCCACCCTCAACTACACCTCCCAGGCCCTGCGGGACGTGATATACCGGGCGGAGGACTCGGTCTTGAAAAAGTGGCTCAAGCCCCCTTACAGCATCGACGGCTGGCGCTTCGACGTGGCGGACACCTTCGCCCGCAACGACGGCGTGCAGCTGGCCGACGAGCTGTGGCCCGAGATACGCCGGAGCATCCGCGATACCTCGCCGCAGGCGTATATCCTGGCGGAGGACTGGGGCGACTGCGGGCCGCGCCTGCAAGGCAAGGAGTGGGACTCGGCCATGAATTACTTTGGCTGCGCCCGGCCCATCCGCCAGTTCTTCGGCCAGCCGGATATGCACCTGGGCCGGGACCGTGAACTGCGGAGCGCGCCGTGGACCATGACGGCCTGTCAGCTGCAGGCCCGGGTGATGCAGCACTTGGCGAAGCTGCCCTGGGCCATCTGGGAGAACCAGTTCAACCTCCTGGACAGCCACGACGCCAGCCGCCTTCATAACGACCCGGCGATCACGCCCATGGCCTACCGGGGCGCGGTGTATTTCCAGTTCATCCTTCCCGGCGCGCCCTGCATCTACTACGGCGACGAGGCCGCCATCGACGGGCGGCTGGGGACCAACGAGGGCTGCCGCTATCCTATGCCCTGGTACAGTGACTTTCAGAAGGGCTGGATGTTCGCCCTCTACCGGACCATGGCCCACCTGAAGGCGACCCATAGGGCGCTTTCCCACGGCGGGATGAAGTTCCTCTATGCCGACGGCGGCGTGGCCGCGCTGGCCCGTTTTGACGGAAGCGAGGCCTTCGTAGCAGTGCTGTCCAACAGCGAAAAGGACGAGCGCGTCCGCCTGCCCCTGGGCGCTGTCGGCGCCTGCGGCCTCGCGGACGAGGACGTGATGGGGGAGAAGCTGGCCTGGCGGCCGCTGGACGAGAACAGCGTGGAGCTGACCGTCCCGGCGGGAACGAACTACTTCGTCCCGTGCCTGATGAAGCCGAAGACCTCCCGCGGCAGGAGAACGTGAGCGTTTTCAACAGGACGGACCGGCGATCCGCGGCGTATGTCCGTGCGGCCGCCGGCCTTTTCATGGGGTCTTCTCAAAAACGGTCAACGGCGGTATGATGTCCCCAAGGAGGCGCAAGATGAACGAGAGATTCTTTTCCCTGCCCGCGGAAAAGCGGCGGGCCATCGTGGGCGCGGGCTACCGGGTGTTCTCCCAAAACGCCTACAAAAACAGCCCCATGAGCGAGATCGCCGCGGAGGCGGGGATCAGCAAGAGCCTGCTGTTCCATTACTTCCGCAATAAGAAGGAACTGTATCTCTACCTATGGGACGAGGCTGCCCGGCTGACCATCCGGGCGCTGACACAGTGCGGGTGCTACGGCCAGCGGGACCTCTTCACCAGTATGGAGCGGGGCATGAGGGCCAAGATGGAACTCATTCGCCAATACCCCGACATGGCCGGCTTCACCATCCGGGCCTTCTATGAGAAGGACCCGGAGATATGCGCCGCCATCCAGGAGAGTTATCACCGATACTTCAACTTCAAGGCGGACCAGACCCGCCTGGACCTGGACCCGGCCCAGTTCGTCCCCGGCCTGGACATCCCCATGATGTACCGGGAGATGTACTGGGCCTCGGAGGGGTATCTGTGGGAGATGGTCCAGCGGGGGGATGTGGACATGGAGCGGATGGAGCGGGACTTCACACGGCTCATGGCCTTTTGGAAGAGCGTGTATCTGCGAAAGGAGCCGGACTGATGGACGCCATCCGGACGGAGGGCCTGACCAAGTTCTACGGCCAGATACGGGGCATCGAGAACGTCAGCCTCACGGTGGAGCGGGGCGGGATGTTCGGCTTCATCGGCCCCAACGGGGCGGGCAAGTCCACCTTCATCCGCACGCTGCTGGGCCTGGTGCGGCCCACCGCCGGCCGGGGCGAGGTATGCGGGCTGGACATCCGTCGGGACCGGGAGCGGGTCCTGGCCCGGGTTGGGTATCTGCCGGCGGAGCCGTCCTTCTGGCCGGGGATGCGGGTCAGGGACGTGCTGCGGCTGTGTGCAAGGCTTCGGAAAAAGGACTGCGACAGGGAGGCGGAGCGGCTGTGCCAACGGCTGGAACTGGACCCGTCCCGGCGGGCGGATCAGCTTTCCCTGGGGAACAAAAAGAAGACAGCCATCGTCTGCGCGATGCAGCACGAGCCGGAACTGCTCATTTTGGACGAGCCCACCAGCGGGCTGGACCCGCTGATGCAGCGGGCGTTTTTCGACCTGCTCCGGGAGCGCAGCGAGCGGGGGACCACCGTGTTCCTCTCCAGCCACATCCTCTCGGAGGTGCGGCAAAACTGCACCCGCGCCGCCGTCATCCGGGCCGGTTCCATCGCCGCGTGCGGCCCGGTGGAGGACCTGGCCCGTGCCGGGGCGCGGCGGGTGACCGTCCGGGGCCGGGTGCGGCTGGACGGCCTGGCCGGGGTGCGGGACTGGCGCGCCGCACCGGATGGCGCGGCGTTTCTTTACAGCGGGGACATGGACGCGCTGCTGGCCGCGCTGGCGGCCGGGGAGGTGCAGGACCTGGCCATCTCCGAGCCGGACCTGGAGGAGGCGTTTATGCACTATTACGGGGAAGGAGGCGGGGCGGATGACCGTTTTCCGGCATGAGCTGCGCCAGGGGCGGATGACCCTGGCGATCTGGATAGCCTCTCTCGCCGGCCTTCTGGCCGTGTGCATAGGCATTTTCCCGGAGATGCGGGGCCAGATGGAGGGGGTGAGCGCGCTCTTCGCCTCCATGGGCCGCTTCACCGCCGCCTTCGGCATGGACCGGCTGGACGTGGGGAGCCTCACCGGGTTCTACGCCGTGGAGTGCGGCAGCGTCATGGCCCTGGGCGGGGCGTTTTACGCCTGCCTCTCCGGCGTGTCCGCCCTGGCCCGGGAGGAGCGGGACGGTACGGCGGAGTTGCTGCTGACCCAGCCTGTGTCCAGGCCGCGCATCGTCAGTGAAAAACTGGCGGCGGTGCTGGCGCAGCTGGCGGTGATGGACGCTGCGCTGTTATGCCTGGCCCTGGCCGCGATCCGCTGCATCGGCGAGAGCGTCCCCTGGCGGGAGGTCCTGCTGCTGCACGGGGCCTGCTGGCTGCTACAAACGGAACTTGCCTGCGTGTGCTTCGGCCTGTCCGCGTTTTTGCGGCGGGGCGGCGCGGGGGCGGCCATGGGCCTTGCCGCCGGGACGTACCTACTGGAGCTGATCGCCAACCTGACGGACCGGGCCGGCTTTCTGCGGTATCTCACCCCCTTCGCCTACTGTGAGGGTGCGGATATCGTCGCCGCCGGGCATCTGGACACCGGACTGGCTGCCCTGGGGCTGGCGTGGGCCTTGGCCGGTGTCGCGGCGGCCTACGGGTGGTATGGAAGAAAGGACATCCGATAGCGGGGATATAGAAAAGCATCCGGCGCACCGTCTGGCGCGCCGGATGCCACATTTTTATTGTTACAGGGGCAGTACGTCCTCGTCGGAGGCGACCTGCTCCATCTCGCCGTCGTGGATGACATACGCCTCGCCGTGCAGTTCCTCCCGTCCATCTTTGGAGAGGATATAGCTGCCGTCGGGCAGGACGTAAAACGTGTGGCCCATGCTGTCGGGGATGGCGATGTCCTCAAAGAGGCCCAGCCCGTCCAGCACATCGTCGTGAACGGTGTTGTAGTGGGGGATGATGTTGCACTGGGTCAGGCCCAGGCCGGGCAGGAACCGCTCATAATCCGGGTCGACGGCCTCGCCCTCCAGCTCTGGGTGGGAGTAGACCACGTCCGCGCTGTTCATGCTCCCGGCGCTGATGCCGATGACCACGCCGTCGTAGCCCTGCATCAGCTCCCGCAGGCCGATCTCCTGGAAAAAGGCGTTCTGGGTGGGAACGTGGCCGCCGGCGAGGATGATGAGCTGGGCATTTTGGATAAGCGAGGCGGCGTCCTCTCCGTTGCGTCCATCCAGCACGTCGTAGGAGGAAAAGGAGAAACCAGCGCGCTCCAGCGCCTCGCCGTTGGCGGCGGCATAGGTGTCTGTGTCCTCCCAGCTGTCCGGGTCGGAGCAGACATACACCGCCCGGCAGGGATAGGGCACTGCCAGGTGCAGCTCATGAAGGAAGCCGTTGGCGCCGCACAGGTCCGCCTCGCCGGGCAGGAAGGGGCTGCTGGTGAAAAAACAGGTCATAGCTGATACCTCTTTGTCATGGTTTTGCGGAGAGCATTATACATTCCTTTGGCCCTCTTTGCAACCTTTTCTCTGTGTGCTATACTGAAAGAAAAGGAGGCGCTGCTATGGATTTTTGGAAGATGAACGGCACCGGGAACGACTTTATCATCCTGAACGACATGGACCGCCGCATCCCGGACAGCGATTTGCCCCGGCTGGCGCGGACGCTGTGCCGCCGCCGGATGTCCATCGGGGCGGACGGGCTGATGGTGGTGCGCCCGGCGGAGGACGGCGGGGACTTCCGGATGGTGTTTTTCAACGCCGACGGCTCCCAGGCGGAGATGTGCGGCAACGGGGCCCGGTGCATCTGCCGCTATGGATATGAGAACGGCCTGGCCGAGGCGGTGCAGCGGGTGGAGACCCTGTCCGGCACGGTAACGGGCTGGCGCGTGGACGCCCGGAATTGGCGGGTGCGGCTCAACGCCCCCAGCCTGATCGACCTGGACCGGCCCGTGGAAGTGGACGGTACACGGTGGCCCTGTGCATACGTGGAGCTTGGCGTGCCGGGCCTGCCCCACGCCGTAGTGCCTTATCAGGGCCTGGCGGGGGCTGATATGGACGCGCTGCGGGCGCTGGGGCGGAAGATACGCCGCCACCCGACGTTCCCCACGGGTGCCAACGTGAATTTTTACGAACTCACAGGCCGGGATCATGTGCTGGAACGCACTTTTGAGCGGGGCGTGGAGGACATCACCCTGGCCTGCGGCACGGGGACCGGCTCGGTGGCGGCGGTGCTGGCTCTCCGGGGAGAAGTCAGCGGCGAGAATATTCATGTGGACGTGCCCGGCGGGACCCTCACCGTGGACGTGGGCCGGGCAGGGGAGCGGGTCACCGACCTCTTCCTCACCGGCCCTACCAACGTGGTCTGCAAGGGCGAGATCACCGACGAGGAACTGACGATATGATCAAGCCAAAGCATTTGGAACGAGGCGACACCGTCGCCGTCGTCAGCCTTTCGGCGGGCACGCTGGGGGAGAGTTGGGCCATCCACAAGCTGGAGATCGCCCGCCAGCGGCTGGAGGGGGACTATGGGCTTCATGTCAAGGTCATGCCCAACGCATTGAAGGGCCGGGACTATCTCTATGACCACCCGGAAGCCCGGGCGGCGGACATGATGGACGCCTTTCGGGATAAGAGCGTCAAGGCCGTTATCAGCGCCATCGGCGGGGATGACGCCATCCGCCTGTTGCCCTACATCGACTTTGATGTGATCCGTGATAACCCCAAGATTTTCACCGGCTTTTCCGACACGACTATCAACCACCTGATGTGCTATAAGGCCGGGCTCGTCTCCTATTACGGCGCCAGCCTGATGACCAACTTCTCCGAGTATGGCAAGATCAACGACTACACCGCCGCCATGATCCGGGATACCCTTTTTGAGCCAAAACCCACATTGGACATCCCCTCCGCGCCGTACTGGTACGATGACGAGGACGAGAAGATCTGGTGGAAGCCGGAGAATATGCACCGGGTCAAACAGTACCACCCGGAGGAGATCGGCTATGAGGTCATACAGGGTTCCGGCGTGGCGGAGGGACCGCTGCTGGGCGGGTGCATGGACGTGTTCCCCATGGTGGTAGGCACGACGATATGGCCGTCCAAGGAGGAGTGGATGGGGAAGATGCTGTTTTTAGAGACCAGCGAGGACGACATATCCATCGACAACCTGACCTGGTATCTACGCAATCTGGCCGCCCAGGGGATATTCGACGTGGTAAAAGGTATCCTGGTGGGCAAGCCCGCCCGGCGCAGGAAGTACGAGCCCTATAAGGAGGTATACCGCCGTGTGGTGGGCCGGGAGGCCGGACGGCCGGACCTGTCCATCCTCTGCAACGTCAATTTCGGCCATGCCGAGCCCATCGGCGTTATTCCTTACGGCGTGATGTGCCGCCTGGACGCGGACAGAAAGACGCTGACGCTCCTGGAGCCGGCCACGGCATGAACAAACAGGATAGAATGGACGCCGCAAGCTTCATGCCTGCGGCGTTCTGTTTATATGTAGAAGAGGAGAGGCGTAATCTGCTGTCCGGTATGGCGGACTTACCATGTTGCACGGTGAAACAAGTGATTTTACACAAGAAACAAGCGCAAAAATGAGACGTTTTGGACAAATCAACATTTTGATAATAATTTGTCCTTGACAAATACAGGATTTGATATAAAATAAAATCAAAGATTTGATCAAATCCTGAGCATTCAAATGGAGGTGCTCATATGGCCGACATGAAGAAACTGACAGAAGAAGAGCGTGTCTATCGAACGTTGAAAGGCGAGATCGTCACCGGGAAGAGAAATCCGGGCGAGCGGATCATCGTAGCGCAGATCAGCCAGAGTCTTGGAACGAGTGCCATGCCTGTGCGCGCTGCGCTGAAGATGCTCCAGCAGGACGGTCTTGTGGAAGTGGTGCCATACGCCGGCGCCACGGTGAAGAAGATAGACGGGAAGGAGTACAGCGAGATCTCCGCGATCAGGCAGCTTTTAGAGCCCTATGCCGCACAGCTTGCCGTCAAATGTATGTCGGAGCAGGAGATCGACGAGCTGCAGAAACTTTTGGATGTGATGGAGAAGTGTGTTAAGGAGGGGGACAACGTCACATACTCTGACTATAACACGAAATTCCACACATATATCAATAAGCACTGCGGCAACCAGACGCTGATCGATCTGATCGACCAACTGGCGAACAGATCTAAGATCACGCGAAACTTCTATATTCTTCGTGCCGACCGTATCGCTGAATCTTTGGAGGAGCATAAGGAGATCCTGCGTCTGATCCGCTGCAGAGAGGCGGAAAAGGTCGCTGAGATCATCCGCAAGAACAAGATCGGCGGCTACCAGACCATTCTGCGGGACATTTTGCGGGAGCTGTAAAAAGCGAATGGAGAGCCGTGCGGTCCTGAGTCCTATTTGCATGCGTGGAACAACATCAAATTTTACAGAAAGGATGAAAACACATGAAAAAGTATCTCGCACTTGTTTTGGCGCTCGTCATGGTACTTTCGCTTGCTGCCTGCGGCGGGTCCGGCAATAAGGAGAACGCCTCCACTGCGACGGAAGCCCCCAAGCAGGACGAGGCGGAGAAGTCTGACGCCGAAGAAGAAAAGCCGGCCGAAGAACCGAAGGTCGATTTTCCCACCAAGGCCATCACGCTGATTAGCCCCTATACCGCCGGCGGCTCCAACGACATGACCAGCCGGATCATTGCCGATGCTATGGGCGATATCCTTGACTGCACCATCACGGTCCTTAACGTGCCCGGCGCGGGCGGCTCTGTGGGCGCTGTCCAGGCGGCCGCTGAGAAGCCGGACGGCTATACGCTGTTCATGAGCGCGGCTGGATGCATTTCCGTGGTCCCGTACACTTCGACGGTCTCGTATGACATCGACAGCTTTGATGTGATCGGTCAGGCGACCGACCTAGCCTTCGTGCTGGTGGTCCCCAATGACTTCCCGGCGGACAACATCGACGAGTTCGTGGAATACGCAAAGGAGAATCCCGGTCTGAACTATGGTACGCCCGGTGCGAACAGCTCCCAGGAGATATTCATGCACCAGCTTGAGCAGTATGCCGACATCGAGCTGACCCATGTGCCTTACGGCGGCGCTGCCGACGTGAACGCAGCGATCATGGGCGGCCACCTGGAGGTGGGCTGCTTGCTCAGCACCGATACCGTTGCCAACCTGGCAGACGGCCAGTATAAAGCGCTTGGCGTGTCCTCCGCGGAGCAGGACGAAGTGGTCCCTGATGTGGCTACCTTTGTCTCCCAAGGGTATGACATCACCTCCACCTGCTTTACCACGCTGGTCGCTCCCGCCGGCGTCGATCCGGCCGTACTCACCATTTTGCGCGACGCGTACACGGAAGCTATGGCATCCGACTATGTCAACGAATCCTTTGAGAAGATGGGCTTCCCCAACTGCTATATGAGCGCGGAGGAATCCGAAGCGCATATGCGCGAGGTCACTGAGTCGTTCAAGAACGTTATCGCGGCCCTGAACAGTTAAGCGGCGCGGCGCAGCTATTCAGCGCGACCATTCAGCCTGTCCTGAACCGTCAGCGCGGCTCAGGGCAGGCTGATCAGTATTTTAAAGGGTGGAGAGAATGAAAAAAAGAAACATAATACTAGCCGTCTCTTATATCCTTTTTGCAGTTGCAGGTTTTCTCTACACACTTTCGTGGCCGTATGTGAGTACCACTGGCGTTAATCCGAGCTTTTGGCCTTTGGTATTGTTCGCCATCATGTTTATCACTGCTGTGTGTATCCTGATCGTTGAGGTGAGGAAACCTGCAGACGAGAGCAAAAATGGGAAAAAGTTCAATCTGTGCAGGTCATTGCCGACGATCATCTGGGTCGGGCTGTATATTCTCGCGTTTCAAAACTTTGGATTTTTGATCCCGACGATCATTTTCCTTATGGGCGAGATGTACCTGTTTGGAGAAAAGAGATGGATCAGCCTGCTGGGCATTTCCATTTTGCTGCCCGTGGTGCTGTATTACCTGTTCACCAAGGTTTTTGGCATTTACTTGCCCTGAGAAGGGAGGATGGTCAGATATGATTAGTTTTCAGGCCATTTTGGACGGTCTTATGACAGTGCTGAACCCTGGCTGTCTGCTTTGGCTGATCCTGGGCGTACTCGTCGGGATCATCTTTGGCGCGATACCAGGTCTTACCGCTGCCACGGGGATCGCTGTTTTCACGCCGGTCACCTTTGGCATGGAGTTTTCCTCCGCGTTCGGCTTCCTTCTGGGGCTGTATTGCGGCGGCTATTACGGCGGGAGCATCCCTGCGATCCTTATCCACACGCCCGGTGCGCCGGGTAACGTCGCCACGACGGTGGATGGATACCCTATGGCGCAAAGGGGCGAGGCTGGACATGCCCTGAGCCTCTCTGTAACGGCCTCCTGGCTGGGAGGGACGTTTTCCGCGTTCTGCCTGCTGATTTTTGCCAGCCTGATCGCCCGTTTCGCTTTGGAATTCGGCCCGCAGGAGTATTTCTCCGTGGCATTGATCGGCCTGTCCTGCATCATCGGCGTATCCGAGGGCTCAATGCTGTTCGGAATTCTCGCCGGCGTCATGGGGATGCTGTTGGCCTGCATCGGCGTTGATCCGATGGACGGCGTGCTGCGCTATACATTTGGGTCTATGAGCGTTATGAAGGGCATCTCGACCGTTCCGGCCTTGGTAGGTCTGTTCGCGCTGTCTGAGATGTTCCTGAAGGCGGAAGAAGATCATACCGTGGCGAAGGGCGTGGCAAAGAAGATTACGGGAGTTATGCCAAAATTCCGTGAGTATTGGCACAACAAGTGGCTCCTGTTCAAGTCTATGTTTATTGGAATGGTCATTGGCGCTATCCCAGGGACGGGCCCGACGATCGCCGCTTGGCTCTCCTACAGCGAGGCTAAGCGCTGTTCCAAGCACCCCGAAGAGTTTGGCAAAGGGGCGGTAGAAGGCATTCTGGCCTGTGAAAGTTCCAATAACGCGGTGACAGGCGGCGCCATCATTCCGATGGTGACCCTGGGCATACCCGGCGACCCCTGCACGGCGATCCTTCTGAGCGCGCTGATGATACAGGGCCTGACGCCCGGTCCCACGCTGATGACAAAGAACCCGGAGCTGGTGACCACTATCCTATGGATACTGCTCATCGCCAATTTGGCCATGCTCGCTTTCGGCCTGGGCGGCGCAAAGCTGTTTCCCAAGCTGCTGTCCGTACCGCCGAAGATCCTGTTTCCTGTTGTGATCGTGATGTGTGTCGTCGGCAGTTATGCGGTGAACAATTCCCCGTTCGATATGTGGGTCGCTTATGGCCTTGGCGTCTTCGGCTATGTGATGATCAAATGCGGGATGCCGGTCGCACCTATGGTCCTGGGCATCATACTCGGTCCGATCATGGAACCGAATTTCCGCCGTGCGCTGATCGCAAGCAAGATGAACTACCTGTCGTTCTTCACGCGGCCTCTCAGCTGCGTATTCATCGTCCTCGCCATCACGCTCAGCATCGTGATGTACCGAAGGACCCATGGGAGCAAGAAGGCAAAAAACAAGTGAACGTGCAGACCGATAAGGAGCAGGACAGAGAGGTGGGAACAATGGCAGTCAATAAGACCATCCGTCTTCATCCGAATGACAATGTGGTCGTGAGCCGGGAGGATATCCAGCCCGGAACGCCGATCCCGGAGGAAGGGTTGACGGCGGCGAGTTTCATCCCCAGGGGCTTTAAGCTGTCCACACGTCCGCTGAAAGAGGGTGAAGCCGTAGTCAAATATAACACGGTGATCGGCTATGCGGCCGAGGACGTACCTGCGGGAGCGATGATGCACACGCAGAACATCCGTTTCGGACAAGGTGCCCAGGACTACGCTTTCTGCTCTGAGTACCGGCCCGTACAACGTGATATGCACGCAACATTCGACGGATTTGTCCGCGCGGACGGACGGGTCGGCACGCGCAACTACATTGGCGTGTTTGCCCTGAGCAACTGCGCGGCGACGGTGGTCAGGAAAATAGCCGGGGCCTTTGATGCGGAGACCCTTGCGGCGTACCCGCAGGTGGATGGCGTTGTGCCGTTTGTGGTACACAGCGGCTGCGGTATGGAAAACGGCGAGCCTCTGGACTGCCTGCGCCGCACCATCGGCGGGTATATGCGCCATCCGAATATCGCCGGCATCGTGGCCGTGTCCCTGGGCTGCGAGCGCAACAATATGGATGAGTTCTTCGAGGCGGTAGGCGAGCCGGAGGGCAAACCCTGCGCTCGGATCGTGATCCAACAGATCGGAGGGACCGCGGCGGCGATCAACAAGGGCATCAAGTTCGTCCGCGGGATGCTGGTGGAAGCCAATCAAGCTGTGCGGAAAACTGTGTCTGCGGAGCATTTGACGGTAGCGTTGGAGTGCGGCGGAAGCGACAGCTTTTCCGGACTTTCCGCCAATCCAGCGCTCGGCGCAGCCGTGACGAAACTGGTCCGATGCGGCGGTACGGCGATCCTTTCGGAGATATCAGAGATATTCGGTGCGGAGCATCTGCTCACCAGAAGGGCTGCCACGCCGGAAGTGGCGCAAAAGCTAACGGAGCGGATCGAGTGGTGGATGGAATACAGTAAGGGCCGCGATACGCAGATCAACGGTCGAGTGACGCCCGGCAACCAGGACGGCGGTATCACAAACGTGCTGGAAAAGTCGCTGGGAGGCATCAAAAAAGGCGGCGATACAGGGCTGATGGAGGTCTACCGCTACGGCGAGCGGGTCTGCCAGCGAGGGCTCGTCTTTATGGACACGCCGGGCTATGACCCGGTCGCGGTGACGGGTCAGATCGCCGGAGGGGCTAACCTGGTAGCTTTCACCACCGGGCGCGGCTCCTGCTTTGGGAGCGTCCCGGCGCCGACCTATAAGCTGGCGACCAATACGCCGCTGTTTCGGCGGATGGAGGCGGACATGGACATCAATTGCGGCCGTATCATCGACGGCGAGCAAACGGTGGAGCAGATGGGCGAAGAGATATTCCGTGATCTGCTGGCGGTCGCCTCCGGGAGGAAGACAAAAAGTGAAATACTGGGCGTGGGAGAGGACGAATTTCAGCCATGGGACATAGGCGTACTCTCCTGAGCCACGGACGGATGGGTGACCTGTTTTGGAAAGAATACATGATCTTTACGCTGCAAAGTTGATGAGCGCTCGGCAGGCTGCCGGTCTGATCCGAAGCGGCATGACAGTAGCGATGAGCGGCTTCACGCTGACAGGCTATCCGAAGCTTGTGCCGGAGGCGCTGGCGGAGACTGGCCACGCGCAGGGGCTCACGCTCATTACTGGCGCTTCGGTGGGCGATGGCCTGGAGGGCGTCATGGCCAGAGCAGGGCTCGTTTCCCGCAGATTTCCATATCAGTCGAATCCCACGATGCGCCGGCTCATCAACGAGGGCGCTGTGGCATACGCGGACATGCATCTGTCGATGCTCCCCGCTATGCTGCGATGGGGCACCGGCTGCAAGATCGATGTGGCAGTGATCGAGTGCGCCGCGGTGCTGGAGAATGGCCTTGTACCGACATGCTCTGTGGGCGCGTCCGACGCCTTTGTCAGCATGGCCGATAAGGTGATCGTGGAGCTTAACACCGATGTGCCTGAGAGTATCGTTGGGATGCACGATATTTTTGAGATCGGTGTGCCACCCAGCGCCAGAGTCATCCCGATCATCCATCCGTCGGACCGCATCGGCCTGCCGTATATCCCGTGTCCGCCGGAGAAGATCGCGGCTGTGGTACTCAGCGACCGGGCGGATGATAGACCTCATTTCCCTGAAAGCTCACCGGCGGCTGAGAAGATCGGCGGGCACATCCTGCGATTTCTGGAGGATGAGGTAGAGGCAGGTCGTCTGCCGCCATCGCTGGGGCCCATCCAGTCCGGTGTCGGAGCAGTGGCGAATGCGGTCCTGCGGTCGCTGCGCGCCGGAGGCTTTCGGGGCCTGAGCATGTACACGGAGACTTGTCAGGATGCGGCGCTGGAGCTGCTGGAGGCAGGCGTGTTCAGCGATGTTTCCACCACAGCTGTCTCTTTGAGCGCAGAGGCGCAAAAGCGTTTTTATGATAATCTTGACTGGTTCAAGCAGCGGCTCGTCCTGCGCCCGCAGGAGATAACAAACCACCCGGAGGTGGTGCGCCGCCTCGGCTTAATCGCCATGAATACCCCGATCGAAGTGGACCTGTGCGGAAATGTCAATTCCACCCATGTGATGGGAGGCACCATAATGAACGGGATAGGCGGGTCCGGCGATTTTGCGCGGAACGCCAGACTCAATATCTTTGCGACGGAATCTGTTGCAAAGGGCGGGAGCATATCCTGCATCGTGCCGATGGTCTCGCATGTTGACCACACAGAGCACGATACACAGATCATCGTGACGGAGCAGGGCGTGGCCGATCTGCGTTGGTGTTCGCCGGAGGAACGGGCGGAGCTACTGATAGAAAACTGCGCCCACCCTGACTACAGACCCCAGCTCAGACAGTATTTGGCGTCGGCAAAACGAAGCGGCATAGGGCGGCATATCCCGCAGCATCCCATACAGGCGTGGGATTGGTACGCCCGCGTCCAAAGCGGCGGGAGCATGATGGAACCGCAGGAATGATGAGACGCAAACAGTTTGCATAAAGGAGGATGTTGCATGAAATTACCGCCTTTGGGGTACTTTGACGCTCTGCTCGATCCGATCACGCTGCCTAAAATGGCAGCCATCCGGGTCCAATATGACGACAGCCGCGTGGAGGATGTCGGCGGGCGGATACGCGAAGAACTGGAAAACAACCGGGACACGGAGAAGGTCCGTGGCAAGACGGTGGCTCTCGCAGTGGGCAGCCGCGGGCTGAAAAACCTTTCTGTACTGGTAAAAACGACGATAACCGTACTCCAGGAGCACGGCGCGAATGTGTTCATCGTCCCCGCCATGGGCAGCCACGGCGGCGCAACGGCCGAGGGACAGGCACAGATGTTGGAGCATTTGGGCATCTCGGAGCAGACGATGGGCGTGCCGGTGCGCTCCTGCATGGAGCCGGTGATCATCGGACATACGGTGGACGGCGTCCCTGTATATTTTGACGCGAACGCTGCCTCGGCCGACTACACGGTGACGATAGCGCGCGTGAAACCGCACACCGCCTTTCGCGGCCGCTATGAGAGCGGCATGGTGAAGATGAACGTCATCGGCTTGGGAAAGCAGCGCGGAGCGGACTACTGCCACTTTCAAGGCATGCACAATATGCCGGAGAATCTGGTGAAGATCGGGAAGGTCTCGCTGGAAAGGTCCAATCTTTTGTTGTCTCTGTGTGTGATCGAAAATGCGTATGACGAGACGTGCAAGATATGCGCTATTTCAAAGCGGGACATCCTGGACAGGGAGCCTGCGCTTTTGAAGGAGGCCGCCGCGCGTCTGCCGCAGATCCCATTCAAAGACCTGGATGTTCTCATCGTCGACGAGATTGGAAAGAACATCACAGGGGGAGGTATGGACCCCAATATCATCCACCGCTTTGCCAGCGAACATATGAAGACCGAACCGATCACAAAGCGTCTGGTGGTCCTGGACCTGACGGATGAGAGCGGCGGAAACGCAACAGGCGCCGGGCTGGCGGACGTTACCACCAGGCGGTTCTTTGACAAGATCGAGGCCGAGAAAGCCTACGTCAATATCCTGACTGCGCGCGTTCCTGCCAGCGCGAGACTTCCGATGATCATGGACAACGATGAGAAAGCGATCAAAGCGGGGGTCAAGCTCGCGCCGGACACAGACCTGAACGCGCTTCGCATCCTCCGCATCAGAAACACACTCTGCATGAGCAGAATGGAGATATCAGAGGCTCTGCTGGAGCAGGCTCGTGAAAACAGCCAGATACAGATCGTCGGAGAGCCGGAGCCGTTTCGTTTCGGGAAAGATGGAACGCTGGAGAAAAATGGATTTCTCTATGCATGAGCCGTACAAGAAGAAACTCAGGCAGCAAAATATCGAGAAGGGCGAGAGGTTAAGCGATGAAGATACCACAAGAAATGCGGCAGTTTCCCCTATATGATCTGAACGATGAGGCATATTACAAAGAAGGAAAGTACTGGATACCACCGGTGAATAAAATACCAGAGGTCCTGGAAGGGTATCCAGCAAAAGCGCAGATCCACGACGTCACGCTGCGCGACGGGGAGCAGACGCCCGGCGTGACCTTTCTGGAAGACGAACGGGTACGTATAGCGGAGTGCCTGGATGAGATAGGCGTGGCACGGATTGAGGCGGGGATGCCGGCCGTTTCCGAGACACAATTCCGGGCGCTGCAGCGGATCGCAGGAAAGAACCTGCATGCCATGATCACCGGGTTTGCCAGAGCGAACCCAAAGGATGTGGGCCTAGTCCTGGATGCGGGCTGTAAGGGGATCATTGTCGAGCACGCTATGAATCCCTATTACAACACATACTCCTATAAGCTGACGCCGGATAAGCTCGTAGAGAGGCTGACAAGCTCGCTCACCGAGGCAAAGCGCGCGGGCCTGTTCTCCGTCTTCATGGGTTGGGATTGGTTCCGCTCGCCCATGGATTACTGTGGCTGGGTGACGGCGAAGGTCTACGAGCAGGTGAAGTTTGACGCGCTGACGATCGTTGACACCATGGGCAGCGCTACGCCGGACGCGGTGGGGTATATGTTCCGGCAGTTCAAAGAGTGGTTCCCGGACCTGCAGTTGGAGTTCCACGGGCATAACGATTCTTCGCTTGGCGTTGCCTGCGCGCTGGCGGCACTGAAGAACGGAGCCTCGGTCATCCACAGCTCGCTCAACGGTCTGGGCGGCCGCTCCGGCAATGTGGCGACAGAGGAATTCGCCAACGCCGCTCAGACGCTTTGCGGGATCGACTGCGGCATATCTCTGGAAAAGATATACCCCAACGCAAAGATACTTGAGAGTATCGCCAAGTACGAGATACCGCCAGGGAAATGTATCATCGGCTCGCGGCCTTATGAGATCGAAACGGGCATATCCACCCATGTAATCAAGACTTTTTCTCCTATGGGCATCAGTCCCATCCAGACGTCCTACGATCCAAGTATGTTCGGTATTCCCGGCGGGATGACTTATGTGCTGGGGAAGAACAGCGGAACGGCTTCCGTAGAGATGTTTTTAGACAAATACGGGCTCACGGCTGACAAGCAGGAGATGGTGGAGATACTGGAGCGGATAAAAGCGGAGGCCATGGTCACGAAGGCGCTTGTAACAGACACACAGGCGCTTGCGATCTGCTCGGACGTAATCGGCAAGTGAGCCGGCGCTGCACAGGAGGGGTTTTTATGAAGAAAGAGAGTTATCGCAGTGACCAGATGAAATCGGAAGTGTTCAACGCGGGCAACATGACTCTGCTCTATGGCCTGGGGTTGGACAAAGAAGACATCCGGCGGCCCTTCATCGGCATTGCCAACAGCTGGAACGAGATCCACCCTGGGCATAAGCATCTGAGAGAGCTTTCGGCTGCGGTGAAGGAGGGCATCCTGGCAGCAGGTGGCCAGCCGTTTGAATTCAACACGATCGCTCTGTGTGATGGACTTACGCAGGGGCACCCCGGAATGTGCTATGTGCTGCCGAGCCGGGACCTGATCGCGGACTCCATCGAGATAAACGCCCAGGGGCATCAGCTGGACGGGCTGGTGATGATCGCCAGCTGTGATAAGATCGTGCCCGCGATGGCCATGGCGGCTGGGCGGATCAATATCCCATCCATCCTTGTGACGGGCGGCCCTATGGTCGGTGGGATGTTTCATGGCCAGCGCATGGGCGGCGCATGGATGGTCAGAGAGGCGGCGGCCAAGGTAGCCCGCGGCGAGATGCCGCCGGAGGAATACGAACGGATGCAGAAAAGCGTCTGCAGCGGTGTCGGTTCCTGTCCTATGATGGGCACGGCGAATACTATGTCCTGCCTGATGGAGACACTGGGTCTGACGCTCCCCGGCTGCGGCTCATGTCATGCCGTGACGGCGGAGAAGCTTCGCTATGCCCGCAACAGCGGCAAGCGGATCGTGGAGATGGTCCAGGAGGACATCAAGCCCAGGGACTATATCGACTATGGCTCGATCGTGAACACATTACGTGTCAGCGCGGCGATCGGCGGCTCCACCAATACGGTGATCCATATGCCCGCTATCGCAAAGGCCTTTGGATATGAGTTGGAGCCGGAGCTGTTCAACGAAATCGGCGATTCTACACCGTGGATGGGGAACGTGATCCCTTCAGGAAAATACACCATGCTGGAATTTGACCAGGCCGGCGGAACACCGGCGGTGATGAAGGAGCTGGGCGGCAACTATTTGGATATGAGCCGACGCTGTGTGACCGGACGGACCTGGGAGGAGGAACTGCGGGATAACCCCGGCAGTCAGGATCATGCGGTGATCACGACCACCGACGACCCGTTGCGTCCGGACAGCGGCCTGTGCGTGCTGCGGGGGAACCTGGCGCCGGTAGGAGCCGTTGTAAAGCGCACTGGCGTCCATCCGGACATGTTGGTACACAGGGGCCCGGCCCGTGTGTTCGACGGGGAGGACGCCGCTGTGGAGGCGATACGTTCTGGCGCGATCCATGCTGGTGACGTGATCGTGATACGATACGAGGGACCAAAGGGCGGCCCTGGGATGCGGGAGATGCTCAATCCTACCACCGCACTGATCGGCTACGGCCTTGGTCAGAGTACAGCGCTTGTTACAGATGGGCGTTTTTCCGGCGCCAGCCATGGTCCATGTGTGGGCCATGTGGCCCCGGAGGCGGCAGAGGGCGGCCCTATCGCATTTGTCCAGGAGGGAGATATGATCTCCATCAGCATTCCCGATAAGTTGATCAGCCTGGAGGTAAGCGAGGAGGAGCTGGCGCGGCGGAAAAAGAGCTGGCATAGCGCGCCGCTGAAGGCGGAGAGCCACTATCTCAAACGCTTTCAATACCTTGTCACGGACGCCTGGCACGGCGCCGTGATGGAGGTCCCCGGAGAGAAGGGGATGTAGCAAAAAAGCAAGTCCTTCGGGACTTGCTTTTTTGCTACGGTGATGTGATGAAGAGGACTTGATATACCCGCTATGCTGTCAGCTGTTCAGTCCAAAGGCTTTTTCTGCCAGGGAGAGTGTCTCTTCGACGGTCCGGCTCTCGTCCCGGAGAAGCACGGGGAAGCCGGAGCACAAAAATCGGTCGTACCGCTCCCGGGTGTTGATGCGCTTGAGGCACTGCCGGAAGTTCTCCAGCGCGGCGGCCGGGTCAGGTTCCTCCATAATGAGGCGGTAGAGGAACTGCTTGTCCCGGTCCGGCCGCTCAAAGAAACGGCGCACGGATATCTCCGGGTCCGCCAGCATGATCAGCACATGGCTTCGGGGCGCGACGCGCCGGAGCGTCTCCAGGGAGATGTTCGTATCCACGAACACCGGCCGGCCCGCGTCCCGCAGGCCCGCCAGTATCCGCAGCTCCAGCGTCTCGCACTCCCTGCTGGTCCGGTCCACCCACGCCTCGTATTCCTCCGGGGTCCGGCGGATGAAGTCGTGCCAGTCGGCCAGGTCGCGTGTATAGGTCAGGCCGGGGAAGTCCTCTTTGGAAAGTTCCGGCAGGAGGGCGTTGTGGTAATTCTCCCCGCAGGCGACGCCGCCGTGCTTTTCCGCCAGCATCCGCACCATGGTGGACTTTCCGGCGTAGGCCGTGCCGTTGATGAAATAGGCGTTTTCAAAGCACATGGACCCGTCCTCCCGGGTGCGGTTCATATATTCAGCAGCTTTATCAGCTGCGCCTCGCTGGCGTGGGGCAGGCGCTTTTTTAGGTGGTCCAGCAGCCGCTGGCGGGACGCCTCCGGCGTGCGGGGATAGGCGGCGGTGACGGCGTCGTAGCCGTAAACGGCCTCCGGGGTGGTCCAGCGGGCGATGCCCCAGCCGTAGGGGACGCCGTGCTTGTCGGTGGCGTAATCGAAGTCCGCCACGGAGAGATAGGTCTGCATCTGCAGGCGGGTGATGACCGTCTCAAAGCCCTTTTTTCCGTCCTTGCCGCCGTAGCCCAGCAGCTTCTTGAGCTGTCCAGTCTGGAGCGAGCCGCTCTTCACCACGGCGTCGTACAGCTCCTTGTCCTTGTAAGAGGCCAGCCCGTCGTCAAAGCGGGCGTCGAAGTCGTATCCGTCCCGGCGCAAGTTGGCAAGGTCGGGAAACCACTCCATGCTCACGAAGCCGGCCTTTTTCCAGAAAAGCTTGCCGTATACGCTGGTCCCGGCCCGGGCCACGGGTCCCTTCCAGTCCCAGGGCGCCCAGTCGCCGTCGCTGTCGTACCAAAGTTCCGGCGGGGTGTGTTCCTCGATGGAAAAGCCCTCGATCTCGTTCTTGAAAAAGGGCAGCAGCCCCCACTCCAGCACCAGCTGTTCCATATCCTTTTCCGAATGGATCTCCCGGATCATAACGCGCCGCGCCCCCTCTTAGTAGTGCGAAGATTCTACCATATACGCGCCGGTTTTACAAGCACTTGCGCCGGGAGGGGAGATATGCTAAAATGCGGCCATGGACATCTATTTCGCGCCCATGGAGGGCGTCACAGACTACATCTACCGCCGGCTGCACCGGCGGTTTTTCCCTGGGGCGGACCGGTATTACACGCCCTTTTTGAGCCCCACCCAAAACCATGTTTTCCCGCCCCGGGAGCTGCGGCAGGTGGCGCCGGAGAACAACGAGGGCGTATGCTTAGTGCCC
This sequence comes from uncultured Oscillospiraceae bacterium, assembly GCA_947630645.1. GTDB lineage: Bacteria > Bacillota > Clostridia > Oscillospirales > Oscillospiraceae > CAJOIG01. The sequence goes on along the minus strand of CANRIF010000009.1, from coordinate 19,179 downwards.
CAGCTGCTCACCAAGAACGCCGCGGATTTCCTCTGGGCAGCAGGGGAGTTGGCCGCCATGGGCTACGAGGAGGTCAATCTGAATGTGGGCTGCCCCTCCGGCACCGTCACGGCCAAGGGAAAGGGCGCCGGTCTGCTGGCGGACAAGGACAGCCTGCGGCGGCTGCTGGACGGCATCTTCTCCGGGGACTGTCCGGCGGCCGTGTCGGTGAAGACCCGCCTGGGGGTACGTGACGCAGCGGAGTTCGGGCCAATACTGGACATCTACAACGACTATCCCATCGCCCAGCTCGTCATCCACGCCCGGACCAGGACGGAGATGTACGCCGGGCCGGTGCATCTGGACGCATTCGCGCTGGCGCTGGCGGCCAGCCGCGCCCCGGTGTGCTATAACGGCGATATCCGCGCGCCGGAGGACGTGTCCGCCCTGGCGGAGCGGTTCCCGGACCTGGGCGCCGTGATGATCGGACGGGGCCTCGCGGCGGACCCGGCGCTGGCGGGCCGCATCCGGGGCGGCGGGGCGGACCGGGACGCGCTGTACCGGTTCCATGAGGCGCTGTGCGACGCTTACTGCCAGGCCTTTGGCGGGCCGCAGAGCGCCATCCACCGGATGAAGGCCATCTGGAGTTATATGCTGGCCAGCTTCCAGGGGGGAGAGCGGTACGCCAAGGCCCTGGCGAAGACACGGCGGTGGCCGGACTTCATTGCCGTGACGGAGGAGATATTCGCCTCGCTGCCGCTGGCGGCAAAAATAAGAACGCAGTATTAAATTTTGCGGTTTGTCATTGTAATTTATGCCCCGCATAGTGTATAATGAATCGTTAAAGTCCGTATGCGAAGGATAGGGGAGAATGTCCGAGAAGATCGTCATCCAGGGGGCCCGCGCCAACAACCTGAAAAACATAGATATCGAACTGCCCCGGGATAAGCTGGTGGTGTTCACCGGCCTGTCCGGGAGCGGCAAATCCAGCCTTGCCTTCGACACCATCTATGCCGAGGGCCAGCGGCGGTATGTGGAGAGCCTTTCCAGCTACGCCCGGCAGTTCCTGGGCCAGATGGACAAACCGGACGTGGACTTCATCGGCGGGCTGTCCCCGGCCATCTCCATCGACCAGAAGACCACCTCCCGCAACCCCCGGTCCACGGTGGGGACGGTGACGGAGATACACGACTATCTGCGCCTGCTCTGGTCCCAGATCGGCATACCACACTGCCCGAAGTGCGGCAGGGAGATACGCCAGCAAACCATCGACCAGATCGTGGATCAGATCATGGAGCTGCCCGAGGGAACCCGGCTGCAGGTGCTGGCCCCGGTCATCCGGGGGAAGAAGGGCGAACACCGCAAGATATTCGAGGACGCCCAGCGTTCCGGCTATGTGCGCGCCCGGGTGGACGGGAACATATACGACCTGACCGAGACCATCCCCCTGGACAAGAACAAAAAGCACGACATCGAGATCGTGGTGGACCGGCTGGTGATGAAGCAGGACGTGCTTCGCCGCCTGACCGACTCGGCGGAGACGGCCATGGCTCTGGCCGGCGGTACGGTCCGGGTGGAACTGACAGGGCAGGACAAGGAGCTGACCTTCTCCCAAAACTACGCCTGCGAGGACTGCGGCATCTCCATCGAGGAGATGACCCCGCGGATGTTCTCCTTCAACGCCCCCTACGGCGCGTGCCCCACTTGCAGCGGCCTCGGCACCATGCTGCGGGCGGACCCGGCGCTCATCATGCCGAACCCGGCGCTGTCCATCATGGACGGCGGCATCATGGCCTACGGCTGGTCCAACGTCCGGGGCGACTCCATCTGCAGGATGTACTACGAGGCGCTGGCCCGCAAGTACCACTTCGATCTGCACGACCCCATTTGCACCCTGCCGGAGGCGGCGGTGAACGCCATCCTCTACGGCACCCACGGCGAGCCGCTGGAACTGCGCTACGAGCGCGGCTCCGGCTACGGCGTCATCAAAAAGGATTTCGAGGGCGTTCTCAACAACCTGGAGCGCCGCTATAAGGAGACCCAGTCCGCCTCGGCCCGTGCCTCCCTGGAGGAGTGCATGAGCGAGTACGACTGCCCGGACTGCCACGGCGACCGGCTCAAGCCGGAGGTACTGGCCGTGACGGTGGGGGGCATGAGCATCGCCCAGTTCAGCCGCCTTCCCGTGACCCAGGAACTGGCGTTTTTGGACACCCTGACCCTGACGCCGAAGGAGCAGCTCATCGCCGGGCGCATCCTCAAGGAGATACGCCAGCGGCTGCAATTTCTGGTGAGCGTGGGACTGGGCTACCTGACGCTCAGCCGGGGCGCGGCGACCCTATCCGGCGGCGAGAGCCAGCGCATCCGCCTGGCCACCCAGATAGGCTCGGCGCTGATGGGGGTGCTGTACGTACTGGACGAGCCAAGCATTGGCCTGCACCAGCGGGACAACGCCAAACTTCTGAAGACCCTTCGCCAGCTCACCGACGCGGGCAACACCCTGATCGTGGTGGAGCATGACGAGGACACCATCCGCGCCGCGGACTGGGTGGTGGATATTGGCCCCGGCGCGGGGGTACACGGCGGCCGGGTGGTGTGCGCCGGCACCCCGGCGGACATCATGGCCTGCCCGGAGTCCGTCACCGGCCAGTATCTCTCCGGCACCAAGCGCATCGAGGTGCCCGCCGTGCGGCGCAAGGGAAACGGCCACTTCCTCTCCGTGCGGGGCGCGGCGGCCAACAACCTGAAGGACCTTGGCGTAGACATCCCCCTGGGCACGTTCACCTGCGTCACCGGCGTGTCCGGCAGCGGCAAGTCGTCCCTTGTCAACGAGGTCATCGAGAAGAAGCTGGGGGCCGAACTGAACCGGCGGAAGGTCCGTCCCGGCAAACACCGGGCGATGATGGGCCTGGAGTATCTGGACAAGGTCATCGACATCGACCAGAGCCCCATCGGGCGCACGCCCCGGTCCAACCCCGCTACTTATACCGGCCTTTTCAACGACATACGGGACCTGTTCGCCTCCACGCAGGACGCCCGGCTCCGGGGCTATAAATCCGGCCGTTTCTCTTTCAACATCAAGGGCGGCCGGTGCGAGGCGTGTACCGGCGACGGCCTTATCAAGATCGAGATGCTGTTTTTGCCGGACGTGTATGTGCCCTGCGAGGTGTGCCACGGCGCCCGCTACAACCGGGAGACACTGGAGGTGCGCTACAAGGGCAAGAACATCGCCGAGGTGCTGGACATGACCGTGGAGGAGGCGCTGGACTTCTTCCGCAACCAGGAGACCATCCGCGTGAAGCTGCAAACGCTCTGGGACGTGGGGCTGGGCTATGTGAAGCTGGGCCAGTCGTCCACCACCCTGTCCGGCGGCGAGGCCCAGCGGGTGAAGCTGGCCACGGAACTGGCCCGGCGCAGCACGGGCAGCACCTTCTACATTCTGGACGAACCCACCACCGGCCTGCACAGCGCGGACGTGGCCCGGCTGCTGGACATCCTCCAGCGGCTGGCGGACAGCGGGAACACCGTGCTGGTCATCGAGCATAATCTGGATGTGATCAAGTGCGCGGATTACGTCATCGACCTTGGCCCCGAGGGGGGCGACGAGGGCGGCGAGTTGGTGTTTGCCGGGACGCCGGAACAGTGCGCGGCGGATGAACACAGCTATACGGGACAGTTTTTGCGGCGGGTCCTGAGGAGATAAGCTATTATGGGTATTGCGGAGTTCATCACGAATATGGGCGCCGGCGAGGTGCTGGCCACGCTGATCGTCTCCGTCCTGCCGATCATCGAACTGCGCGGCGCGATCCCCGTGGGCGTGGGGCTGGGCCTGCCCGTCTGGCAGGCGGCCCTGATCAGCATGGTCGGCAATATGCTGCCCGTGCCGTTCATCATCGCCTTTGTTCGCACGGTGATGGACTGGCTTCGCAAGCGTTCGGATCGGGCGCGCCGTTTCGTCGCCTGGCTGGAGTCCAAGGGCACGGGCAAAAAGGCGGACCGGGTCCGGCAGGCCCAGTTCTGGGGCCTGGTGCTGTTCGTGGGCATCCCGCTGCCGGGTACCGGCGCATGGACGGGCGCGCTGCTGGCGGCGCTGCTCAACGTCCGTATGCGCCGGTCTCTGCCTGCCATCCTGCTGGGCGTGCTGATCGCGGGGCTAGTTGTGTCCCTGGCCACGGCCGGGGTCATACATCTGCTGTTCTGACCATGCAGGAGCAGCCGCTGGAAAAAGTGGAGGGACGGGTCGCCTCTGTCATCTACTACAACGAGGAGAACGGCTACTCCGTCCTGCGCCTGGAGACGGACGACGGCTCCCAGACCGTGGTGGTGGGGTGCATCCCCATGGCTATGCCGGGGGAGAACATGACCGCATGGGGCAGCTGGACCCGCAGCGCCTCCTATGGCGAGCAGTTCAAGGCCGACTATGCGGAGCGGACCATGCCCACCGGCGCGGCCGCCATATTTGATTATCTCTCCAGCCGCGCCATCAAGGGCATCGGCCCGGCCACGGCCGCGCTGATCGTGGGGAAATTCGGGGACGACTCCCTGAAGGTGCTGCGGGACCACCCGGAGAAGCTGGCCACCCTGCGGGGCATCAGCTTTCAGATGGCGGAGTCTATGAGCGCCCAGTTCCGCCAGATGACGGTGGTCCGCTCCCTGATGGAGTATGTGGCCGGCGCGGGCATCGAGCCTGTCACGGCCCTTCGGCTCTATCGCAGCTATGGTGACGACGCGCTGGCAGCTGTGGAGGATAACCCCTATATCCTCGCCAGTATGCAGATCGGCGCCTCCTTTGCCCAGGCGGACGCACTGGCCCTGTCCCACGGGGTGGAGGCAGACTCGCTCCAGCGGGTGTCGGCGGCGCTGCTTTTTGAGTTGCGGCACAACAGCGATAACGGCCACTGTTTTCTCCCTGTGGACAAGCTCACCGCCGCCACGGCCCAGCTCATCGGCGTGGAGCCATCCCGGGCGCAGGAGGGGCTGGACCTGCTGCTGGAGGGGGGCGAGGTGGTATGTGAACCGGTGGCAAACGTGACCGCCTGCTATCTGGCGCCGCTGTACGCCGCCGAGGTCTATGTGGCCCAGCGGCTGTGGCAGATGGCCCGGTATACATACGATACGCCCGGCGTCAGCGTGGAACGCGTCATCGAGAAGCTGGAGGGGGAGCAGGGCATCCGCTTCGCGCCCTTGCAGCGCGAGACCCTTAACGCCGCCGCCGCGCGGCAGCTGGTGGTCATCACCGGCGGTCCGGGGACGGGCAAGACCACGTCGGTCCGGGCGGTGCTGGCGCTTTTCGACGCCATGGGCCTGGAGACCATGCTGGCGGCCCCCACCGGCCAGGCGGCCAAGCGCCTGGCCGAGGTCACCGGACGGGAGGCCTCCACCATCCACCGGCTGCTTGGCGCCAGTTTCTCCCCGGAGACGGACAGCACCGTTTTCCGCAAGGACGAGAACGACCGACTTCGCTGTGACGCGCTGGTGCTGGACGAATGTTCCATGGTGGATATCGCGCTGATGCGAGCGGTGCTGGCGGCCATCGGGCCGTCCTGCCGACTGGTGCTGGTGGGGGACGCGGACCAGCTGCCCTCTGTGGGGCCCGGGGCGGTGTTCCGTGACCTGATCCGCAGCGGCGTGGCCGAGACGGTGCGTCTGACGGAGATATTCCGGCAGAAGCTGGAGAGCCGCATCGTCCTCAACGCCCACCAGATCGACAAGGGCGAGATGCCGGACCTGCGGGCCAATACAGGGGGATTCTACTTCCTGCGCCGCCGGGACGCGGAGAGCGCGGCGGAGACCATCGTGTCCCTCTGCCAGGAACGGCTGCCCAAGAACATGGGCATCCGGCCCGACCAGATCCAGGTCCTCACGCCCACCCGCAAGGGCGCTGCGGGGACGGCGGAACTCAACAAACGCCTCCAGCAGGCGCTCAACCCGCCTGTGCCAGGCGGCAAGCAGGAATTCGTCTTCGCCGGCCGGACCTTCCGGGAGGGCGACCGGGTGATGCAGATACGCAACGACTACGACATCGCCTGGAAGACCGAGTCCATGGAGAGCGGCTATGGCGTGTTCAACGGCGACATCGGTTATCTTCTGTCCATCGACCCGGCGGCGCAGGCGTTCACCGTGGACTTTGACGGGCGCCGGGCGGAGTACGTCTTTGAGCAGGCATCGGAACTGGATCACGCCTGGGCCACCACGGTCCATAAGGCCCAGGGCAGCGAGTACAGGGCGGTGGTGCTGGCCGCTGTGCGCGCCGCGCCCCAGCTGATGTACCGCAGCCTTCTATATACCGCCGTCACCCGCGCCGCGGAGCTGCTGGCCGTTGTGGGGGACGAGGAGGTCATCCGCATCATGACGAGCAACGCCCGCCGCGCCAAGCGCTATACCGGCCTTTGCATCCGCCTTCTCCAAAATGAGAGCGCGTGACCTTACCGACCGGGTCTTGGACCTGGTGTATCCCACCCGGTGCATCCTGTGCCGCAATTTTCTCACGCCAGGCCGGCCGCGTATCTGCCCGGCCTGCGGGGACAGCCTTCCCCGAACGGAGAACGGCGGTCGGAAAAAGGGCGACTTCTTTTCCGAGTGCGTCTCGCCGCTCTATTACGAGGGGACCGTGAAAGAGGCGATCCTGCGCTATAAATTCCGGGGCGCCCAGGCGTATGCGGACAGCTTTGGCGAACTGCTGGCGTCCTGCATCTATGAGGAACTGGAGGGGAAGTACGACATCCTCTCCTGGGTGCCGCTGGACCCGGGCCGCCGACGCAGCCGCGGCTATGACCAGGCCGAGTTGCTGGCCCGCGCCGCGGGCAGGAAGCTGCGGCGGGAGCCGGTGGCCGTGCTGTGCAAACGGCGCGGCGTGAAGCCCCAGTCCCGGACAGGGGAGCCGGAAAAACGCAAAGCCAATATCGCGGGCGCATACCGCGTGAAGGACCCGGCGCTCGTCGCCGGAAAGCGCATCCTGCTCATCGACGATATCGTGACCACCGGCTCCACGCTCTCGGAGTGCGCCAAGACCCTGCTGCTGGCGGGGGCGGAGGACGTTCGGTGCGCCGCGCTTGCCAGTACCCGCTAGGAGGACAGAGATATGCTGTTTTTTGAAAGAGACATCGCCATCGACCTGGGGACCATGACCACGCTGATGTATGTGCGCGGACGGGGCATCCGGCTGCGGGAGTCCTCGCTGGTGGCCATGGACAGCACCAACGGCCGTATGCTCCGCATCGGCGAGGAGGCCAAGAAGATGCTGGGCCGCACGCCGGCCAACATCGTGCCCATCAGCCCCATCGTGGCCGGGGTCATCTCCGACTACGACATGACCGCCCAGATGCTGAAGGAGTTCATCAGCCGTATCACGTCCTTCAGTCTGTTCAAGCCCCGGGTGCTGATCTGCGTGCCGGGGAGCATCACCGGCGTGGAAGAGCGCGCGCTGATCGACGCGGCCATCGAGGCCGGTGCCCGCAAGGTCTATCTGGTGGAGTCCTCGCTGGCGACCGCCGTGGGCGCGGGTATCGACATCGCCAAGGCCGACGGCCACATGATCGTGGACATCGGCAGCGGCACCACGGAGGTGGCGGTGGTATCCCTGGGCGGCGTGGTGGAACAGGAGTCCATCAAGACCGCAGGGGAGGCCTTCGACGAGGCCATCGTGCGCTTCGTGCGGAAAAAGCACAATCTGCTGATCGGGTCCCGGACGGCGGAGGAATTGAAGCAGTCCATCGGCTGCGTCTATCCCCGGCCGGAGGTGAGTTACGAGGAGGTCAAGGGCCGCTGCCTGGTGACGGGCCTGCCCCGGAGCGTCACGGTCAGCTCCTCGGACATGATCGAGGCGCTGGAGGAGCCCATGGCCCGGCTCATGGAGGCCATCCATCTGGTGCTGGAGCGCACGCCGCCGGAGTTGGTGGGGGACGTGTCGGAAAACGGCATCGTCCTGTCCGGCGGGGGCAGCCAGATCTGGGGCCTGGACAAGCTCATCACCGACAAGACGGGCATCGACACCCTGTTGGTGGACGACGCGCTCTCCTGTACGGCCTACGGCGCCGGGCGGATGCTCCAGAGCCTGAACGATATGCAGGAGGGCATGATCAACCTGGCCCGCCGCCGCCAGATGAAGGGAGCGAGCTGATAAGGCGATATAAAAAACCGGGAAGTCACTTCCCGGTTTTTTCTTCTATCCAGTCCAGCGCGTCTCGCCAGACGGTCTCTTTGTCCAATTCGTTCAGTACCTCGTGGCGGCTGCCGGGGTATAGCTTCACGGTCACGTCTTTCATCCCGGCGCGCCGGAACCCGGCGGCCACCTTCTCCACGCCCTTGCCGTAGGCGCCCACTGGGTCCTCGCCTCCGGCGATGAAGAGGACGGGCATGGCCTTGTCCATGCGGGCCATGTGGTCCCGGCGGCCGATGGTCTCCAGGCCCTCCATCATGTCCCGCATCAGCCCGGCCGTGGCGGTGAAGCCACACAGCGGGTCCGCGTCGTAAGCCCGGATGACGGCCTCGTCCCGGCAGATCCAGTCGTTGGCCCCGATGGGGGATTCGATGCGCTTCAAATAGCTGCCGAAGGCCAGTTTTTGCAGGGTAGGGCTGCGGTATTGGCTGCCGTGGGCGGCGATCTCCCGCTTGGCCAGCAGCCGCCCCGCCTTGCACACGGCGGCGCTCTGGCGGCCGGTGCCGGACAGGACGCAGGCGTCATACTGCCCCGGATAGCTGCCCAGATATGTGCGGGCGATGAAGCTGCCCATGCTGTGGCCGAAGAGGATCAGCGGCACCCCTGGGAACCGCTCCAGCAGGATGTCGTGCAGGCGTTTTTCGTCCTCCACCAGCCTGGCCCAGCCGTCCTTCTCGGCGAACCAGCCCAACTCCGCCGGGTCGCTGACGCTCTGGCCGTGGCCCAGGTGGTCGTCTCCCGCCACGGCGCAGCCGTGTTCCGCCAGGTACCGGGCGAAGGCGTCGTAGCGGCCGATATGCTCCGCTACGCCGTGGACCAGCTGCACCGCCTGCAGCACCGGACCGTCCGGCAGCCAGAGGCGGCTGTGGATATCGTGCTTTCCGTCGCTGGACGGAAACGTAAAATCACTGATTTGCACCATAGCAATGCACCGTCCTAAGTGTTATAATCAAAAAAGCAGGATTATTTTACCGCTTTCGGCCGTATCCGTCAACAAGGAGGTCCGCTATGAACGGCTATGTGATCGCGCTGGACCAGGGCACCACCAGTTCCCGGGCCATCATCTTCGACAGGGAGGGGAACATCGTCTCCCAGGCGCAGTACCCCTTTGAGCAGCACTACCCCAGACCGGGATGGGTGGAGCATGACCCCATGGACATCCTGGCCACCCAGTATCACGCCCTGGGCGCGGCGTTCGAGCGTTCCGGCCTGTCCGCGGCGGATATCGTGGGCATCGGCATCACCAACCAGCGGGAGACGGCCATCGTCTGGGATCGGGAGACGGGCGAGCCGGTATATAACGCCATCGTCTGGCAGTGCCGCCGCACCGCGCCCATCATCCAGCGGCTGGTGGCAGACGGCATGGGGGACGAGATACGCCGCATCACCGGCCTGGTGCCGGATCCCTATTTTTCCGGCACGAAGATCCAGTGGATACTGGACAATGTCCCCGGCGCCCGGGCCAGGGCGGAGCAGGGGAAACTCCTGTTCGGCACGGTGGACTGCTGGCTCATATGGAACCTGACCGGCCGCCATGTGACGGACTACTCCAACGCCTCCCGCACCATGCTCTTCGACATCGGCCGCCTCCAATGGGACGACGGGCTGTGCCGGGCGCTGAACGTGCCCATGTCCATGCTGCCCTACGCCATGCCCAACTCCATCGAGTTCGGCCGGGTGAAGCGGGGCATCCGGGGCCTGGAGCAGATGGAGGGCGTGCCGGTGTGCGGCGCGGCGGGGGACCAGCAGGCCGCGCTCTTGGGCCAGGGCTGCATCCGCCCGGGCCAGGCAAAGAACACTTACGGCACCGGCTGTTTCACGCTGATGAACGTGGGCTCCGCCCCGGTCCGCAGCGAGAACGGCCTGCTCACCAGCGTGGGCTGGCAGGTAGCGGGGCGGACCGCCTACGCGGTGGAGGGGAGCGTTTTCAACGCCGGGTCCTCTATCCAGTGGCTGCGGGACGAGTTGGGACTTATCTCTACCGCCCACGAGTGCGACGTGCTGGCGGAGACGGTGCCGGACACCGGCGGGGTATACATGGTCAGCGCCTTCACCGGCCTGGGCGCGCCCTGGTGGGACCCCTACGCCCGGGGCACGCTGACCGGCGTCACCCGGGGAACGGGCCGGGCGCATCTGTGCCGGGCGGTGCTGGAGGGCATCGCCTACCAGGTGGCGGACCTGCTGGGCCTGATGGAGGCGGACGCCGGATACCGGATGGACGTGCTGCGGGTGGACGGCGGCGCGGCCGTGTCCGACTTTCTGATGCAGTTCCAGGCAGATATGCTCCAGCGGCCCATCGACAGGCCGTCCTCCGTAGAGACAACGGCGCTGGGCGCGGCGTTCCTGGCGGGCCTGGCGGCGGGACTGTGGACCGATCTCGGCCAGGTGCAGCAGCTTAGGACCACACAAAAGCGGTTTGAACCGCAAATGGAACCGGAAGAGGCCAAACGCCTCATGGAGGGCTGGCACCGGGCGGTAGACCGGGCGAAGGGCTGGGCGAAAGAGTGAATCCATGACACTGAAAGACCATTCCAATCAAATAGACATGCTCCACGGGCCGCTGCTGGGACGGATACTGCTTTTTGCCCTGCCCCTGGCGGCCAGCAGCATCTTGCAGCAGCTTTTCAACTCCGCGGACGTGGCGGTGGCGGGGCGCTTCGCCGGGTACCAGGCCCAGGCGGCGGTGGGCGTGAACGGCCCGGTCATCAATCTGCTCATCAACCTCTTCGTGGGCCTGTCCGTGGGCGGGAACGTGGTCATCGCCAACTTCATCGGCCAGCGGCGGGACCATGAGATACACACCGCCGTACATACCGTCGTCACCCTGGCGCTGATAAGCGGGTTCTTCCTGCTGGCGGTGGGGCAGGTGGCCGCGAGGCCCATGCTGGAACTCATGGGGACACCGCAGGACACGCTGGAACTGGCGGTGGTGTATCTTCGCATCTACTTTTTGGGGATGCCGTTCATCATGCTCTATAACTTCGGCTCCGCCGTGCTGCGGAGCGTGGGGGATACCCGGAGGCCGCTGTTTTGCCTGATCGTGTCCGGCGTCATCAACGTGATCCTCAACCTGGTGTTCGTGATCGTCTTTCACCGGAGCGCGGACGGCGTGGCCATCGCGACGGTGCTTTCCAACGGCGTCAGCTCGTCGCTGGTGATCCTCTTTCTCCTCCGGGAGCAGGACCCCATCCGCCTGGAACTGAAGAAGCTGCGGGTGGACAAGGGCATCCTGAAGCGGGTGGTGCGAATCGGCGTGCCGGCGGGGCTTCAAGGGGTGGTATTTTCTCTGTCCAACGTGTGCATCCAGTCCGCCGTCAACAGCTTCGGCTCCGCCGCCATGGCCGGGTCTGCCGCGGCGCAGAATTTCGAGTCCTTCACCTTTTACGTCACCAACTCTTTCAACCAGGCCACGGTGACCTTCATCAGCCAGAACTATGGCGCCCACCAGTTCGACCGCTGCAAGCGGGTGTTGCGGTTGAGCCTCTTATCCGGCTTCATTGCCTCCGGGTGTATGTCCGCCGCCTTCTGCCTGGGGAGGAACACGGTCATCCTGCTGTTCACCAGCGAGCCGGACGTGATCGCCTACGGCGTCACGCGGCTGCTGCGGGTGGGGCTGTTCTCCTTCCTGGCGGTGAGTTACGAGGTCACCGGCGCGGCGCTGCGGGGGACCGGATACTCCCTTACGCCCACCATCATCACGGTGTTCGGCTCCTGTGTGCTGCGGCTGGTGTGGGTGTATCTGCTGTTCCCCAACACCACGTCCTTTGACAGGCTCATGAGCGTGTACCCCGTCACCTGGGTGGTCACCGGGATATTGATGATCGGCACATACCTGCTGCTGCGAAAGAAGATATACACGAAAAACGGTCTTGCGAAAATATAAAAACGACCGGAGGCCAGTTGGTCCTCCGGTCACTTCATCAAAACCTTCTCACACCGCGCCCTGGGCCATCATGGCCTCGGCCGCCTTCAAAAAGCCCGCCGCGTTGGCGCCCACGGCCAGGTCCCCGGTCCGGCACGTCATAACACGTCCTTTCTGTATGGACAAGACCGTTATTCTTGCCGCCGGAGAGAAAAAACGGTGTGGCCCAATCAAAAATGTTGCACTTTTTGGATGGACGCTATATAATACCCTTTGCATCCCTAGGAAATAGGGAAAATCGATCCCGGAGAGAAGCGAATCGTGAGCGAGAGAGTCATCAACATCCTTGTGTCGTCCTTTCCCCGCATCCTGGGGCAGGGCCTGCTGGTCACCATACCCCTGACGGTGATCTCCTTTTCCCTGGCGCTGATCATCGCCGTGGCCTGCGCCATGGTGCAGATCGCCAACGTCCGCGGCCTGCGGCAGGTGGTGCGGTTTTACATCTGGGTCGTGCGCGGCACGCCGCTGCTGGTGCAGCTGTATCTGGTGTATTTCGGTCTGCCGGACCTGGGACTGGTGCTGCCCGCGTTCCCCTGCGCGGTGGCGGTGTTCGCCCTGAATGAGGGGGCCTACTGCGCGGAGACGGTCCGCGCCGCCATCGAGGCGGTGCCCAAGGGACAGATGGAGGCGGGCTACTGCGTGGGCATGAGCTACGGCCAGATCATGCGCCGGATCGTGCTGCCCCAGGCGTTCCGCACTGCGTTCCCGCCCCTTTCCAACTCCCTGATCAGCATGGTGAAGGACACGTCCCTAGCCGCCAACATCACCGTGACGGAGATGTTCATGGCCACCCAGCGGGCGGCGGGGCGGACATACGAACACATGGCGCTGTACATCGAGGTGGCTCTGATCTACCTGCTGTTCTGCACGGTGATCACCTGGCTGCAGCGGTGGGGCGAGAAGCGGCTGAACGCCATGAACGGAGGCGATGTGATCCGTGCTTGAGATACATGGCCTGCGGAAGTCGTTCGACGGAAACGAGATATTGAAGGGCGTGGACCTGGCCGTTGACAAGGGGGACGTGCTGGCGGTGCTGGGACCCTCCGGCGGTGGCAAGACCACGCTGCTGCGTTGCATGAACTATCTGGAGCGGCCCGACGCGGGGCAGATGACGTTCCTGGGCAAGACCGTGGATATGGCCACCATGTCCCGCCGGGACATCGCCGCTTACCGGCGGCACACCGGATTCGTTTTCCAGAGCTATAACCTCTTTTCCAACAAGACCGCCCTGCAAAACGTCACCGAGGGGCTGATCGTGGCCCGGAAGATGCCCAAGCACGAGGCGGAGGAACGGGCCATGGCCGCGCTGGAACGGGTGGGCCTGGCGGACAAGCGGGACGCCTATCCCGCCCACCTCTCCGGCGGCCAGCAGCAGCGGGTTGCCATCGCCCGGGCCGTGGCCGGACAGCCGGACATCATCTATTTCGACGAGCCCACCAGCGCCCTGGACCCGGAGCTTATCGGCGGCGTGCTGGATGCCATCCAGCAGCTGGCGGAGGACGGCATGACCATGATCGTCGTCACCCATGAGATCCACTTCGCCCGCCATGTGTCCACGAAGGTCCTCTTTATGGAGGAGGGCAAGGCCCTGGTGACGGCGCCCACGGCGGCGTTTTTTGAGGAGCAAAAACTGGAGCGGGTACAGACATTCCTCCGCTCCCTGGATAGAAAGGATGAATGAAAATGAAGAAACTGATCGGTATCCTGCTCATGGCCGCGCTGTGCCTGGGGCTGCTGGCCGGCTGCGGTGGCAGCGGCAACGCCCCGGCGGCCACCGAGGCCCCCGCGGAGACGGAGGGAGAGGCGGCGGAGACGCCCGACCTGCTGGCCCAGATCAAGGAAAAAGGCGAGCTGACCATCGCCATGGAGGGCACCTGGTCCCCCTGGACGTACCACAACGAGGATGACGAGCTGGTGGGCTACGACGTGGAGGTGGGCCAGTACATCGCCGAGTACATCGGCGTGGAGGCCAAGTTCGTGGAGGGCGAGTGGAGCGGCCTGTTCGCCGGGATGGACTCCGGCCGTTATGACATCGTCATCAACGGCGTGGACATCACTGCCGACCGCAGCGAGAAGTACGACTTCTCCGAGCCATATGCCTACGACCGCACGGCGCTTGTGGTCCGCCAGGATAACGAGGACATCCAGTCCTTTGAGGACCTGGACGGCAAGAAGACCGCCAACAGCATCGGCAGCACCTATATGGAGCTGGGCGAGCAGTATGGCGCCTCCTGCGAGGGGGTGGAGTCCCTGGGCGAGACCATGCAGATGGTGGAGGCCGGCCGTGTGGACGCCACGCTGAACGCGGAGTCCTCCGTGGCCGATTACTTCAACGCCCAGCCTGACGCGCCGCTGAAGATCGTCGCCTATACCGCCGAGGCCAACCGCATCGCTATCCCCGTCCGCAAGGGGGACGATACGGCCAGTTTCCTGGCGGCCGTGGACGAGGCCATCGCCGCCATGCGGAAGGACGGTACGCTCCAGGCGCTGTCGGAGAAGTACTTCAACATGGACCTCACCCAGCCCCCTGTGGAGAAGTGAGCCAATGATATAGCAGCGCGCCTGCGGCGTCCGCCGCAGGCGCGTATTTTGCAAATGGACCTCATTCATAGAACGGGTTTTCAAAGACGCCGATGCTGGCGCCTTTTATCACATAGTAAAGCCTGCCGGAAGCGTCTGCCTCACTGACGAGGCCGCAGCCGTCGTATTCCAGAGGGAGGATCACCTCTCCGTCGGCATCGATATAACCGTACTTTTTGTTCCCGTTCGCATCGGCCTTGTAGACGCAGGCCAGACCACTTGAAAAGGGCTCTGTCCACGATTCCAGAGTCATGACCACCTTGCCGGTCTTGTCGATGAACATCGGTAAGTTTCCATGTTTGTAAACGAGGGCAAGGCCGTCCGAGAAAGCGTTTGCTTGGTCGTACTCCAGCGGGATGGCTACCGCGCCCGTCTCGTCGATGTAGCCCCACTTCATATTCCCGTCCGCGTCGCGCTTGTAGACGCAGGCCATGCCCTCCGAAAAATCACCCGCAAAGTCATATTCCAACGGGATCACCACCGCACCGGTCTTGTCGATGTAGCCACATTTTTTGTTCAAGTCAGCATCGTACCTGCCGACAGCGGCCAGACCCTCTGAAAAGCTGTGCGCGTCATCGTATTGCAGTGGGACGACTTCCGTACCGGCGGGGTCGATGTAGCCGTATTTCTTGAACCCGTTCGCGTCAGTCGTGTAAACGCAGGCCAGACCCTCCGAAAAGTGACTAATGCTATACTCCAGCGGGATGACTTCCGCGCCGGTCTTGTCGATAAAGCCAAACTTTGACCCATCTGCGTCGCGCTTGCCGACGCAGGCCAGGCCGTCAGAAAAACCACCAACTAAGAAATATTCCAGCGGGATGACTTCTGCGCCAGTCTCGTCGATAAAGCTTTGCTGCGAACTCCCGTCCGCGTATTCCTTTTTGACATAGGCCAGACCCTCCGAAAAATCACGCACAGAGTCATATTCCAACGGGATGGCCACCGCGCCGCTCTCGTCGACATAGCCCCACTTCGTATTCCCGTCCGCGTCGGTCTTTGCGGCACGGGCCAAGCCCTCCGAGAAAGGATATACCGCGTCGTACTCCTCCCGGGTCACCGCCAGGCCAGTCTGCCGGTCTACCAGGACAGAGAGGCCGTCCTGTCCGCACAGCAGGAGCAGGTCCAGTTCCGGGATAGAATAGACCGACAGGCTGTCGGGATCGACATATGGGGCCAGCCATGTGATCTCCGGCGTGCCGTCGCCCGCAGCACAAGCTGGGACCGTCGCCATCAGCGCCAGCAGCAGCGCCAGAGCCAGGGATAAGAGCCGCTTTTTCATTTTTCTTCCTCCCGTCTCTTTTCTGCACTCACTATATCACATCCGCGGTGGAATGGGAAGTGCGTCGCGGTAGTGACGAAAAAAGTCGAATCAGGACAGACCCGCCCTGCATAGTCTGTTTAGAGAGGTGATGACGGCTATGCTTTCGGCGACATTCATGCTGCTGGTGTCCAGCGCGCTGGTGATGCTCCGGCTGGGGGACAACGCCTCGTCGTTCCCGCGGCCGCTGAAGCAGGAGGAGGAGCAGCGGTACATAGAGCGGGCCATGCAGGGGGACCTGGAGGCCCGGAACATCCTCATAGAACACAATCTGCGCCTGGTGATGCACATCATCAAGAAGTACTACACCAACAGCGCCGACGCCGAGGACCTGGTATCCATCGGCACCATCGGGCTCATCAAGGGCGTGTCCACCTACCGGCCGGACAAGGGCGTGCGCCTGGCGACCTACGCCTCCAAGTGCATCGAAAACGAGATCCTCATGCACTTCCGGGGCCAAAAGAAGTCCGCCGGGGACGTGTCGCTGTCCGACGCGCTGGACGCAGACGGAGAGGGGGAGGGGCTGGCGCTGCTGGACACCATCGCCTGCGACCAGGATATGCTGGAGGACCTGTCCCGCCGGGAGGCGGCCGAGCAGGTCCGCAAGGCCGTGGACACCACCCTGGACGGCCGGGAGGCCCAGGTCATCCGCCTGCGATACGGCCTTGACGGCAAGCCGCCCATGCCCCAGCGGGAGGTCGCCGCCGCCCTCGGCATCTCCCGGTCCTACGTATCACGCATCGAGAAAAAGGCGCTGGAGAAGCTGCGGGGACGGTTTGACGACTGAATACGCCAAAATATTGTGCAGCAGGGCGCATCCCGGCCACAAATATTGGCCCTTTGATTGAAAAAAGTCTTGATTTATGTATACGGCTGTGGTATATTCATATCAGCGAATGTCCTTTTCCTGGAGTGGGAGCTGTCCCACTCTTTTTCTTGATGAAAAAGAAATTGTCAAAAATTGGAAATCCATCATGAATCAGATCGAAAAGACCGTTTGGGACCTGGCGCAGCCGGTGGTGACCGATGCGGGTCTGGAGCTTTGGGACGTGGAATACGTCACGGAGGCGGGACAGCGGTATCTGCGGGTGTATCTGGACAGCCCCGACGGGGTGGACCTGGACGCCTGCGAGCGGGTGTCCCGGGCTATGGACCCCATCCTGGACGAGGCAGACCCTGTGCCGGACAGCTATATATTCGAGGTCAGCTCCGCCGGCTGTGAGCGGGCGCTGAAGCGGCCAAGCGATTTTGCGCGTTTCATCGGCTCCAGCGTGGAGGTGCGGCTGTATAGCGCCGTGGACGGGGCCAAACAGTGGATAGGTGCGCTTTCCGCCTACGAGGACGGGGCCGTGACCATCCGCGCCAATGGCGGGGAGCGCCGCTTTGAGAAAAAACAGATCGCCAGCGTGCGTCTGCACATGGATATGTGAACGGAGGACAGAGATCATGAACGCCGAATTTTTTGCCGCCATCGAGGACCTGGAGAGGGAGAAGGGCATCCCCCGTGAATATATGTACGACAAGATCAACCAGGCCATGCTGGCCGCTTTCCGCAAGGACAACCCGGACGCGGCGGACAATGTGGTGGTGGAACTTGACGAGGACAAGAAGAAGATCGATATGTATGTGGTCACCAACGTGGTGGACGAGGTGGAGAACCCCGCCGTGGAGATGACCCTGGAGCAGGCCCAGAAGATCTCCAAGCGCGCCAAGGTGGGCGGCCAGATCAAGGTCCCCGTCAACACCAAGGAGTTGGGCCGCATCGCCGCCCAGAACGCCAAGCAGGTCATCATCCAGGGCATCCGCGAAGCGGAGCGCGGGCTTATCTACGACGAGTTCACCAGCCATGAGCATGAGATCCTCACCGGCGAGGTTGCCCGCATCGACCCGCGCACCGGCAACATCTCCATGAAGATCAGCTCCAACGCCGAGTACACCGACGCGCTGCTGTCCGTCAACGAGCAGATACGGGACGAGGTGCTGGTGGAGGGCCAGCGGGTGAAGGTATACGTCATCGAGGTCCGCAAGTCCTCCCGCGGTCCCCAGGTGCTGATCAGCCGGACCCATCCTGTGCTGGTCAAGCGTCTGTTTGGCCTGGAGGTCCCCGAGATCGCCGACGGTACCGTGGAGATCATGTCCATCGCCCGGGAGGCCGGCTCCCGGACCAAGATGGCCGTGTGGAGTACCGCGCCGGACGTGGACCCCATCGGCGCCTGCGTCGGCCCCCGCGGCGGGCGTGTGTCCAGCGTGGTGGACGAGTTGGGCGGCGAGAAGATCGATATCGTGAAATACAGCGAGATCCCCGAGGAGTATGTGGCGGCGGCCCTGTCCCCGGCGGAGGTGCTGAACGTATATATGGACGAGGACGGCAAGTCCTGCCGGGTCATCGTGCCGGACAACCAGCTGTCCCTGGCCATCGGCAAGGAGGGGCAGAACGCCCGTCTGGCCGCGAAGCTGACCGGCATCAAGATCGACATCAAGCCGGAGAGCGAGGACTGAACCATGGCGGAGCCTGTGCGTATGTGCGCCGGATGCCGCGCACACGCCCCCAAAAAAGAACTGATACGCATCGTCCGCACGCCGGACGGGAGCATCGTGGCGGACGCCAAGGGGAAGACCCCCGGCCGCGGCGCGTATCTCTGCCGCAAGGCGTCCTGCCTGGCCAAGGCGCAAAAGAGCCGTGCGCTGGAGCGGATGCTGGCCGCGTCCATCAGCCCGGAGACCTACGCCGCGCTGGCGGAGGCGATCGAGGCGGCGGATGGATAAGGCCCTGGGTTATCTGGGCCTCGCGTCCCGCGCCGGAAAGCTGAAGCTTGGCGCGGAGGACTGCGCCAAGGAACTGGGCCGGTGCCAGCACGGTCTGCTGGCGGCGGCGTCCGATATAGGCGCCAACACCCTCCGCCAGGCCGAGGCCATGTGCGCCGGGAGGGATACCGTCCTGCTGCACACGCCGTACACGAAGTGGGAGTTGGCTCGGGCGGTGGGACGCGGCGCGCCGGTGGCGCTGGCGCTGGTATGTGACGAGGGCTTGGCGAGAGCGTTCTCGGCGGCTGTTGAAATGGAACGGGAACAGGAGGAGCGAGTATGAGCAGTTTGGTGAAATACCGTGTGCATGAGGTGGCAAAGGATTTCGGCCTGTCCTCAAAGATCATCACGGAGATATTGACGGAGTATGCCACCACCCCCAAGAACCACATGCAGGTGCTGGAGGATGAGGAGCTGAGC
>CANRIF010000008.1 GCA_947630645.1 uncultured Oscillospiraceae bacterium | reverse complement strand
TAAGCAAGCTGCCGAATTACGGGCCGTTTTTCCCTTAACTTTCGCCTGTATTCGGCCACACAACAGCCGTTGTATGCCTGAGACGATATTCTATATTACCTTCTCTTTTGCATTCAACGTCATCATCTAAAGAAAGGATGGTGCGATACCATGTCGAAGAAAAAGAATGTGCTTTACCATGTGGTGTTCTGGGGGGTCGTGGGCCTGGCGGTGACGGCGGAGGGCTGGATGGACCTGATCTGCCGCGTCTTCTTTTAGCCGTACATCGCCGTGACAGCCGCCATGTGGCGGCGCAGCTGGTCTACCGCCGGGGCCGGGCCAAGGAGCCTGGCCCGGGTGCCAAAGCCGCACAGCCACCCGAAAAACTGCACGTTCACCGCCACGCGCACCGTCACGGTGAAGCGGCCCTCGTCCGCCGGGATGAGGCTCACGTCCGCGCCGAACTGGTCCACCACCGCCCCGGCAAGGGCGTTGTCAAAGAGGATGCGGACCGGCTGCACATCCCCGGAGAACATACCGAAGTGGGCGTCGGAGTAGCCCGCCATGTCCAGCTTTGCGAAGGCCTCCGCCCCCTGGCGGGGCTGGTCCGTCTGGACGATGGCGCTCATTTTGTCCACCCGGTAGTGCTTGATATGCCCCGCCTGGGCGTCGTAGGCGATCAGGTAGTAGTTCTCGTTGTCCCACATCAGCGCCCAGGGGCTGACGGCGTACACCTTCCCGCCCCGGCGCCAGACCCGGCTCTTGTCCACGCTCCAGTCGAAGTACCGGAAGGTGATGGACCGGTCGCCGTCGATGGCGGCGTGGATCTCGTCCACGTTATAGTATATGGACTCGTTCATGGTCTTGATGCGGCCCCGGACATAGACCTGGCGGGTCAGTTCCCGTCCCTGGTGTTCGCTGGCAAGGCTCTCCAGCTTGCCGATCAGCTCCAGGGATTTTTTCTCCGTGATGAATTTGGAGGACTGGACGCTGTCCACCAGCAGCTTCAACTCCGGCAGCTGGAACGTGCGCTGGCCGATGAAGTAGCCCGTGGCCGGTCCCATCCGCACGGCCTGTACGTCCAGGCCGAACAGCCGCAGGGACTCCATGTCGTCATAGATGCTCTTGCGCTCGGCGGAGATATCCTGCCGGGCCAGGTAGTCGATCATCTGGGCCACCGTGACCGGGTGGTCCTCGTCGGACCGGCGCAGCAGATATCGGCAGAGATACAGAAGCTTCAGTTTCTGGTTGGGCGATCTGGCCATGGCGTTGCCCTCCTTAGAATACCCATTTTCCCGCTGCGGGCAAGAAAGTTCACTTGAAAATGCCGCAACCAGCGGTTGCAAATGCGCCAGGCGCGGCAGTTTTAGTACCGGCCGATGTCCGCCTCGGCCACGCCCCGGATGGGCCAGCCGAGGAAGGCGGAGCCAAGCCGGGCGAAGGTGTCCGGCCGGGCGCTGCAATAGAACCGCCGGGTCCCGGCGGCGTTTTTGTCCCCCAGGGCGTCCCGGGCCTCCAGCGCCGCCAGCAGCGCCTCCGCGCAGGCGGCCCCTGCGTCCACCAGGGCCACCTCCGGCCCCATGCGGGCCTGGATGGCGTCCCGGATCAGGGGGTAGTGGGTGCAGCCCAGGACGACGGTGTCCACCCCCGCCGCTTGCAGGACGGGCAGGTACTCGTCCAGGGCGTCGGCCAGGGCCGGGTCGTCCGGTGCGGCGCGGCCGCTCTCGATCAGCGGCACCAGCCGGGGACAGGCCAGGGCGGTGACGGCGGCGTCCGGCCGGAGGGCGGCGACAGCCCGCTCGTATGCCCCGCTGCGGACGGTGGCGGCGGTGGCGATCACGCCCACCCGGCCGCTCCTCGTCGCCCGGGCGGCCTCCGCCGCCGATGGCTCCAGCGCCCCGACCACCGGGATGTCGGCGTTGTCCGCCGCCAGGAGCGGCAGGGCGTTGGTGGTGGAGGTGTTGCAGGCCACCAGGATGGCCTTCACCCCCTGGGCGCGGAGAAAGCGGGCGTTGCGCCGGGACAGGGCGCGGATGTCGGCCGGGTCCCGGTCCCCGTAGGGGGCGTTTTTCGTGTCCCCGAAGAAGACGAAACTCTCCCAGGGCGCGGCCTGGGCCAAGGCCCGCACGGCGGTCAGCCCGCCCAGGCCGGAGTCGAATATCCCGATGGGTCTTGTGTCCATACGCGTTCCCTCGCAAAATGGCTTGACGCGGGGCGCGCCAAAGCCTAAAATAAGAACAAGGGGAGTGGCGGGCCGCACGCCGGCGCCGCCCATCATACCTATGCCGCCGGCGGGGGCTTTGTTACCGCTCCGCCGGACCTGGCCAGTATAGCATATAAGGGGCCGTATCGCAAGCCTGCCTGTCCCATAACCGGGACAGGCCGAGAGAAAGGAGAGGTGTTTTCGTATGTATCTTCTGGGGTTCATCGGCGTGGGGAACATGGGCGGCGCCCTGGCCAGGGCCGCCGTCACCGCCACGACGCCGAAACAGATCGTCCTGGCCAACCGCACGCCGGAAAAGGCCGCGGCCCTGGCGGCGGAGTTGGGCTGCGCCGCCGCCGAGAGCGCCTGCACCGTGGCCGCCGCGGCCCGGTATATCTTCCTGGGCGTGAAGCCCAAGGACATGGCCGCCTGCCTGGGCCAGATCGCCCCGGTGCTGGCCCACCGGGAGAAGGAGCATTTCGTGCTGGTGTCCATGGCCGCGG
This sequence comes from uncultured Oscillospiraceae bacterium, assembly GCA_947630645.1. GTDB lineage: Bacteria > Bacillota > Clostridia > Oscillospirales > Oscillospiraceae > CAJOIG01. Next base: position 41,350 of record CANRIF010000008.1, on the reverse strand, counting down.
GGCTGGACACCGCCGCCATCCAGGCCATGGCCGGCGGGGCGTACCCCGTCATCCGCCTGTGTCCCAACACCCCGGTGGGGATCGGGAAGGGGCTGGTGGCCTGGTGCGAGAAGGACACCCAGCCGGAGGACGCCCCCAAGCTGGTGGCCGCCATGGCGGGGGCCGGGGCATGGGAGCCATGCCCGGAGAGCCTGATGGACGTGGCCAGCGTGATCGGCGGGTGTACCCCGGCCTTCACCTATATGTTCATCGAGGCCCTGTCCGACGGGGCGGTGGCCGCCGGGATGCCCCGGGCCACGGCCATGCGCTACGCCGCCGCCGCCGTGGAGGGCGCCGCGGCCCTGGCCCAGCAGGACGGCCGCCATCCCGGCGCGCTGAAGGACGCGGTATGCTCCCCCGGCGGGTCCACCATCCAGGGGGTGCTGGCCCTGGAGCGGGGCGCCTTCCGCGCCGCGGCCGCCCAGGCGGTGACCGCCGCCGTTCAGCGGACCCGGGAGATGGCCAAGTGACGGCGATAAAGTAATTGACAAAGCATACCGGAACGAGTATTATAAAATATGGTAAATGAGGCGGAGAGAGACAGGCTCTTTTCGTCGAAAAGCACAAAATACAAATCTGAAATTTGGAGGAACGATCATGAAGAGGATCATCGCATTCATCCTGCTGGCCTGCATGATGACCTGCCTGTGCGGCGTGGCTCTCGCCGACGAGGTGGACGTGGAGGCGGCTCTGGCCGAGGCCGAGGGCATGACCAACGAGGAACTGTACGAGAAGGCGAAGGAAGAGGTCGCCGCCGGCGCGCAGTTGAACTTCTACTCCACCACCAGCTTCGCCGAGAAGGCCGCCGCCAACTTTATGGCCGCCTATCCCGAGCTGGACGGCAAGGTGATCTACGCCGAGATCGACGACGGCGAGACCTACACCATTCTGCAAAACACCATCGGCTCCGGCGTGGCCGACTCCGCCGATATGGCCCTGACCCAGAACGGCTCCGACCTGCAGACCTTCATGCTGGACGAGGGGCTGACGTACAGCTACTTCCCCGAGATGTACAAGGACGTGGTGGACGAGCAGTTCCAGAAGCCCGCCGTGGTCACCTTCATCGACTCCCTGTTCATCTACAACAACACCGACGGCTCCATCGAACTGACCAACGTCTGGCAGCTGACCGAGCCGGAATGGGCCGGCAAGGTGTTCTTCAAGGACCCCACCAATGAGACCGTGAACATCAACTTCCTCATCATGCTCACCAGCCCCGAGTGGGTGGAGCGCATGGAAGAGGCTTACAAGTCCTACTACGGCGAGGACTGGGCCAACGAGGAGGAGTACGAGAACGCCTCCTATGAGTGGATCGACAAGTTCCTGGCCAACGTGAACTACACCTACACCTCCGCCAGCGACATGGCCAAGGGCATCGCCTCCGGCGCCGGCGGCAACCTGGGCCTGTTCGTGTTCTCCAAGCTGCGGAAGGTGGACGAGGCCGACCGCGGCAACCTGACCGTGGTGCAGTTCGAGAACGACGTGGAGGGCTTCTCCGGCTTCATGTACAACGTCTACGCCACCGTGGCCAAGGATACCGAGTGCCCCTACACCTGCGCCCTGTTCATCAACTACCTGCTGGGCGAGGAGGGCTTCGCCGGCGAGGACTCCTGGAACTCCAGCCAGGGCTATTACTCCGCCAACAGCTCCATCGAGAAGCCCGAGGAGCTGGAGGACGAGGCTTACAGCTACTGGAGCGACAAGCTGGTGTTCGAGGACGCGGCGTACATCTACGATCACTATGTGGACGTGTACGAGTACATCTCCGTCCGTGTGGGCAGCTGATCTGCCCGCTCCCGCACAGCTTTGATATGTTGACCGGTCCGCCGGACGCGGACCATACGGAAGAAGCTGCCGCGACTTTGTTTGCGGCAGCTTTTTTCAAAGCCCAGAGAGGAGATGAAGTATGGGCGAGAAAAAGCTGGCCCACCGGTGCAAGGCGTTTTTCTCCAAGCCGTCCAACGTGCTGCTGGTGATCTTTTTGGCGGTGCTGTTCGTATTGAGCGTGCTGCCGCTGATCACCATGGTCACCAATATGTTCACCGTACATATCGGCACGGAGAAAAAGATCCTCCGGCTCCAGGAGGGCGCCTTCACCTGGAACCATTTCGAGAGGCTGTTCCCCATCAGCGACTGGAGCGTGGTGAACTTCTGGAAGCCCCTGGGCAACTCCTTCGTGGTGGCCATCGGCGCGGGGGTGCTGGGCATCCTTATCGGCGGCACCGTGGCCTGGTTCATCACCCGGTCCAACCTGCGCTTTAAGAAGTTCATCAGCGCGGTGTTCGTGTTCCCCTACATGATGCCCGCCTGGACCCTGGCCCTGTTCTGGATCAACGTGTTCAAAAACAGCCAAGTGGGCGGCGGCAACGTGGGGATACTGGAGTCCATGTTCGGCATCTGTATGCCGGAGTGGTTCGTATACGGGCTGTTCCCCATGGTCATCGTCATCGCCCTGCACTACTCCCCGTTCGCGTATCTGCTCATTGGCGGTATCTTGAAAAACATGGACGCCACCCTGGAGGAGAGCGCCACCATTTTGAAGGCGGGGCGGATGAAGATCATCCGGCGCATCACCATGCCCATCGTCATGCCCGCCATCCTGTCCACGTTCCTGCTGATCTTCTCCAGCGGCTTCAGCTCCTACACCGTGCCGGTGTTCCTGGGCTCGGCGGTGAAGACCTTCACCCTGTCCACCAAGATGCGGGCGCTCATCAACGCCGGATACCAGGGCCAGGGCTACATCATCGCCTTCGTGTCCATCGCCCTGGGCTGCTTCATCCTGGGACTGAACCAGTGGTTCACCGGAAAGCGCAAGAGCTTCACCACCGTCACGGGCAAGAGCGGGCAGGTGTCGCTGGTGGATCTGAAAAAGGCCAACCTGCCCATCTCCCTGTTCCTGTGCGTATACGTGCTGTTCTTCGCCATCGCGCCGCTGATCTCCTTCGCGCTGGAGTCGGTCATCCGGCAGCCGGGCAATTACAGCCTGTCCAATATGACCCTCCACTTCTGGATCGGCACGGAGGCCTCCGCCTATGAGACGGGCATGATCTCCGGCATCCTGCTCAACCCGACCATGTGGAAGGCCCTGGGCCGGCAGGTGCTGCTGGCGCTGATCGTGGCCGTGATCGTGGGCACCAGCGGGATGCTCATCGGCTACGCCTGCGTCCGCCGCCGGGGCAGCCGCCTGTCCCGCTGGGTGGAGAGCATGGCCTTCTTCCCCTACCTGATGCCCGCCATGGCCTTCGGCACCATCTACCTGGCCGTGGCCACCAGCCAGCACTTCAAGTTCCTGTACGGCACCTTCGGGATGCTGATCCTGGTGGCGTCCATCAAGTTCCTGCCCTTCGCCTCCCGCAGCGGCATCAACAGTATGCTCCAGATCTCCCCGGAGATCGAGGAGGCGGCCATGGTGGTGGGGGTGCCATGGTGGAAGCGGATGGTGCGGATCATGTTCCCCATCCAGAAGAGCAGCATATTGTCCGGCTATCTGCTGCCGGTGATCTCGGTGATGCGGGAGGTGGCGCTGTTCACCCTGCTGGTGCCCTACGCCCGGTATCTGCTGACCACCATGCTGTTCTCCTTCAACGAGACGGGGTACAGCCAGTACGGCAGCGCGGTGACGCTGCTGATCGTGCTGATCATCATCCTTATCAATACCCTGACAAACAAACTGACCGGCGCGTCGTTCGACAAAGGAATAGGAGGTTGACCCCATGCCCCATATCAGCTTAGAGCATATCACCAAGCGGTTCGGCAAATTCGTGGCCGTGGACGATCTGAACCTGGAGATCGACGACCGGGGCTTCATCACGCTGCTGGGCCCCTCCGGCTGCGGCAAGACCACCACCCTGCGTATGATCGCCGGCCTGGAGACCCCCACCGAGGGGCGTATCACCATCGACGGGGACGTGGTGTTCGACGCGGCGAAGGGCATCAATATCCCGCCCGCCCGCCGGGACATCGGGTTCCTGTTCCAGAACTACGCCCTGTGGCCCCACATGACCGTGTACCAGAATATCGCCTTCGGCCTGGAGAACCTGAAGTGGAGCAAGGCCGACACCCGCAAGCGGGTGGACGAGCTGCTGGCCCTTTTGAAGATCGAGGAGTTTGAAAAACGCTATCCGTCGGAGCTGTCCGGCGGCCAGCAGCAGCGGGTGGCCATCGCCCGCACCCTGGCCCCCAGCCCCAAGGTCCTGTTCATGGACGAGCCCCTATCCAACCTGGATGCCAAGCTGCGCCAGGAGATGCGTACCGAACTCAAGCGCCTGCACTCGGACACCAACAGCACCTTCGTATACGTCACCCACGACCAGCTGGAGGCCATGACCCTGTCCACCAGGGTGTGCCTGATGAGCGGCGGCGTTTTGCAGCAGTATGACCCGCCCCTGACCGTGTATAACCAGCCCGCCAATCGATTCGTGGCGGAGTTCGTGGGCAATCCCACCATGAACTTCATCCCGGCGGACCACGTCTCCGGCGAGGGCGGCGAGGCGGTGCTGCGGCTGTTCGGACGGGAGGCCCGCTTCACGGCCCGGGAACCTCTGGCGCCCCACGGCGGCAAGCTGACCGTGGGCATCCGGCCGGAATTTCTGCCCATCGCCGAAGGCGGCGCCATCCAGGGCGTGGCCTATTCCACCCTGCCCTCCGGCATGGAGACCACGGTGAAGGTCCTGGCGGACGGCGTGATGCTCACCTCCGTGGTGTTCGGCAGCGTGGACTACGCTGTGGACGAGCCGGTGCGGATGGACGTGCGGGGCGACGGCATCGTGCTGTTCGACGCCGAGAGCGGCAAGCGCGTCGCCATCGGCACACTGGCGCTGTGAGAGGAGGACGGGATGGACGAGAAAGAGATCATGCAGATATTCGCGGACACGGCCTATGTGCGGACCGGGGGCAGCGGGGAGGAGAGACGCTGCGCCGAGTACATCGCGGAAAAGTGCCGGGCGCTGACGGGCCGGGAGGCCGCGCTGGAGCCCTTCGACGTGGATATGGCCGTCATCCGCGCGGCCCGGTTCACTGTGGACGGGCAGGAGGTCCCCTGCAAGGGCTACCTCTGCGCCGGAAGCGGCACGGTCCAGGCGCCGCTTTACTACCTGCCCAACACCGACCCCGCCTCCCTGGCCGGGTGCCGGGGGAAGATCGTGATGATCGACGGCTACCTGGGCCACTGGATCTATCAGGATATGCTGGATAACGGCGCGGTGGGCTTCGTCACCTACGACGGCGACGCCAATTACACCGACCGGGACATCGACCAGCGGGAGCTGCGAAGTTTCGTCAGCAACGGACGGCTGGTCCCCGGCGTGAACATCAACGCCAAGGACGCCATCGAGATCGTCCGCCGGGGCGGCGGCACGGCCTGTATCCAGCTGGAACAGGACCAGAGCGTGGGCCGGAGCCAGAACGTGGTGCTGGACCTGCCGGGCCAGACGGAGGAGCATATCGTCTTCACCGCCCACTACGACTCCACCAGCCTCTCCCTGGGCGCCTACGACAATATGTCCGGCAGCGCGGGGCTGCTGGCCATGGCGGAGCGGTTCTCCAAGGAGCAACACCGGTACGGGCTGCGGTTCGTCTGGTGCGGCAGCGAGGAGCGGGGGCTGCTTGGCTCCAAGGCTTACGCCGCCGCCCATGAGAAGGAACTGGAAAAGGCCGTGCTGAACATCAACCTGGACATGATCGGCTCCGTCATGGGCAAGTTCATCGCCTGCGTCACCGGGGAGGAGAAGCTGGTCCATTACATCGAGTACATGGCCGGGGAGCTGGGCTTCGGCATGGAGGCCCGGCAGGGAGTCTATTCCAGCGACTCCACGCCCCTGGCCGACAAGGGCGTGCCGGCGGTGTCCTTCGCCCGGCTGGCGCCCCACAACACCGCCACCATCCACAACAGCTACGACACCGCCGCGCTGCTGGCCGGGTCCCAGATGCGGGCCGACATCGGCTTCATCGGCGCTTTCGCCGCCCGCATGGCCACCGCCGCCCGCTGCCCCGTGGGCCGGGAGATGCCGGAGAACATGAAGGAGAAGCTGGACTACTACCTGCTTCGCAAGCGGGAGAAAAAGTGAAATAACGGCAAAAAAGGAGCGGTCGCCTGACCGCTCCTTGTCGGTATGAGAGGGATATGACAAATGAAACGAGGCATTTTGGTCCTGGTGTGCTGCTGCCTGCTCCTGGCCGCCGGCGGCTTTTCGCAGCAACAGGCGGCGGAGGAACCCGCGCCGTATGAAGAGCAGATCGCGGCCGCGATCCAGGCGCTGAAAGAAATGTGGGAAAACAGCTATTACGCCGAGTTTGCGCCGGACGAAAAGTATCTTGAGATCAAAAATACCCGGCTGTTCGTGATCAAAGACGGCCAGACATCGCCGTCTTTTGCGGATGTGGCGTATGTGGTGGAGTTCATGCTGCTTTCCAATTATTATCATTCGGCGCCGCTCTATATGAATGTGGGAGGGGCGGGAGATACGGTCGTGATCAAAAAGGACGGCACGGCAGAGGCGTTGAGCGTCAATATTTTCAAGACCTATATGGCAAGGACATATAGTTCGGATCTTTCGGATATCATCGAAGAGATATATGATCTTCAGGATCAGTATGATCAAGTCATCAGCTTCGATGCGGACACAGCGGCGTGACAGTCGGGAACGCGAAATGACAGGAAGGAGCCTGCCGCGATGTTGCAGCAGGCTCCTTCGTTTGTAGTATCTTAGAACAGGCCGCAGACCAGTTCCGTGTAGGCGGCGGGGTCGTCCAGGGGAAGGCCCGCGATCAGCTGGGCCTGGGCCAGCAGCACCATGGCAAGGCGGGCCGCCTTGGGCTTGTCCTCGGCATACGCCTTCTCCAGGGCCGCGAAGGCCGGGTGGCTGCCGTTCAATTCCAGGACGCGCTTTGCCTTGATGCGCTCCGCCTCCGGCACGCCGGGCAGACTCTGGAAGTACTTCTCCATCTCCAGGGTCACCTCGCCGTCAGTGGTGAGGAACACAGGCTGGCTCTTCAGCTTGTGGGAAAGGCGCACCGCCTCCACCGCGCCGCCCAGGCTCTCCTTGACGAAGTCCAGCAGCTCCTTGGCGGCCTCGGCCTTGGCCTCGGCGTCCTTCTTCTCCTCGTCGCTCTCCAGGCCCAGATCGTCGTTGGTGACGTTGCAGAACTCCTTTTCGGCGTAAGAGCCCAGCATCTGCATCACGAACTCGTCCACGCTGTCCGTCAGGCACAGCATATCGCAGCCCGCGGCCTTCACCGTCTCCGCCTGGGGCAGGGCGGCGGCCCGCTTGGTGGTCTCGGCACAGGCGTAGTAGATCTTCTTCTGCTCCGCGCCCATGGCGTCGGCGTACTCCTTGAGGCTGATCAGCTTGTCCTCCCGCACGCTGTAAAACATCAGAAGGTCCTTCAGCTGGTCCTTGTGCATACCGTACTGGCCCACCACGCCGTACTTCAGCTGGGGGGCGAAGGCGTTATAGAAGGTGAGGTAGTGGTCCCGGTCCTCGTCCATCAGGCGCTTCAGCTCGGACTGGATCTTCTTCTCCAGGTTTCCGGCGATGACCTTCAGCTGCCGGTCGTGCTGCAAAAGCTCCCGGGAGATGTTCAGGCTCAGGTCGGGGGAGTCCACCACGCCCCGGACGAACCGGAAATGCTCCGGCACCAGGTCGGCGCACTTGTCCATGATCATCACGCCGGCGGAGTACAGCTGCAGGCCCGGCTGGTAGTCCCGGGTGTAGTAGTCGTAAGGCGCCTGGGCCGGGATGAACAGCATGGCCTTGTAGCTGGTCAGGCCCTCGGCGTTGACCCGGATCACGCCCACCGGGTCGGAGGCGTCGTGGAAATGCTCCTTGTAGTACGCCTTGCAGTCGTCGTCGCTGACCTCGCTCTTGGGCCGCTGCCAGATGGGGACCATGGTGTTCACCACCTGGTCCTCCACGATGGTGTTATAAGCGCCCTTGCCGTCCTCGCCGCCCTTTTCGTCCCACTCCCGGCGCTCCACCTGCATGTGGATGGGCCAGCGGACGTAGTCGGAATACTTCTTCACCAGCTCCTTCAGCTTCCAGCTCTCCAGATAGGAGCCGTAATCCTCCCCGTCCGCGTCGGGCTTCAGGTGCATGATCACGTCCGTGCCCACGTCTGCCTTGTCGCAGGGGCTCACCGTGTAGCCGTCCGCGCCGGCGGACTCCCACTTCCAGGCGCCCTCGTCCCCAAAGGCCTTCGTCAGCACGGTCACCTTGTCGGCCACCATGAAGGCGGAATAAAAGCCCACGCCGAACTGGCCGATCACGTCCACGTCCGCGGCCGCCTCGTCCTCCGAGAGGCTGTCCCGGAAAAGGCGAGTGCCGCTGGAGGCGATCACGCCCAGGTTGTTCTCCAGCTCCTCCTTCGTCATGCCGACGCCGTTGTCCCGCACGGTGAGGGTACGGGCGTCCTTGTCCGCGTCGATGCGGATGGAGAAGTCCTCCCGGCTCATGCCCACGCTCTCGTCCGTCAGGGACTTGTAGCACAGCTTGTCGATGGCGTCCGAGGCGTTGGAGATGATCTCCCGGAGGAATATCTCCTTGTGGGTGTAAATAGAATTGATCATCAGGTCCAGCAGACGCTTGGACTCCGCTTTGAACTGTTTCTTTGCCATGAATACGCGCTTCCTTTCGGTAAATTGGCACTCTTTATGTCCGAGTGCTAATTTACCACGTTTTTTCGCCCCTGTCAATACCTGGCGGCGGCAAATTACAAGTTATTACAGTTTTCCTCATGCCCTTTACATTTTCAAGCCGATATAGATATAATAAGGAGCGTGATTTACATAATACGACCGGGGGTGGGAGCGATGAAAAAGTTGAGCGGGCTGCTGGCGGCGGCGCTGGTCTTTCTGTGCGCGGCGACGCCCTGCGGCGCCAGCGCGCCGCCTCTGGTCCAGGCCGCCGCCGTGCCGGAGACGGTGGTCTTGCCGGCCCCCGCCGAGGGCTGGGCGGACAGCTATCTGCGGTTTCTGGAGGGCAGCTTCGACATCTTCTCCGCCCTGTGGCCGGAGGGCATCAGCGGCTTGGGGTTCATCGACCTGGACCTGGACGGTACGCCGGAGATGGTGGTGTTCGACCAGGGCGCGTCCATCACATTGGGTGCCCATCTCTTCGACCTGGTGGACGGGAAGGTGTACTGCGTGTCCAGCGCGCTGGACAGCACCAGCGGCGCTTTCGACGGCACATACCTCGCCCCGGTACACGTCTGCACCAGCCTCTTCGAGTCCTTCCGGTTGAGCCGGACCGCGGAGGGGTGGTGCTTCTGGGTGGACAGCTCCAACGGCACCATGGAGACTACCTGGGACGAGTTCGTGCGTTTTGATTGCGTGAACGGGGTGCTGACGCCCCGGTCCGTGTGCTATCGGTATCTGGAGTACGACCCGGACAGCGGCCTCGTGGCGACGGAGCAGTACACCGTGAACGGCCAGCCGGCGGATGGAGCGGCCTTCGACGAGGCGGCGAACATCTATCTGGACGGGCTGGACGCCGGGTACGAGGCGGGCGGCACGTTCATCTGGAACGGGAATTACGACACCACCACCTACGAGGGCTTCACGGCCCTGGCCCGGGACGCGGCGGCGGCCTATGTGCCCATCACCGATACGGTGACCCTCGCCTCCGCGGCGGGGTGAGATAGATAAGGACAGAAAAAGAGCCTGCTGCGATGGTGCAGCAGGCTCTTTCGCTGTGTTTTTGTCAGGTCTTCTGGACGTAGCTGGCCGAGACGTAGCCCGTGCCGGAGCCGTAGTTGATCTGGTACCAGCCGTTGCTCTCGCTCACGATGGTGACGCTGGTGCCGTAGGGCAGGCTGCCGATCTGGCTGTAATTGGTGCCGGGGCCGGAGCGCACCAGCAGGCCGTGTTCCGCAGTGACCTTGCCGTTGCCGGAGGTGGTGGTCCCGCCGGAAGTGGAGCCGCCGGAGCTGTTCCCGCCGGAGCTGGAGCCAGTGGTCAGATACTGGGAGTAGATGTACCCGGTGCCGGAGTTGTAGTTCACGCGGTACCAGCTGCCGCTCTTGCCGGTGATGGTGAGGGAGGTGCCGGTGCTGACCCGGCCCAGGGACTTGTAGCCCGTGCCGGGGCCGGAGCGGACGTTCACGTCGGTGCCGTTGACGGTGCCGGTGCCGGACATCTCGGTGACGCTGAAGTTCTCGCCGGTGTAGTTGCCCTGGAGAAGGCTGGTGGAGATGTACAGGGTCTGGCCGCCGTAGCTTACCTGGGTCCAGCTGCCGGTGGTGCCGGTGCGGGTCAGCTGGGTGCCGCCGGAGACGGTGGCATAGACTTTGTAGCCCGTGCCGGGGCCGGTACGCAGGTTGGCGCCGGAGGTGGTGGCCACGGTGACGGTGCCGCTGGCGGCGGTGACGGTATTGCCGCTGCCGGTGGAGCCGCCGGAACTGCCAGTGCTACCGGTGCTGCCCGTGCTGCCCGTAGTGCCGCCGGTGGTGCCGGTACCCGTGGAGCCGGTGCTGCCGGTGGAGGGGGCGGTGGAGGACAGGTAGTTGTTGGCCACGAAGCCCTCCTGGCCGTTATAGGACACCTTGCTCCAACCGTTATCGGTCTTGCCGGTGCGGGCCAGGGCGGTGCCTGTCTGGATCTGGGTGATGGGGTCCAGGGTCTGGCTGGGGTCACGCCGCAGGTTGACCGGACCGTTGATGACATATACCGTGTCGCTCACGCCGGTGATGGTGTAGTTGGGCACAGGCGTGGGGATGGGCGTGGGCGTGGGAACAGGGGTGGGCGAGGGGACAGGCGTGGCCGTGGGTCCCGGCGTCGCGGTGGGCGTGGGGACCGGGGTGGCCATGACCGTCGCGGGGTCCTGGGTGACGACGGCGGGGGGCGTGAAGTTCTCGGAGGTCTGCACTACGCCGTCGGCGGGCCGGTTCAGCTTGATGACCAGCACGATGGCCACCACGATGATGACCAGGATGATGGCCAGAACGGTGATGATCTGCCAGAGGTTGCGGTCGCTGCGCTTGGACTGGGCCTGCCGCTCACCCGCGGCGCGGGCGGTGGAGACGGGCCTGGGGCTGCCGCTCCCGGCCTCCCCGGCGCGGGCGGCGGACCGATGCTGGACGCTCTCGGTGTGTTCGGGGTTGAAGAACCCCTCGCCTGCCGCCGCGGCGGCGCCGGCAGCGGCGGCCGCGTCGGCCTCCTCCGCCGGACGGACCGGCTTGGGCAGATCATGGAGCGCGTCGTCCTCCTGGCCGCGCTTGCGGATGCGTTTTTGCTGCTGGGCGCTGTCGGCCAGGTTCTCCACCCGCCCGGAATCCAGCTTGGCGTGGCACTTGCGGCAGTACTTCACGTCCATCGGCATCGTGGCCCCGCAGTTGGGGCATTTGCGTACGATCTTGCTCATTTTCAAGCTCCCCTATCAATCGTTTGTTTATTTTCGTTCGCCCGCGATATGCACGAGCCCGTTTTCTACCCGCAGCTGCCCCTGGCAGAACATGGCGATGGCCTTCGGCAGCAGCTTCCACTCCGCCTCCTCCATGATGCGCCGCTGGAGGGTCTTGGGCGTGTCGCCCTCCCAGACCTCCACGGCCTGCTGGAGGATGATCGGCCCGGTCCGCCCGGCGGTGACGAAATAGGCGGTGGCGCCGGACAGCTTCACGCCTGCGGCGATGGCCTGCTCGTATGGCTCCATGGAGTTCATGTCGCAATCGCCAAAGGCGGGAAGAAGGCTGGGACAGACGTTGATGATGTGGTCCTCATAGCTGCGAAGCGCGCCGGGGCCCAGGTCGTAGACGTAGCCCGCCAGCACCACCAACTCCGCGTCCAGGTCCTGGAGTTTCTGCTCCACGGCGGTGTTGAAGGACTGGACGTTGGGGAACAGCGAACGGTCCACCACATAGGTGGGAAGGTTGGCGCTCTTGGCGCGGATCAGGGCGTAGGCCTCCGGGTCGGAGGAGATGACGGCGGTCAGCTCACAGTTGGGGATCTCCCCGAACAGGTGGGAGTCCATGACCGCTTGCAGGTTCGTCCCGCCGCCGGATACCAGGATCACTGTTTTTACCATGGCGCGCACCGCCTCCTTTGCCAAAATTCATCTTTTTAACTCTTTGTTACCGTATTGTAACATACCTTTCGCCAAAGTGCAACACATTTTGATAGGTTTCCATAAAAAATTTCTTAATTTTTTGTGAAATGGCGGAGAAAAAGCGTGGATAGGGCGGTTTTTCGCCCTATCCACGCGCCATATCTTTCCGGGAAAGGCTCACTCGCCCTTGATGTAGGCCTCCCGCTCCTTTTTGAATTGTTCCGTGTCGGCAAAGCCGCAGCCGAACATCTCCGGGCAGAAGCCCCGGTAGACGCACTCCCGTACCATGCAGCTGGCCAGCTCCGGCTCCACCTTCGCCACCTCGTCCTTCACCAGCTGCCAGGCGGCCCGGGTCTCGGGGCTGGCGCAATTGCAAAGCCGCTTGCGGCTGATGTTGATCATGGCCTGGCCGTCCGCCTCGCACTCGTGGTTGACCGGGGCGCCCTGGGGCAGCTCGGTGCGGTCGGTGCCGGTGCGGTCGGTGCGCTGGGTCTTGACGAAATGCTCGATGCCGAATTTGTGGCGGACGAAGTGTACGCTGACCCAATAGGGCAGGTCCACCCAGCGCCAGGCGAACTTCATCTTGCGGATGGGGGAGTGTTCGGCCATGATGATCTGGCGCTTCCACTTGGAGTCGGGGTAGGCGCCCTTGGTCTTGCCGATGGTGTTCATGGTGGCGTTTTTGATGTCCTGCCAGTTGTCCTCATGCTGGAAAAACAGCACCCTTGTATTCAGCTCGCTCATATCGCACCTCCTGGGTGATTTCTTGTATCTATATTAAAATGCTTTTTGACCATTATAACACAGAAATCAACTGGCGCATAGTGAAAAATCGAAAACGCGCATCCAGGAGATATCATGAGAAAACAGGAGATATCAGGAGCAAAAGAAGAATTTTTTAAAAATGTGATTGACACCCGTTCCCCGGTGTGCTATAAAGATAGAGCGCCTTTTCGGAAGGGCGCAGAGCGTGGAAATACATTTATGATCATATTCGGAGGAAGACGAATGAGTACGACAATGGTAAAGCCTGCCGATGTCGTCCGCAAGTGGTACGTGCTTGACGCCGCCGGGAAGCCCATGGGCAAGACCGCGGTGATCGCCGCCGACCTGCTGCGGGGCAAGCGGAAGGTGGACTACACCCCCCATGTGGACTGCGGCGACTACGTCATCATCATCAACGCCGAGCAGGCGGTGCTGACCGGCAAGAAGCTGGAGCAGAAGTATTACCGGACCCACTCCGGCTACCCCGGCGGCCTGCATGAGACCCAGTACAGCCGCCTGATGGCCACCAAGCCCGAGTTGGCTATGCGCCTGGCGGTGCGGGGGATGCTCCAGAAGAACGCCATGGCCAAGAACCAGCTGACCCGCCTGCGCGTGTTCAAGGGCAGCGAGCATACCCACGCGGCCCAAAAGCCTGAAGTGTATGTGGAAGGAGGCAACAACTAATGGCTACCTATCAGTCCAAGCGCCCGTACCTGTACGGCACCGGCCGGCGTAAGAGTTCCGTTGCCCGCGTCCACCTGATCCCCGGCGGCTCCGGCGTCATCACCGTCAACGGCCGCAGCATCGACGACTACTTCGGTCTGGAGACCCTGAAGCTGATCGTCCGTCAGCCCCTGGTCACCACCGGCACCACCGACAAGGTGGACATCGAGGCCACCGTGTCCGGCGGCGGCGTCACCGGCCAGGCCGGCGCCATCCGCCACGGCATCGCCCGTGCCCTGCTGCTGGTCAACGAGGAATACCGCGCGCCGCTGAAGGCCGCCGGGTTCCTGACCCGCGACCCGCGCATGAAGGAGCGCAAGAAGTACGGCCTCAAAGCCGCCCGCCGCGCCCCCCAGTTCTCCAAACGCTGACAATGCCGAGACACCCCGGAAGGCAGATACCTTCCGGGGCGCCCTTTTGCGGCCGCTGGCCAGGACAGACGATACGCCCGGGCCAGGCTTCGCGAAAATTGACATTTCGGCGAAAATTGTATCATTTTGGCAAGCTACCGTTGCGCCAGCGGCGTTTGTGTGCTATAATTTTAACCGCTGTGTGTTATAATCCAAATAGTATCGAGCATCGCGTGATCCGCCGCCCGGGGCTGCGGGGCGCGCAATGCCTCCGGGGCCGGGCGGTCCCGGGGAAAGGGGAGAACGGACGATCAAACGCGTGGACGCCTTTTCGTGGGGTGCGGTGGACGTACACTGCCACATCCTGCCCGGGCTGGACGACGGGCCCGGCGAGCTGGCAAGATCCGTAGCCATGCTGCGGCTGGCCGCCAGCGAGGGGATCACCGACATGATCGCCACGCCCCACTTCCATCAGGGGCGGTATACGGCCTCCCCGGAGACGGTGCTGCGGGCCATGTGGAGGGTCCAACGGGCCGCGGACGCGGCGCGTATCCCCATCCAGATCTATCCCGGCAACGAGATATACTATTTTGACGATATGCTGCCGAGCCTCAAAGGGCAGGGCATTTGCACGATGAACGGCACGGATATGGTGCTGGTGGAGTTCTCCCCCGCCGTCCTTTATAGGACCATGCAGAACGCCCTGGACCGGATATCGAGCGAGGGCTATCAGCCGATCCTGGCCCACGCAGAGAGATACGAGTGCCTGCTGAAGGATATGGACGGCGTGTCCTTCCTGCACGACAGCGGCGTCCACATCCAGGTCAATGCCGGCACTGTCACCGGGAAGAGCGGCGCGGAGGCAAAACGCTTCGCCCACCGGCTCCTGGAGGAACATACCGTGGACTATATCGGCACGGACGCCCACGGGTGCAGCCACCGCGCCCCGGAGATGGCCCAGTGCCGGAAGATCATCGAGAAAAAATACGGCGGAGAGTACGCATACCAGATCATGCGCGGCAACGCCGAGAAGTTCCTGGACCTGTGAGTCCGGGATAAAGGAAGGAACGTATGGAAAAAGATAAGGATGTCATCGAAATAAATCTCGTCGATATCTTTCTGTTCATGCTCAAACGCTGGTGGATCTTCCTGCTGGCGATGGTGGTGACGCTGGCGGCGGGACTGTCCATCTGCAAGTTTCTGATCACGCCGAAGTATGAATCCACCACGAAGATCATCATCCTGAACCAGCAGACCAGCGGCTCACTGACGTACAGCGATATGCAGCTGGCCAGCCAGCTGACCAAGGACTACGAGGAGTTGATCGTCACACGGGACGTGCTGGAATCCGTCATACAGGAGTGCGCCCTGGAGGATACCTACGAGGATCTGCTGGACCGGATCAAGGTCGAGAATATGTCCGACACCCGGATCATCGCCATCACGGTGGAGGACCCCTCGCCCGCCATGGCCCAGCGGATCGCCAACAGCATCCGGGAGACCGCCGCGGCCCATATCCGGAGCGTGACGGACGTGGAAGCGGTCAATATGGCGGAGGCGGCCAACCTGCCCACGGAGAAGTCCTCTCCGTCCACCATGATGTGGGCCGTGCTTTCCGCGGCCATCGGGTTCATCGTGGTGTTCGTCGTCCTGCTGATCCAGTTCATCTCCGACGACACCATCAAGTCCTCGGAGGACATCCAGAAATACCTGGGCCTGACCACGCTGGTGGCCGTCCCCAAGGTGGACACGGAGGCGCCGTCCAAGAGAGGCGGAAGCTCCGGCAGGAAATCGGGCAGCGCCCCGGCCAAGAAGAAGAGCGGCGCTCCCGCCAGAGGCCAGAGCGCCAGCCCCGCCCGGTCCCAGGGCGCCAGCCCGGCCAGGAGCCAGAGCGGCGCGCCGGCCAGAGCCCAGGGCGCCAGCCCCGCTCGGGCCCAGAGCGCCAGTCCTGCCCGGACCCAGAGCCGGCCCGCAGGCGCCCATGACGCCGGGAGCCGGACCCCCGCCCCGGCGCAGAGGAGGTAAACAGCAGCAATGGCTATGATGAACGAGACCAACGGCGCGGGCGCCGTGGATACGGAACTGGGCCAGCCCATGGTGGCCCTGCGCCCCGGCCTGCAGAACTATGAGATCCAGGAGGCGTTCAAGACCCTCCGCACCAATATCGAATTCTTCGGAGACAGCGTGGAGGTCGTGTGCGTGACCAGCGCGCTGCCCGGCGACGGCAAATCGACGGTCAGCTACAACCTGGCCCGGGCTTTCGCGGAGGCCGGCCGCTCCACGCTGCTGATCGACGCAGACCTGCGTAAGTCGCTGATGCGGAAGGCCATCTGCCGCAGCGGAGACCCCGGCGCGGGGCTGACCTATTACCTGATCGGGCGGAAGAAGTACGAGGAGACCGTGTGCGCCACCGACTACCCCAACTTGAGCGTCATCTTCTCTGGCCAGTTCCCGCCCAACCCCAGCGAGCTGCTGGGGAGCAACCGCTTCGCCAAGCTGATCGAAAAGGCCAGAGAGGACTTTTCCATCGTCATCGTGGACACGCCCCCCATCGGCAGCGTTATCGACGCGGCGGTGGTGGCCAAGGTGTGCGACGGGTCCGTGCTGGTGTTGAAGGAAGGCGCGGTGAGTTACCGGTACGCGCAGCACTGCAAGGAGCAGCTGGAGGCGTCCAAGGCGCCCATCCTGGGCTGCGTGCTGAACGACGTGGAGATGTCCTCCAGCCGGTATTACGGCCACTATTACAAGGCCTACGGCCACTATTACGGGGATCGGTGATCTCCGGCCTGTCCCCCGGACAGGACCAGGACCAGACCGGTCGCCACGCGCTGCCCGCTGCGGTCTGCACTGTGCCGCGGCGGGTATCGCCTTATAAAGGAAACACACGACGGAGGTGTTGAGCGGTGGAAGATAAGCGGAAGGAAAACGGACAGGCCGCAGGCCAGGCGCCGAAGCAGGCCCCGAAACAGCCTGCGGGCCAGGCGCCGAAGCAGGCCCCGAAGCAGCCTGCGGGGCAAGCGCCGAAACAGGCCCCGAGGCAGCCTGTGGGGCAAGCGCCGAAACAGGCCCCGAGCCACATTGCGAATCAGGCGCCGAAGCAGGCGCCAAGCCATGCTGCGGGCCAGGCGCCGAAGCAGGCGCCAAGCCATGCTGCGGGCCAGGCGCCGAAGCAGGCGCCAAGCCATGCTGCGGGGCAGGCACCCAAGCAGGCCGCGCCGCAAGCCGCGGGGAAGAAAAAAGGCAGGAAGAAGTGGCCCATCGTGGTGATCTGCGTGGTGGCCGTGCTGGCGCTGCTGGCCGGGACCGCATACGCGGTGTTCCACCACTATTTCAGCCTGATGGGGCGCATCGAGCCGATGGCCACGCCCGCCGCCGACGCCTCGCCCTCCCCGACCATCGAGCCGGAGCCGGAGGAGGAACCCGCCGCGTCCCCCGCCACGGAGGAAGAGATCGTCGAGATCGAGGACAGCTTGCAGAAAAACCTGGAGCAGATGGAGCAGGACTCCGACCTATATAAGACCGACACCTTCAATATCCTGCTGATCGGCGTGGACGCCCGGGACGAGGCCATGAGCGGGCGGTCCGACTGCATGATCCTGGCCAGCATCAACAAGACCACCAAAAAGGTGGTGCTGACATCGTTCTTGCGGGATATCTACCTGTCCATCCCCGGCAGCTGGAGCGACCGGCTGAACGCCGCGTATGTATACGGGGGGACGGACCTGCTGAAGGAGACGCTGAAGGCCAACTTCGGCATCACGGTGGACCGGTGCGTGGTGGTGAACTTCTATATCGTGATGGACATCGTGGACGCCTTCGGCGGCATCGACCTGGATCTGACGGCGGACGAGATCAAGGTCATGAACTCCTATATCAACAACCACAACAACCTCCTCGGCAACCCGTCCGGGACGGACATCCTCTCCACCAGCGCCGCCGGGACCGTCCATGTCGACGGCAACCAAGCCCTGGCCTATGCCCGGGTCCGGTATGTGGGGACGGATTTTGCCCGGACCGGCAGACAGAGGACCGTGATCACCAAGTGCATCGAAAAGGCCAAGACGATGGACCTGGGCCAGATCAGCGGATTGGCGGAGGAATTCCTGCCTCGCGTCCGCACGGATCTGACGGAGGGCGACTGCGCGACGCTGCTGCTGATGGCGCTGGACCTGGGAAGCTATACCTTCGACCAGATGGTCATTCCGGCGGACGGCACCTGGAGCAACGCGAACATCCGGGGGATGGCCGTCCTCACCGTCGACTTTGCCGCCAACACCCAGGCGTGGCTGGACAAGGTGAATGGCACGGACAATTGAATATGATGACAAAAACGCGGCGGGGACAGGACCACAAAAGCCTGTCCCCGCCGTTTTTATGAGGTGGTTCAGCTCTCCAGGCCGCCGTAGAGGGCCAGGGTGAATCGCTTCAGCGCCCGGTCCCGGCGGCGGTAGACCTGGGCCTTCTCCCGGTCCAGCTCCTCGCACAGCCGCTCGCAGGCCCCCTTGTGCCGGTGGATGTAGAACCGGTCCAGCACCAGCCGGTCCTCCTCGTCCAGCGCGGCGAGGCCGTTCTCCGCCAGCGCCACCCACGCCCGGGACGACTCCAGCTGCCGGGTCAATTCCTCCCGCCGGACGATGTTCGTCAGCATGGCGTCCTCCCGCCGGCTGCCCGCGCCGTGGGACGGGATCGCGTCCGGCACCGTGCTGCGAAGAGCCGTGTAATCCAGTTCCAGCCGCTTGATCTCCGCCGGGATGCTCTCCAGGGACTGCCGCCGGGCCTCATATTCCAAAAGCTTCTCCGCCGCTTCCTGCTTCCAATCCATGTATGTGTCCTCCTTTTTCGGTGATATGAGATGAAAAGACCCGTTTACGGGTCATCCTGACTGCAATATATCACCGAATTTTACACTTGTCAAGGCAAAATTTAACCGAAAAGTAGATTTTTATATTGACAGGAGGATAGGATACGGGTAAAATGAAAATAGAAAAGGAGGCGAACGCCGTGTTAGTGGGCGAGAGGATCAACGAGTACCGGCGGCAGGCGGGGATGACCATCGACGAGCTGGCCCGCCGATCGGGGGTGTCCCGGGGGACGCTGAACAAGATCGTGGGCGGCGAGACGAAAAGCCCCACCCTGGCGGTGATGGACGCCATCGCCCGGGCGCTGGGGCGGACGCTGAACGACTTCGCCGAGGACGGCGGCCGGGAGATGTCCGACGAGGCCCGGTCCCTGGCCATGACCTTCGACGGCCTCGACCTGCACGGCAAGCGGGTGGTGCGTTCCGTGGCCGGCGAGGAGAAGCGGCGCATGGCCGCCAAGGCCGCCGCGGAGAAGCCCGCCATGAAGGTGATCCCCCTGTTCGGCAACTCCTTCGCCGCCGGCCGGGGCGACCCGGATTTTGGCAACCCCTGGGAGGACTACCCGGTCCCGGCGGACAGCGCCGCGGACTTCGCCGTGCGCGTCAACGGCGACAGCATGGAGCCCTATCTGCCGGACGGGTCGGTGGCCCTGGGCGTCAAGCGCGCCCCCCGGGACGGGGAGGTGGCCGCGCTGCTGGTGGACGGGGAGTTTTTGTGCAAGCAGGTGTGCCAGGATATGCTGGGGAACCTCTATTTGTTCGCCCTCAACCGGAAGCGGCGGGACGCGGACCAGACCATCGCCCGGGATTCGGAGCGGAGCGTCAGCTGCTTCGGTACCATCCTCATGGAGCGGGTGGGGCTGCCCACGGACGTGTAAAGGGCGCGATAGATATGGCAAGAGCGCGGTCAGGAAGACCGCGCTCTTTGATGTTTCAGGAGAAAAGCCCCAGGATGCCCTGCCGCAGAGTCTCGATGTCCCGCTGGAGAATGAGCCAGTTCTGGGCCAGCCGGGCGTTATACTCGGTCAGGTGGCCGTGGGCTTGCAGGGCGGTGGGGGAGCTGCCGGTGAAAAAGCCCACGCCGATGGCCATGACGCCTATCAGAAAACAGACCAGCGCGATGCCGCTGACGATGCGCCAACCCTTACGCACCCTCCGTCACCTTCTTTCCCAATGTGAGATGGGAGATGCCGCGCATGGCCCAGGCGTAGCCTTTCACCAGCAGCACGAACAGCCACAGGCCCAGCCACAGGACTACCAGCCCCGCGGCCAGAAGGATCAACGCCAGGCCGAAGAGCATGGCCGCGTCTGCGATGATGCTGATGCACCAGAGGCCGCCCACCACCGCCAGCCACGCGCCCAGCAGCAGCGCCAGGCCCGGCAGGAGAAACGCCGGGAACAGCACAACCAGCACGGCCGCCAGCGGTATCGCCAGGACCAGGACGGACAGGATGAACAGCGGGATGCCCACGCCCAGGGGCATGGTCCGCTCGATCAGGATCACCGGGCCCTGGAGAGGGACGCTGTCATCCTCCTCTTCCTCTTCGTCCTCGGCAGTTGGCTCCTCGCTCTCGTCCGATGTGTCCTCCACATCGGCGGGGGCCTCCGGCTCGGCCTCGGCCGGGGGAGGAGCGGGTTCTTTCTCGCTGGCAGGCTCGGCGGGAGCCTCGGCCTCCGCCTCCAGCTCCGGGGTCACCGCCTCGGGGGCGGCGCTGTCGGGAGCGGGCACGGCCTCGTCCTCGCTGGCGGGGGAAGCTTCGCTCTCGTCGGTGGGCGCGTCGGCGTCTTTATCGGCGGGAACGTCCTTGTCCTCCTCGTCGTCGGGGATGTCCTCGTCTTCCTCGTCCAGGAGGTCGTCGCCCTCCTCGTCCAGGAGGTCCTCGTCCAGGAGATCGTCCTCCTCGTCATCCAGGAGGTCCTCGTCCTCCTCGTCGGAGAAGTCCTCGTCGTCCAGGAGATCGTCCTCTTCCTCGTCGGAGAAGTCATCGTCCTCGCCGGCGGGAGCGGGGGTCTGGCCCGGCTCTGGCGCGTCGGGGAGATCGGTGAGGTCCGGCAGGTCCTCCAGGTCGTATTCGGGCAGCTGCTCCTCCGGGACGTGGGGCGCCGCCGGGGGCATATCCTCCGGCTCCGGCGCGGGGGAGGGGGCCTGCTCCGAGAGAAGTTCCGTGTCCAGCTCCAGTTCGTCCAGAAGCTCGTCCTCGTAGCCGGCGCTGTCATAGATGCGGCTGAGCCGGATGGCCTGCCGGGTGGCAGAACCCAGCTTTTCCAGGAGCGCATCCTGCCCGGCCGGGCCGGCCGCGTCGAACAGCGCGCCGAAACGGGCCAGGGCCTGCTCCCGGTCGGAGCGGGTCATGAAGATCAGAAGATTGTCCAACTCCGCCAGGTATTGGGGCTTGTTCATAGGCAGTTCCTTTCCATGCCGTAAATGCGAAAATACATCCTATATTATAGATGGAAATGGCCGGGCGGTCAAGTCTTGGCTTGACAATGGGACGGCGCAACTATACAATAGATGGGTCAAATTCTGGAAAACGAGGTCATGATCTATGGCAAAGGACAAGCAGGTGACCCAGATCACCTCCATGGAGGACGATTTTGCCCAGTGGTACACCGACGTGTGCGTCAAGGCACAGCTCATCGACTACTCCGGCGTGAAGGGGCTGTTCGTGCTGCGGCCTTACGGCTACGCCATCTGGGAGAATATACAGGCGTGGCTGGACGCCGAGTTCAAGCGCACCGGACACGAGAACGTGTCCATGCCCATGCTCATCCCCGAGAGCCTGCTGCAACGGGAGAAGGACCACGTGGAGGGCTTTGCCCCCGAGTGCGCGTGGGTCACCATGGGCGGCAGCGAGGAACTGCCCGAGCGGCTGTGCGTGCGGCCCACCAGCGAGACGCTGTTCTGCGACCACTGGAAAAACGTGCTGCACTCCTGGCGGGACCTGCCTATGAAGTATAACCAGTGGTGCAGCGTCATGCGCTGGGAAAAGACCACCAGGCCGTTTTTGCGGGGACGGGAGTTCCTGTGGCAGGAGGGCCACACCCTCCACGCCACCGAGGAAGAGGCCCGGGAGGAGACCCTGCGGATGCTGGATATCTACGCCCGGTGCTATGAGGAGCTGCTGGCCATGCCCGTCATCAAGGGCGACAAGACCGAGAAGGAGAAGTTCGCCGGGGCGGTGAACACCTATACGGTGGAGTGCATGATGCACGACCACAAGGCCCTCCAGTCCGCCACCAGCCACTACTTCGGCGACGGCTTCGCCCGGGCCTTCGACATCACCTTCCAGGACAAAAACAACCAGGCCGTGTACCCCCACCAGACCAGCTGGGGCTTCACTACCCGGTCCATCGGCGGGCTGATCATGACCCACGGCGACGACCGGGGCCTGGTGCTGCCGCCCCATGTGGCCCCCATCCAGGTCATCGTGCTGCCCATCGCCGCCCATAAGCCCGGCGTCACCGAGGCGGCGGAGCAGGTGGTGGAGCGGCTGAAGGCCGCCGGTATCCGGGCCAAGGGCGATTTTTCCGACAACAGCCCCGGATGGAAGTACGCCGAGTATGAGATGAAGGGCGTGCCTGTGCGCCTGGAGATCGGGCCCCGGGACCTGGAGAACGGCCAGGCCGTGGCCGTCCGGCGGGATAGCGGCGAGAAGGCGTTCCTGCCCCTGGACGCGCTGGAGAAGGAGATCCCCGCGCTGCTGGAGGCGGTGCAGAAGGGCCTGTACGACAAGGCCAAGGCCAACCTGGAAAGCCACACCTGGGCCGCTCAGACCGTGGAAGAGGTCAAGGAAAAGGCCATGGACGGCTTTGTCAAGACCATGTGGTGCGGCGACGCGGCCTGCGAGGAGAAGATGAAGGAGGCCGCCGGCGTGTCCAGCCGGTGCATCCCCTTCGCCCAGGAGAAGCTGGGGGATACCTGCCCCTGCTGCGGCCGGCCCGCCAAGCACATGATCGTCTGGGGCATCGCGTATTAAAGGAAAACCGATAGGAAAGACCGGGGACGGACAGGTCCCCGGTCTTTTGCTGTTTGTGTCACAGACCCAGCAGCTGCTTTTTCTTCGCGTCAAATTCCGCCTGGGTGATGGCGCCCATGTCCAGCAGCTCCTTATAGCCTTTCAACTCGTCCGCGGAACTTACCGGCGGTACGGCGGGTCCCGCGGCGGGGGCGTTCTTGTCGGGTATCAGGCTGACGTGGATGATGGCGACGATGAACAGCATCCAGCCGTAAAACCACCAGAGGCCGAAGCTGTGACCCTTGTTCCGGGCGATGCTGGCAGGGATGAAGGCCAGGCCGGCGGCGATGGCGAGCCCCACGATCAAACCGATGATGTAATATGTACCAAAATCCATTGTATGTCCCTCACAATCCTAAAAGTTGTTTTTTCTTCTCGTCGTATTCTTCTTGGGTCATGACGCCGGAATCCAGAAGCCCTTTGTATTTCTTGACCTCTTCGATGGCCAGCAGCGGCGAAACGGAACGCGCGGCGGGGCTTGCTTTGACGCGCGGCGCTTTTTCGGGCCGGACCAGGGCAAGCCCTGCAAACAGCATCGCCGCAACGCCCAAAATCATCACAAACGGGACCGGCAGATAAAGGACCTGCGGCAAACGGGACAGCTCTAACCGGGACAGATCGAGCCCGCGGAGCCAGTTCCATAAGAATTCAACGTAACTCGTATTCGGCCGCATATAATAACGATTCAAAAAATACCCCAAGACGTTGAGAAGGGACGGGAGGAAAAACAGGCTCTTAATGACTTTGGTGACCTTCCCCGCCAGCGCAAGAACGGCGATCACCGCCAGCAGCAGATAACCGGCCCACTGTATGGGGTGAAGCATCAAAAGGGAGGCATCAAGTACCAAATATAACGACTGGGGTCTGCGCCCATATGACAAAACGGGTCCGCGCCCAGCCGCTGAAACGGCCACATAGTATATAATGACGGCCACGCAGGTCATGAGCGTGATCAGCTTTCCGGCTTTCTTCCTGCACAGCAGCATACCCGCCGCCAGCAGAACTGGAAACACAGACGGAAACCAAAACAGCAAAACACCATCCAAATGAAAGCCAAAATAGCTCTGAGAGATGTATATATTATGTTGGTGAACAAAACAGCACACCGCCGCCAGCAGGAACAGGACCCCCGCGGCGATGTTATAATGCGTTTTCTTTCTCGCCAGTTCCACGTTGACATTCCCCCTCAAAAAACAAAAAGTGGCGCAGCAGGAGCTGCGCCACGAAAAACGCATCTCCATTTGCTGCCACACAAATTCCTGTTATCCGTAAAGGACGCCAAGGAGAGACACGTTTTTGCCGGAAAGCAGAAACGTCCCTTAACGAATAACATATTGAATTTGTGTGGCGCTTATAGTATAACACGCGAAAAGCTGCTTTACAAGGGGGGTCTGCCGCCCGGACGGTACCCCGGCGGCACAGGCTCGCTGCGCTCGTCAACGTGCGGGCCGGGGCACCGCCCGGCGCGGCGGCTTTAGTAAGCTGGGTATATGCCGCCCGGACGGTACCCCGGCGGCACAGGCTCGCTGCGCTCGTCAACGTGCAGATAGGGGCACCGCCCGGCGCGGCGGCTTTCGCTACCATGAAAGTTCCGAAAATGATAAAATAATGAGGCGATTTTTACCGTTTACGGGTGTATGCTGGGCACAGTGAAAAATGGATGTGGCTCCGGCGGGCGACCGCCGGGGTCTTTTTTGGGGGGAGCAGGGTTGGAGCGTGCGGAAAAGTGGCTGGAGGAGGACGGGCTGACCCTGTTGGAGGGCTGGGCCAGGGACGGCCTGACAAGAGAACAGATCGCCGGGCAGATGGGCATCAGCATCAGCACGTTTTACAAGTGGCAAAAGAAGTATCCCCAGATGGCCCAGGCGCTGAAAAAGGGCCGGGAGCTGGTGGATTACCAGGTGGAGGCCGCACTGCTGGACAAGGCGCTGGGCGGGGACCTGCGGGCGCAGATGTACTGGCTCAACAACCGGCGGGGCGACAAGTGGCAGGAGCATCCCAAGGAGAAGACGGAGAGCGCGGAGGACGAAGGCGTGACGGTGATCGTGGATGTATGAAGTGTATCTCGGCTATGGCGGTGACAACCCCTCCGGCGCGGCGCAAGCTGCGCCACCTCCCCTTGCACAGGGGAGGCTTTGGCCCGTTGGCGGCGTGATAAGGACGGTGTGTGATGGTGCGGTTGAGCGACGTGTTAGGTCCGGCGTTTTATGAGTTGGCGGGGGACGTGTTTAGGCACGGACATACCTTTTATGATCTGGCGGGGGGACGGGGGAGCCTAAAAAGCTCCGCCGTCTCGCTGCTGGTGCCGCTTCTGCTGGTCCAGAACCCCGGCACCCACGCGCTGGTGATGCGAAAGGTGGGCAACACCCTGCGGGACAGCGTGTTCGCCCAGTATATGTGGGCGGCGGACAAGCTGGGGATGGGGCCGCTGTGGGGGGCCAGGCTCTCCCCGCTGGAGCTGATATACCGCCCCACCGGGCAGCGCATCCTCTTCCGGGGCGCGGACGATCCCATGAAACTCAAGTCCGTCAAGGCCCCCTTCGGCTACATCGCCGTCACCCACTTCGAGGAAAAGGACCAATTCAGCGGCCGGGAAGAGATACGAAGTATCCTTCAATCCACCATGCGGGGCGGGGAACGGTTCTGGTGCTTCGCCAGCTACAACCCGCCCCTGTCCCGGGACAACTGGGCCAACGTCGACTCGGCGGAGGAACAGCCGGACCGGATGTGCCACCGCAGCACCTACCTGGACGCGCCACGCGCCTGGCTGGGGGAGGCGTTCTTCGCCCAGGCGGAGCGGCTGAAGGCCCGGGACGAGCGGGCGTACCGGCACGAGTACCTGGGCGAGGCCGTGGGGACCGGGGCCAGCGTGTTCCAAAAGCTGGAGGTGCGCCCTATCCCGGAGGACGAGGCCGGCCGGATGGACCGCATCTTCCAGGGGGCCGACTGGGGCTGGTACCCGGACAAGTTCGCGTTCCTGCGGACCGGGTACGATGCGGCCCAGGAGCGGATATTCCTGCTGGATGAATATTATGTAAACTTCAAGAGCAACCGGGAGACGGCCCAGTGGGTGCGGGAGCGGGGGTATGGGGACTACCCCGTCACCTGCGACAGCGCCGAGCCGAAGAGCATCGCCGACTGGCGGGACATGGGGCTGCCAGCCCGGGGCGCGGTGAAGGGGCCGGGGAGCGTGGACTACGGGTTCAAGTGGCTCCAGAGCCGGACCCTGGTCATCGACCCGGCCAGGACGCCGGGGGCGTGGCGGGAGATCACCCGATACGAGTACGCCCGGGACCGGGAGGGGAACCTGGTCAGCGGCTACCCCGACCGGGCCGACCACGCCATATCGGCGCTGCGGTACGCCTACGAATCACTTTATAACAGACGAGGTGCGATGGCATGACAACGAGAGCATACGATGGGCGCCTGGCGGAGCGGGCGCGGGAGGCCTTCGGCGTCCGGCCCGTGGGGGACCGGCAGGCGGAGCGGCTGGTCCGCCGGTGCGCGGCGGTGTATGAGGGGAGACCCGACTGGGTGGACCCGGACCCGGAGAACAGCGTGCGGACGGTGAATATGGCGCGGAGCGTCTGCGCCGAGACGGCGAGGCTCGCGACCCTGGGGGCGGGCGTCACGGTGAGCGGCTCGGAGCGGGCCGCGTGGCTGCAAAATGAGGTAGACAAATGCCGCGGCAACCTGCGGCATTGGGTGGAGTACGGCTGCGCGTGGGGGACGGTCATCCTCAAACCCAACGGACAGGACGTGGACCTGCTGACGCCGGACCGGTTCATTATCACCGACACCGACGGCGGGAATGTGACCGGGGCGGTGTTCCAGAGCGCGCGGTACGACCAGGCGCGGGGGAAGTATCTCACCCGGCTGGAGTACCACCGATTCCTGGCCGACGGGCGGTACGCGGTGAGCAACCGGTGCTTCGCGGGGGATACGCCGGGGGACCGGGGCGTGCCGACGCCCATCGGGGCCACGCCCTGGGCGGGACTGGCGGAGGACGTGGCCGCCGAGGGGGTGGCGCGGCCGCTGTTCGGCGTGCTGCGGATGCCCGGGGCCAATGGGCTGGACCCCGCCTCGCCCCTGGGGGCGCCGGTGTTCGCCGACGCGCTGGAGGAGTTGCGAGACCTGGACGTGGCGTACAGCCGCAACGCCGCGGAGATATACGACAGCCGCCGGCTGGCGCTGCTGGACGACCGGCTCACCGAACAGGCCGGCGCGCCGGTGGGCGGGGCGCGGCGGATCAAGCTTCCCCGGTTCATCAAGCGGGCATTCGGCTCCGGCGCGGCGGAGTATTACCAGGAGATCAACCCCGCCCTCAACACCGAGATGCGGCTGAAGGGGATCGACGCCCTCTTGAGCCAGATCGGGTTCAAGTGCGGCTTTTCCAACGGCTACTTCGTCTTCAACCAGCGCACCGGGATGGTGACCGCTACCCAGGTGGAGGCCGACGATCGGCGCACCATCCAACTGGTGAAGGATGTGCGGGACAAGGTGGTGAGCGCGCTGGACGGGCTCATCTATGCCCTGAACCGGTTCGCGGACGCCTATGAACTGGCCCCGGCGGGGGAGCATCAGGTCACCTACGACTTCGGGGATGTCACCTATAACCGGGAGGAGGACCGGGCCCGGTGGTACGGCTATGTGGCCGATGGGCGGGCGCCGTTCTGGTACTACCTGGTGAAGTTCGAGGGCTTCTCCGAGGAGGAGGCCCGCGCCGTGGAGGAAGCGGCGAGAGGGTGAGGTGCAAGGGCCCGCGGCGGGCGGTATCCCGGCCGCACAGGCTCGCTTAGCTCGTCAACGTGCAAGGCCGGGACACCGTCCGGCGCGGGAAGGAAAAAGTATAGCCGGCAGCGGACGGTATCCCGGCCGCACAGGCTCGCTGCGCTCGTCAACGTGCGGGCCGGGACACCGTCCGCCGCGGGGAGGGGAAAGCATAGCCGACGGCGGACGGTATCCCAGCCGCACAGGCTCGCTGCGCTCGTCGACGTGCGGGCTGGGACACCGCCCGCCGCCGGAAACTGGGCGGTGCGCTCGTCGATATAAAAGGCCGGGACACCGCCCGACGCGGAGAGGGACAACATCACAGAATGGGAGGAAAGGATATGCAGCGTGAGTTTTTGCAGGCGCTGGACTTGGGGGACGGCGCAAGACTGCCCGAGGCCGCCGTGGACGCCATCCTGGCCGAGGCGGAGCGGGAGGCCCAGACGGGCCGGGCCAGGTTCACCGCCAGGATGGCGGGGGAGGACGGGTCCGAGCTGACAAGAGAGCAGATCATGGCGATCCCGGACCGGAAACGGCGCCGGGCCGCCATCGCAGACCATCTGAATCTTTTTGAAAAGGAGAATTGACATGGCAGAGGAAAACATCATTCAGCAGAGCGACCTGCAGCGGGTGCGGGAGATCGAGTTCGTCAGCGCCTTCGCCGGGTCCATCGGCAAGCTCATGGAGGCCATCGGCGTCACCCGCAAGGTCCCCAAGCAGGCCGGCGCGGTCCTCAAGGCCTATAAGGCCACCGGGACCCTGGCGTCCGGCGCGGTGGGGGAGGGCGAGACTATCCCCTTGAGCAAGTACCAGACCGAGGCCGTGGCCTGCGGCGAGATCACCCTGAAGAAGTGGCGCAAGGCCGCCACCGCCGAGGCCATCATCGACCGGGGGTACGATCAGGCCGTGGATATGGTCACCGACGAGATGCTCCGGGACGTGCAGAAGAGCGTGCGTAAGGACTTCTTTGACTTTCTGGCCACCGGGACCGGCACCGCCTCCGGCGAGACGTTCCAGCAGGCTGTCGCCCAGGCCTGGGGCCAGCTCCAGGTGTTGTTCGACGACGACGCGGTGCCCTGCGTGTACTTCATGAACCCGCTGGATGTGGCCGACTACCTGGCCAGCGCCCCCGTCAGTATGCAGACCGCCTTCGGTCTGAGCTACGTGGAGAGCTTCATGGGTCTGGGCACCGTCATCCTCAACGCCAGCGTGCCCAAGGGGACCGTGTACGCCACCGCCAAGGACAACCTGGTGCTGTACTACATCCCCGTAAACGGCGCGGACCTGGGCGAGGCCTTCCAGTTCACCAGCGACGACACCGGATACATCGGCATCCATGAGGCCGCCGATTACACCAACATGACCGCCTCCGACACCGTGGTGTGCGGCATGAAGCTGATGGCGGAGAAGCTGGACGGCGTGGTGAAGGCCACCATCGGCGCGTGATGGACTGGGAGCAGTACGCCGCGCTCTACCCGGATGGGCCGGACGAGAGCGGCTATGAGCGGCTTCGGTGGGAGGCCCGGCGCATCGTGGAGCGGGCCGTCACCGGGGCGGACGGGGTGAACAAACTCTCCGCCGCCCCGCCCACCCAGCCGGAGGCGGCCCAGGCGGTGGAGCGGTGCCAGGCGGCGCTGGTGCATCTGCTGTGGCGGCAGGAGCGGGCGGAGAGCTGGGTGGAACACCCGGGCGGCGGCGTGTCCGGCGGGGTGGTCACCGCCGTCACCGCCGGGAACGAGAGCGTCAGCTATGCCGCGCCCAGCGCCGGGCCGGAGCGGGGCCGGGAGCAGATACGCAAGACCGTGGAGCGGTATCTGGCCGGGGTGCCGGACGGAAACGGGGTGAATCTGCTGTACGCGGGGCGTTATCCGATGAAGGTGGGGTGACAATCCCCCAGTACCCCGGTGAAGGCAGGATAACAATCCCCCAGTCAGCGCAGAGGCGCTGACAGCCCCCTTTACACAAGGGGGCCGAAGAGGTAGGGATCTCAAGGCCTTTGCACAAGGGGGCCGAAGAGGTAGGGATCTCAAGGCCTTTGCACAAGGGGGCCATATAAGGTGAGGTGATTTCGTGTACAAGGACACGGTGACGGTGTTCAACCGCAGGACGGAGAGCGGGAAGGTGCTGTGGTATCCCACGGTGATCGAGGGCGTCCACGTGGACCAGGCCGACGCCGCCGGGCCTGGCCGGTACGGCTGGACGCCGGGCGGCCGGGCGGCGGCGCTGATCCCCTATTTCCGCGCGGAGGGCGCCCCGACGGTGGCGGGCAAGCTCTATCTGCCGCCCCGCCTGTGGCGCAGGGTCGAGACGCCGGAGATGTACGTCACCTTCGCCCCGGGGGACGAGTTCGACTTCTTCATTACCGGGCCGTGGGACGGGGCGGCGCCTGTGGACGACGGCCAGTGGCCCGGCGGGTTCTACGACGGGCTGTGCCGGGAGCGGGACGACGTGTACGCCGTGGCCGCCGTGTGCCGCTACGACGCCCTGCCCCATTTCGAGGTGACGGGCAGATGAACGGAAGGGGACCCCGCAGGAGATCAGCGAAGCGTTTCCTGCGGGGAGAGGAGGAGCGCGCCAAGCGGGCGGATGCCGGCCGCACAGGCCGGCGAAGCTTAGCGGGCGCAGCGACGACGAGGTGACGGGCAGATGAACGGGATACGGTTCAGAGGGTTCGCCTTCAGAGAGAATGGCGTGCGGGCAAGGCTGGATATGGCCAGGACCTCCCGGCGGGCCGGGCGGGCCTATGAGCGGCTGCATGAAATGGCGGCGGAGGATATGCTGCCCTATATGCCCTCCGGCACCGGCGGGTTCCGGGAGCGGACACGGGCCGCCAACCGGAACGCCGCCGGGTCGGGGATGATCTGGGCGGGCGTGGGGCCGATGGGCGAGTACCTATACAGGGGAAAGGCCATGGTGGACGCCGCCACCGGCCGGGGACCAAGGATGATCGCCGGTGTGGGGCCCCGGTTCGAGCGGGGCGCGAAGCTGACGGCGACGGACCGTGACCTGCACTACGCTGCCGCCGGGGCGAGGCCCGCGTGGTTCGAGTACGCCAAGGCAATGCGGCTGCAACGCTGGGTAGCCGAGGTGCAGCGCGTTTTGGATGGGAAATGATGGACGAGAAAAACAGCGATATCAAATACGACATGGAGGGCTTCTCCGCCGTGACCGAGGCGGTGCTGGCGCTGGTGAACCAGTTCCCCGGCCTGGCCGGGAACGAGAGCGTTGCCTTCGCCACCTTGGGCGAGCGGGGCGGGATGGCCCTGTTCCCCGGGGACGGCGCGGTGGTGGAGAGCGAGACGCGCTCCGTCACGGGCCGGGTCCGGCAGGTGTGCCGCTACCCGTTCGCCGTGCTTTACCGGGCCGGGGGCCTCACCGAGGACCGGCGGGTCTGCGCCAAGGAGCAGCTGGACGACTTGGGCCGGTGGCTGGCCCGCCAGAGCGTGACGGCGGACGGCCGGACGTGGCGGCTGGAGGCCTATCCCCCGCTGGCCGGCGGGCGGCGGTTTTTGGATCTCTCATTCCAGACCCCCGCCTATCTGCAGGAGCGGGACGAGCATCAGACGGAGACATGGGCGGTGGGACTGGCCGCCCGATACGAGACGGTGTTTACATCAAACTGATCATTGGAGGTAAAAAAGATGGCAAAGCTGGAACGGGAGGCCCTGGGTCACTATCTGGACACGGGCTTCCACACCAAGGTGAGCGAGGCGGCCGAGGCCGAGTTCGAGATCATCGGCGACGACATCGAGGAGATGAGCGTGGAACTCAACTCCGACACCGAGCAGATCAAGAATATCCTGGGCCAGACCAAGACCAAGGATAACGGCTACGCCCCCAGCATGGAGGCGGACCCATTTTACGCCGACCCGGACAAGAAGCTGTACCCGCAGGTGCGGGACATCGCCATGGGACGGCTGAAGGGGGATGCGTGCAAGACGCTGATGCTGGAGGTGGTGGTGGAGGACGCCAAGGCCGCCAACCACCGGGCGTGGCTCCGGGAGGTCATGGTCAAGCCCAACAGCTACGGCGGCGGCACGGAGGGGCTCAATATCCCCTTCACCGTCAGCGAGGACGGCGCCAGCGAGGCGGGCTATGTTTCCGCCGAGAGCATGAAGGCCGGAAAGCCCGTCTTTACGGCCGGGGCGCTGCCGGAGGCGTGAGCGGACAGGGGAGGGGGATGCGATATCCCTCTCCCTTGTCGGCGTCTGACGGCGGCGGCAACCCCTCCGTCTCCGGCTGACGCCGGAGCCACCTCCCCTTGCACAGGGGAGGCGTAGATCGTAAAGGAGAAAAGAAATGGCAGACGTGATGAAGCTGCAGGTGCAGACCGGGGCGGTCACGGTGGAGCTGGAGGACGAGCGGGGCCAGGTGATCGGCCGGTTCGACTTCAACCCCGCCGACTCCAACATCCTCAAACGCTACGGTGCGGCGGCGGAGTTTTTCAGTGGATTGGAATATGACGCGGCGGATGGCGAGCAGCGGCTGGAGAAGATGAACAAGCTGGCGGACGACATCGCCGGGCAGTTCGATGTGCTGCTGGGCGGCCCGGTGGCCGAGGGCATCTTCGCCAAGTGCGGGCCGCTGACGGTGACGAAGGACGGCGACCTGTATTTTGAGAAGGTGCTGGAGGGCATCGGGAGCCTGATCGAGCAGACCACGAAAAGGCGTTTGGACAAGAAGCTGGCCAAGATCCGCAGGGCCACGGCCAAGTACGAAAAATGAGCGCGTGGGACCTGCCCCGGAGCCTGGAGGTGGGCGGCGTGGAGTACGCCATCCGCACGGACTTTCGGGACGTGCTGTACCTGCTGGACGTGTTCGCGGACCCGGACTATGAGCCGGACGAGAAGGCGGCCATCTGCCTGCGGGTGCTGTATGTGGACTGGGAGCGCATCCCGCCGGAGCGGCTGGGGGAGGCCGCCGAAAAGGCGGTGGCGTTCATCGACGGCGGCATCCCGGCGGACGGGAGGAAGGCCGGCCCCCGGCTGGTGGACTGGGAGCAGGACGGGCCGCTGATCGTGCCGGCGGTGAACCGGGTGCTGGGCCGGGAGGTCCGGGCGATGGAACAGCTGCACTGGTGGACGTTTCTGGGCGCGTATCTGGAGATCGGGGAGAGCCTGTTCTCCACGGTGCTTGCCGTCCGGCAGAAGCGGGCCAAGGGCCGGCGGCTGGAAAAGCACGAGCAGGAATTTTGCCGGGAAAACAACGCCCTGGTGACCCTCCGGCCCCGGCTGACCGAGGCGGAGAAGGAGCGGAGAGCCGGGCTGAAAGAGCTTTTTGTGTGAGGAGTTGAGCGTTATGGCGGCGGACGGTTCCGTTATCATCCAGGTCGAGTTCCAGACCGGGAGCGTGGACAGAGGCGTTGAACAGATCCAGGCGGGGTGCCGCCGGGCGGGAGAGGCGGCGGCCAGTTTGCGGAGCCAGCTGAACGGCGCGGGGGCCGCGCTGGCCTCGGCGTTCACGCCGGTGGCGACGGCGGTGGCCCCGGCCCTGTCCCAGATGTGCAGTATGCTGGCCACGGCGGCGGGCTATGTGGCCGCGTTCTACGCCGTGCTGGCCGGAAAGAGTTATGCCGCCGCCGGGGCGGTGAAGGCCAGCTACGCCTCCGGCATCGCCACGGTGGGCCGGGCGGCGGATACGGCCGCCGCGGGCGTGACGGCGCTGGCGGGCGCCGTGAAGGTGGCGGCGGTAAGCACGGACCAGTTCGGCGTGAAGACTGCGTCCGCCATATCCGGCGTGGGGTCGGCGGCCGGCTATGCCGCCGATGGCGTGCGGACCATCGGAAAGGAAGCCGCCAAGGCGGAGAGGAACCTCTCCGGGCTGGACCAGATGAACCTGTGGCAGGTGAGGGACCCGTCGTCCAGCGGCGGAGGCGGCAGCGGCGGAGGCCTGGATATCCAGGGCGGCGGGTGGACCGACCTGCCCATCGAGGAGCTGTTCGCCGCCAGGGTGCAGTCCGTGGCCGAGCGGGTGGCAGGATTCGTGGCGGCGGTCCGGGACGCCAGCGTGAAGCTGCGGGACCTGAAGGTGACCCGGGACCTGGCCGCCGGGCTGGACAGGGCGCGGACGCTGGCGGCGGCGCTGGCGGGCGCGGCCGGGACGGTGCGGGAGCATATCGCGGCCTGGTGCGCCGGGGCGCTCTGGGACGGCCTCATGGAGAGGATGTCGGCCAGCGCGGCGCTGGCCGGGAAGCTGGAAGCGGTCTGCGGCGGGATCGGCGCCGCCGTCAGCAGGAGCCTGGGGGAGGCCCACGGGTCGATGGAGGGCTTCTCCGCCGGGTTCGGCCAGTGGCAGAGGACGCTGGACGCAGGCTCCGCCGGCGTGGGCCGGGCGGTGAGCGCCGCAGCGAAGGCCGTATCGGACGCCGCGTCCCGGCAGATGGACAGCCTACGGCGCGGGACATCCTCCGCCTTCCGGCGCATCCGGGAGGACGGCGCGGGACACGCGGCGGGCCTGGCCTCGGACGTGGAGGGCGCTTACGGCGGCATGACCGGGACGGTGGCGGCGGGGTCCTCCGCCATGGAGACGGACAACGACACCTCCTGGAAGGCCATGAAGACGCTGCTGCTGGACATGGCTGGGAAGATGCAGCGCAAGGTGGTGGACGCCTACGACGCCATGGGCGAAAAGGTCTCCGCCATCATGGCCCAGGCCCGGGAGAGCAGCGGCAACGCCTGGGCGGCCATGGAGGGCGACGGTAAAACGGCGTCCGCCGCCATCCGCGACCACGCGGACCGGGCGTGGAAGGGCGTCTTTGAGGCCGTGAGCGGCCATATGAATGAGACAGGAACGGCGGTGCGGACCAAGTGGGCCGAGATCGGGGATGCGGTGAAGGATGCCGGGGCGGATATCCGCTCGTCGGTGAGCGGCGCCTGGTCGGCCGCGGCCAGCGCGGTCACGGCCCAGATGAACAGCCTGAAGAGCAGCGCCTACGGCTGGGGCAGCGACTTAGGCTCCCAGTTCGCCAGCGGCATCCGCGGCGCCGTGGGCCGTATCGCCAGCGCCGCGTCCAGCGCGGCCGCCGCGGTCCGGTCCTACCTGCACTTCTCCGTGCCGGACAGGGGGCCGCTGTCGGACGCGGACGAGTACGGGCCGGACCTGGTGGACCTCATCAGCCGGGGCATCCTGGCGAAGCGGGACACGGCCGCGAGAGCGGCGCAGGCAGTGGCCGAGGCCATGGCGGACGGCCTGGCCGGCGGCGCGGCGGCAGAGCGGATGGACCGGCTGGCGGCGCTGGCCGCGCCCATCCAGGCGCTCCAGGCCGTCCCGGCGCCGGTGATGGCCTCCGGCACGGTCCTGCCGCCCCGGGCGGTCTATGGGTCTGGGCCGGCGCTGACGCTGGCCGGGGCGGGGGAGCAGCTGCGGCAGCTCCTCGCCGGGACCCAGGACCGGACCGGACAGTCGGTACAGTATACGTTCATCGGGCAGATCGACCGGCAGGTGCTGTTTCGGGAGGTCATCGACGAGGCCAAGGCCCGGCAGGGCCGGAACGGGAAAAACCCATTTTTCCTGGAGGGGTGAGCCATGGCACAGGACTATATAAAACTGAACGGAACGGTCATAGCCCAGCCCGACGAGGGACTGGGCTATGATTTTGAGACAACCTATACCGAGGACAGCACCCGGGTGCAAAGTGGAAAACTCCACGCCTCGGCCATGTTCACGGTGGAGTCGCTTAGCTACAAGGCCACGGGCCTCACGGCGGCGGAGGCGTCGGCGATCCTGCGGATCGTGGACGGCGGCCGGCCCTTCACGCTGCACTACTACTCCCTGCACTACGGCGCGTGGCGGGACGGGCGGTTCTATGTGGGCAAAGGCTCCCTCGCCATCGGGCGGCTGAACGCCGAGGCGGAGACCGTGGACGAGCTGCGGTTCAACATGATAGGGGTGGACCCGATATGATCGGCGTCAGTGAAGCGTGCAGCGAGGCGCTAGCCCAGCGGCGGGATTTCCGGCTCCAGGCCCAGGTGACGCTGGCGGACGGGACAGAACTGGCGCTGGACGGGGAGGACTTCACCATCGCGGGCAACGCGCTCACGGACGGGGCCGGGTCGGAGGGCCTGCCCCTGGGGGCGGCGGTGTGCCGGCAGGTGCGGCTGCGGATCATGAACGACGACGGCCATCTGGACGGGTACGATTTCTTCGGGGCGAAGGTGCGGCTGTGGCTGACGCTGGCGCTGGAGGAGACCACGGAGCGGGTGGAGCTGGGCACGTTCACGGCGGTGGAGCCGGCCAGCCTGGGCGAGACGGTGGCGGTCAGCGCGTGGGACGATATGTATAAGACAGACCGGCCCTTTGAGACGGACCTCACCTTCCCGGCCACCCTGGGGAGCCTGTACCGGGAGATATGCCAGCGGTGCGGCATCCCGTACAGCACGGCGGCGTTCCCCAACGAGGGGTACGCGGCGGCCGCGCCGGAGGGGGAGGTCACGTTCCGGCAGGTGCTGGGCTGGATCGCCCTGCTGGCCGGGGGCAACGCCCGGGTGGACCGGACGGGGCGGATGCAGATCATCCCCTACGCCATGGAAGAGGAGCCGGGCCAGGAGCTGGCGGACTGGTCCCGCCTGGAGGTGGGGACGGACGACATCGTGGTGACGGGCATGGCCATGGGCGCGGCGGACGAGGACGGCGGCGAGGTGACGGCGCTGTACGGCACGGAGGGCTATGTCCTCCAGGTGGAGGACCCGCTGGTGCCGCCCGGCGGGGAGGAGGCGGCCCTGG
Organism: uncultured Oscillospiraceae bacterium; assembly: GCA_947630645.1. Taxonomy (GTDB): domain Bacteria; phylum Bacillota; class Clostridia; order Oscillospirales; family Oscillospiraceae; genus CAJOIG01. The sequence goes on along the minus strand of CANRIF010000008.1, from coordinate 5,073 downwards.
CACTCATGGGCGCGGGGGTGATGGGCGTGGCCTTCCGGCCCTTCCAGGGCACTCACGCGGCCTGGCCCCTGGCGGAGTTCATGGACATGGTGTGGGTCCGGGACAGGAAGGGGCGGCGCTATAAGAGCGTGCTGACGGACGTGGACATCGCCTTCGGCGGGTACACGTCCTTTTCCAACAGCGCCCAGCCGGCGGTACGAAACGCCAGCCGGTACGTCACGCCGGAGGCAGCCGCGCGGCAGGCCGCCCGCAAGCTGGTGGAGCGGGAACGGACCGCCCGCCAGACGGCGGTGGAACAGCTGTATAAGACCCTGGCAGAGAGCGGCGGGCTGTACAGCACCGTGCAGAAGCAGGAGGACGGTAGCGCGGTCTATTACCTGCACGATAAGCCCACCCTGGCCGCGTCCGGGTGCGTGATGAAGCTGACCGCCCAGGCCATCGGCCTGTCCGTGGACGGGGGAAAGAGCTGGCCCTTCGGCTTCACTGTCACGGGGGAGATGGTCATGGGCATCATCCAGGCCGAGGGCCTGAACGCCGACTGGGTCAAGTTCGGCACCCTCGACCAGGCCAGGGTGGAGGGCCTGGCGGAGATGGCCTCCGGGCTGGAGGTGCTGCGGGAGCAGATCACCGCCGCGGTGACCGCCCGGGAGTTGAGCGAGCTGGAGACGGCCCTGGCCGAGCAGGTGGAGGCGGTGCATGAGCAGGCCGCCAATCTCACGGAGCGGGCCGACCAGATCACCGGGACTGTATCGGACATCCAGCAGGCCGTGAGCGCCGGGAGCGGCGAGATACAGCGGCTGCAGGGCCAGATCAGCGCCTTGCAGCAGACCGCCTCGGCGCTGGCGCTGCGCTTCGACACCGTGGAGGTGGACCATGTGACCACCTCCACCGGGTACACCTTCGACGCCAACGGCCTGGATATATCCAAGGCCGGAGAGCAGATGCACAACCAGCTGACCAACCTGGGTATGTATGTGCGCCGGGACCAGGACGTGATCCTCAAGGCGGACGCGGCCGGCGTGGAGGCCACGGACGTGCGGGTCAACAACTTCCTCCTGCTGGGCCGGCACGCCCGGTTCGAGGACTACAACGACGGCACGGATGGCAGGCGCACCGCCTGCTATTTCGTGGATTAAGGAGATGATGACATGGCGGCCGGTGTGAACGGGTCTTTTACCATCAAGGGGAGCAAGGCGGGCATCACCTGCCGGGTGAATTATTCCGAGACATACGACGTGGAGGCCAATACCTCGTCGGTCACGGTGCGGATCCAGTTCAAGGCCGGGTCCGGGGGTTATTACGGATACACTTACTACCTGGACGGCAGCGCGAAGATCGACGGGACCACGGTGGTGAGCTGTTCCTCCAGCGCGGGCAACGCCAGCGTGAGCTGGAACGCGCTGGAGAGTTACGCCTATATGAAGGCCGGCTCCGTCTCCTCCTGGACGAAAAACGCCATCGCCCACAACGACGACGGGTCCCGGTCCGTCACCATCTCCGTGTCCCTGGCCGGGTACACGGCCAGCGGCAGCGGCGGCAGCGGCTGGACGGTGAACGGTTCCCAGACCATCGCCCTGACCAACATCCCCCGGGCCTCCGACATCGGCGCCACCGACGCCAACATCGGCGCGGTGAGCATGGTGACGGTGACGCGCAAGTCCAGCGCCTACACCCACTCCATCGCCTACGCCTTCGGCACCCTGCGCGGGTATCTGACGGCGTCGGGCGGCGTGAGCGCCACGGAGGTGCGCCTGGAGCAGGTCAGCGTGCCCTTCACTCTGCCTGCCAGCTTCTACGGCCAGATCCCCAACGCGAAGAGCGGGACGTGTACCCTCACCTGCCGGACCTGGTCCGGCGAGACCCAGATCGGCGGGGACACTACATGCACCTTCACGGCCACGGCGGCGGAGAGCCTGTGCGCGCCCGCGGTGAGCGGCACGGTGACGGACGCCAACGCCGTCACCAAGGCGCTCACCGGGGACCAGAACAAGCTGGTGCGGTACTTCTCCACGGCCCTTTGCACCATCACGGCTACGGCCAAGAACAGCGCCGCCATCGCCTCCCGGTCCATCGCCGGGGCGGCGGTGTCCGGCAATACCCGGAGCATCGCCAACGTGGAGACCGGGTCGTTCTCCTTCGCCGCCGCGGACAGCCGGGGCTATACCGCCGCCGTCACGGTCACCAAGCCCATGGTGGACTATGTGCGTCTGACCTGCGAGGGGACGGTGAGCCGGCCGAACCCCACCGCCAACACCGCGGCGCTGGCCCTGTCCGGCAACTTCTTCGCCGCCTCCTTCGGCGCGGCGGACAACACCCTGGCCGTGTCGTACCGGGTGGGAAGCGGCAGCGAGGTGGCCCTCACGCCATCAAAGAGCGGCGGCAGGTGGACCGCCCAGGCGACGGTGAGCGGGGTGCAGTATACCGAGAGTTACACCATCACGGTCACCGCGAAGGACAAACTCATGACGGTGACAAGCACGCTGACGCTGAAAAAGGGCGTGCCGGTGTTCGACTGGGGGGAAAAGGACTTCCGGATCAACGTGCCGGTGGACTTCACCGGCCTGGGCCAGGCGGCGAAAAACGCGCTGCGGGACTTTCTCTACCCCGTGGGCTGCTACTACTGGTCCGCCAACGCCACGGACCCCAAGACGCTCTTCGGCGGCACCTGGGAGCAGTTGAAGGACCGGTTCGTGCTGGCGGCGGGCGGCACGTATAAGGCGGGCGAAACCGGCGGCGAGGCGGCCCATGTGCTGACGGCGGAGGAGATGCCCCGGCATGAGCATCTGCTGCACACCAACGTGAATACGTCGAAGCAGTCGGAGGTCCAGAACTCCTACGCGTATGCAAGATGGACCGACACATACAATCCGGCCGAAAAAAGCATGACCTTCGCCGGAGGCGACGCGGCCCACAACAATATGCCGCCGTACATCGTCGCCTACTGCTGGCGGCGCACGGCGTAGCGAGGTGATCGAGATGGATGAAAAATGCGGCGGATGCCGCTATTCCGTGCCGGTGTACATAGGCGACGGGGACGAGCTGATGACAGCCTGCGTCTACATCCTGCGGACCGGGAAGCGGCGGCCCTGTCCGCCGGGCGAGGGATGCACGGTCCGGGAGAGCGCGGAGAGCGCGCGGTCCGCCTGACGGCGGGGAAAGGAGAAGAGCATGAAAAAGACGTTTTGCGCCGCGGTGGGCGCGGTGGGAGGCTTTATCAGCGGCCTTTTCGGCGGCTGGGACGGCGCGGCGGTGACGCTGCTCGTCCTAATGGCGGCGGATTACCTGTCCGGCCTGGTGGTGGCCGGGGTGTTCCACGCCTCGCCCAAGTCCGGCGGCGGGGCGCTGGAGAGCAAGGCGGGTTTTCAAGGCCTGTGCAAAAAGGGGATGATCCTGCTGTTCGTGCTGATCGGGGTGCGGCTGGATATCCTGCTGGGGACCGGGTGCATCCGGGACGGGGTCATCATCGGCTTCTGCGCCAACGAGCTGCTGTCCATCGTGGAGAACGCCGGGCTGATGGGCCTGCCCCTGCCCGCGGCGGTGACCGGGGCGGTGGACCTGCTCACCGGGAAGGCGGAGCGGGGCGGCCATGAGTGACGCCGCCGCCGTGGTCGCCGTGGCCCTGGCGGAGGTGGGCTACCGGGAGAAGGCCACCAACGCCGACCTGGACCTGGCCACAGCCAACGCCGGGACCGGGAACTGGACCAAGTACGCCCGGGACCTGTGGGACGCGGGATATTATAACGGCAACAAAAACGGCTACGCCTGGTGCGACGTGTTCGTGGACTGGTGCTTTTATAAGGTCTTCGGCAAGACCGAGGGCCAGCTGATGGAGTGCCAGACCGGGCCGCTGGGGGCCGCCTGCCCTTATTCCGCGGGGTACTATAAGGCCCAGGGCCGGTACGATACCGCGCCCCGGGCGGGGGATCAGATATTCTTCCAGAAGAACGGCGAACTGGAGCATACGGGCATCGTGGCGGAGGTCACCGGGATCACCATCACCACCGTGGAGGGCAACAGCGGCGACCGGGTGGCCAAACGCACATACAGCCGGACGGACCCCTCCATTGCGGGGTACGGTCATCCCCGGTATGACGGACAGACCGGGACGGTTCCAGCGGAGGAGACGGCGGAAAAGTACGGCGCGGCCCTTGCCGTGGGGCTGCACCAGCTGGCCAAGGGCTGCCGGGGCTGCGAGGTGAGGACGGTGCAGCGGCTTTTGTACGTCCGGGGCATCCGGGACGACGCCGGGCGGGCGCTGGAGGTGGACGGCAGCTTCGGCGCCAGGACCCGGCAGGCGGTGATAAAGCTGCAAAGACAGCTGTTCCCGGCGGACAGCGCCCAGTGGGACGGCGTGGTGGGCGCGAGGACCTGGACGGCGCTGCTGACCGGGCTGGCGTGAAAGAAATGAGGGCTGTTGCGATGCAACAGCCCCAGGCGGAAGCGGTGGGATTCGACCTGCGCTGCGCCACCGGCGCCTTGCCAAGCGCCCTCGGACCCTGATCCCTTCAAGGGGGATCGGGGGCGCTGCCCTCAACAAGAAAAGGCAGGGTGTATATACCCTTAGGACCGTCACCGGTCACTGCACTGATACTGCTGCAACAGCTTTAAAAGCTCCAAATTAAAGGCTGGATAGCCCCCGTAGGACACCATGGGCTCCCCGGCAATTTGGTCGGAAGTGTCTGTGACGAGCGTGAACCAGTCGTTGCTCCACCAGCCGAACCCGTGTTCCGTGAACATGGAAAGCATATCACGGTAATAGGCCTCCATGGAACTCCAGATGGTCCCGCCAAAACAAGCGCTCTCAAAACGGACCACGCAATTTCCGTCAAGCGCCCCGATCCCGTCTCCCCAGGCCCGGATCGTGTCAGCGGAGGCCTCCGACATGATCGACTCTGTGGTATAAGCGAGATCGTCCTGGACCGTGATATGGGTACCCTCCGTATCTGTGTTGGGGCTGATCATGACACGGGAAGTTTTTATTTTCCGTATGCCCTCCTGTGTCTCCGCTCCCAAAAACACATCATAACCGGAGCTGAAATACCAGCGCTCCTGCGCGTACTCCTCCGGCAGATA
>CANRIF010000007.1 GCA_947630645.1 uncultured Oscillospiraceae bacterium | reverse complement strand
CCCAGCAGATGGCGGAGGAGGCTGGCGGGAAACGCGCCCAGCTCCTTGTCCCGGAAGGCCAGGATATGCTCGTTGTAAGCCGGATCGTCCAGCGCGGCCTGGGCGCCGTGGAAGTCGGAGAGGATGGCGTCGATGTCGTCGTAACTCTCCGGCAGGGGAGCGCCGCTGTCATACACGGCCTCCACGTCCGCCACGGCCGCCGCAAGGGCCTGGTTCGCGGTCCCGGCGTCGGGGATGCTCTTGGCGTCCAGCGCGTCCATGAGCTGCTCCCGGGCCTGCAAAAGCGCCTCATAGGAGCCCTCCCACGTGCCGTCCGTGCCGATGACGGACAGGAGCCGGGCGGCGTAATCCACGGCGTGTTCCAGCTGCTCGGCGGGGCAGGTGTGGTAGTCCTCCGACTGGAGAAGGTCCCGGTCGAAGAAGGCGGCCTCCGCCTTGCGGCAGGCGCGGTCCAGGCTCCGGCGTGCGCCGATGAAGGTGAACAGCACCACCACGACCACAAATACAACAATGGCTGTTGAGCGCTTTTTGAGGAAATTCATGTCGATTGCCTCGCAGAGTTTGCGCCCGCAGGCGCAAAGAAAATGAGATCATTTTTTCCGGGGACATGCGCCTCGGAAAAAATACTTCTCAGCCCACAAACGTGCGAGCGCAGCGAGTGCGCTGCAGGGGGCTGCATCCTACTCGCGGAAATGCTGGCATTTCCGCGACTTTAGCCGCGCATCTCCAGCAGCTTCTGTTTCAGCTGGCCCTCGATGCGGCCCAGTTCCACCTCGGCCTGGGCGCGGCGGGCGCGGCCGTCGTCCTGGATCTTGCGAACGTCCTCCAGGGTGGCGATCAGCTCCTGGTTGGTCTGCTGCAAAGTCTCCAGGTCCACGATGCCCCGCTCGGACTCCTGGGCCACGCCCACAGAGCCGGTGTGCAGCGCCTCGGCGTTCTTCTTGAGCAACTCGTTGGTCACCTCGCTGACGCTGTGGGTGGCCTCCATAGCCTGCTTGGAGTGGTACATACTCATGGCCAGCACCATCTGGCTCTTCCACAGGGGGATGGTGTTGACGATGGCGGTCTGGATCTTCTCGGCCATGAGGGAGTCGTTGTTCTGGATGAGCCGGATCTGGGGACCCATCTGGATGGAGATCATCCGGGTCAGTTCCAGGTCGTGTATCTTCTTCTCAAAGCGGCCCAGCAGCGCGGCGTAGTCATTGGCGGCCTGGGCGTCCTCCGGCGTGCCGGATTCCTCCGCCTTTTTCAGCAGCGCGGGCAGCTCGGTGGCCCGCAGCTCCTCCAGGCGCAGCTTTCCGGCGATGATGTACATGGTCAGTTCCTTGAAGTACGCCTGGTTCATCTCGTACATACTGTCCATGGTCACGATGTCCTTGTTGAGGGTGATCCAGTGCTGGTCCAGGGCGGCGGAGATCTTGTCCACATTCACCTCGGCCTTGTCGTACCTGGCTTTTAGGTCGGAGATGCTGCGGGTGGCCTTCTTAAAGAGGCCCTTCAAGCCCTTGGGCTGCTCCTCGGACACGTCCAGGCCGTTCAGCTCGGCCACCAGGTCGGTGAGCATATCGCCCGCCTCGCCCAGGTCCTTGGTGCGGACCTTCTCCAGCGCCTGGGCGGAGAACTCGGCGATGTTCTTCTGGGCGGCGGAGCCATAGTTGAGGACCTGGGCGGAGTCGGTCACGTCGATCTTCTTGGAGAATTCCCGCACGGCGGCCTGTTCCGCCGGGGCCAGGGAGTTGATGTCCAGCTTCTCCACAGGCGCTTCGGCCTCGGCGGGCTGGGCGGCGGGCGCCTGCTGGACAGCGGCGGCGGCTGCCGCGGCGGGAACGCCGGGGGCGGCGGGCGCCTCCGGCATGGCGGGGGCTGCGGGGGAGGGATCAAGGGTCAGGTTGATCTCGTATTTCTTTTCGTCGGCCATGATGTATATTCCTTTCCTTTTATCTCAAATTGTGTTGTACGGGTTTATTTCGCGGCCTTCTGCTCCTTGCGGAGAAGGTCTTGCAGCTCGTCGTCCTTGCCCAGACCCTCCCGCTCCAGCAGCTGCTGCATCACCTTGATGTCCGCGTCCACGTCCATGGCGTCGTTGCGGTAAAGGGCGTCCAGCTGCTTCTGGAAGGCCTCCACCTCCGTCTGGAGCATATCGGCGATGCGCTGGCGGGAGCCGGAGATGTTCTCCCCGTTCACGCCCTGGGCGCTCATGCGGTCGTAGGCATTGAGTAGACCGATGGTGGAAGGGAGGAAGTAGTTCTGGAACTTCTGGATCTGGGGGATGTCTGCCTCGTCCTGGATGGCGTCCTGGGCGATGCGGTCGCTCAAAGAGAGGAGGGAGGCGATCTTCTGCTTCACGTCCTGGTCGGGGATGGAGGCGGCCAGCCGCTCCATCTCGGCGCGGGCCTTTTTCGCCTCCGCCAGGATGGCGTCCACGGTGGCGCCGTAGGAGACAGGCTCCGGCTCCGGCTCCGGCTCCGGCTCGGGGACATACTCCACCTTCGGCTTGATAAGCGCATCCGCCGCCAGCCACGCGGCCGCCGTCACCGCCGCGGCCACGAGGAAGTGCCACAGCTTGTACAGCGGGAAGATAAGGGCGTAGGCCGCGAACACGGCCGCGGCGATATAGACCGGCAGAGCGGACCGGCGCTTGACCTGACGCATAAGACAAGCCCTCCCAAACAGTATACCAATATTTTATGCTAAAGTGCCAATCTCGTCAAGGGCCACTTGCTTGTTTGGGAGGGAACGTGCTATACTATATCCAGTTGGAAATCTTATCCTGTTGGCAGTTCCCGGAAACGGTGGGGAGGGGCCGGAGATATCCCGGCCGGTCCCCTATATGAAAGCCAGCCCGTGCGCGGCGCGGCTGAAACATATTATGCAGCGGGTGATGGGTATGACAAACGTGAAGATCGCACCCTCTATCCTGGCGGCGGATTTCACCCGCCTGGACGACGAGATCAAGGCCGTGCTGGACGGGGGCGCCGACTATATCCATATAGACGTGATGGACGGCCAGTTCGTGCCGAATTTGTCCTTTGGCGTACCCATCGTGGAGAGCATCCGCCGGGCCTTCCCGGAGGCGTTTCTGGACGTGCATCTGATGATCGTGCGGCCGGTGCATTTCGTGGAGGCGTTCTGCCGGGCTGGTGCCAGCCACATCACCCTCCACCTGGAGGCGGACACGCCGGAGAACATTGCCGAGGCCCTGGATATGGCCGCCCGCATGGGTGTGCGGACCGGGCTGTCCGTCAAGCCAGCGACCCCCGCCGTGGCGCTGGAGCCATGGCTGGAGCAGCTGGACATGGTGCTGGTGATGACGGTGGAGCCGGGCTTCGGCGCCCAGCCGTTCATGCTGGACCAGATGGAAAAGGTCACGGCCATCCGCAAGCGGCTGAACGAGGTCAACCCCGCCTGCGACATCGAGGTGGACGGCGGCATCAAGCCTGCCACGGCGCCCATCGCCATCCAGGCGGGGGCCAACGTGCTGGTGGCGGGGTCGGCCGTGTTCGGCCACGACGATTACGCCGGGATCATCAAGACTTTGCGCGGCAGGTGAAGGACGATGGCTTTCTTTCCCGCATCCTTTGAAGAACTGATCGACCGCTTCGCGGCCCTGCCCGGCATCGGGCGCAAGAGCGCCCAGCGGCTGGCCTTTCATGTGCTGGCCCTGCCGGAGGGGGAGGCGGAGGCGTTCGCCGAGACCATCCTCCGGGCCCGGCGGACCGTACATACCTGCCCGGTGTGCCAGAACCTGACGGACGGGGAGATCTGCTCCGTCTGCGCCGACGCGCGGCGTGACCGCTCCGTCATCTGCGTGGTGGCGGAGGCCCGGGACGTGGCCAGCCTGGAGCGCAGCCGGGAGTATAACGGCGTGTACCACGTGCTGCACGGGGTGCTGTCCCCCATGAGCCGCATCGGGCCGGACGATATCCGCATCTCGGAACTGGTCAAGCGCGTGGCGGACGGCGGCGTGCAGGAGGTCATCATGGCCACCAACCCGGACACAGAGGGCGACGCCACGGCCATGTACATCGCCCGGCTCCTGAAGCCCTTCGACGTGCGGGTGACCCGCCTGGCCTACGGCATCCCCGTGGGCTCCAATCTGGAGTTCACCGACGACGCCACCCTGGTGCGCGCCCTGGAGGGCCGGCGGGATATGTGAGCGAAGGCGGAATAATTTTCCGCAGACAGGGTAAGATTTAACGGACAGGAACGCTCCTGTCCGATACTGTGATATACATATAGCAAGGAGTAATTCGATTTCATGGCACAAAAACTGAAGATCATGGCTCTTGGCGGTCTGGACGAGATCGGCAAGAACCTCTATGTCTACGAGTACGGCAAGGACATCCTGGTGGTGGACTGCGGCATGGGCTTTCCCGACGAGGATATGTACGGCATCGACGTGGTCATCCCGGACATCACCTATCTCGTGCAGAACAAGGACCGCATCCGGGGCATCGTGTTGACCCACGGCCACGAGGACCACATCGGCGCCATGCCTTACGTCATGAGCAAGCTGGACTGCCCGGTGTACGCCACGCGGCTGACGGCGGGCCTGGTGCGGCTGAAGCTGGAGGAACACGGCCTGGCGGAGAAGGTGAAACTCATCACCCACTCGGCGGGGGACGTGTTCAAGGTGGGGTGCTTCACCTGCGAGTTGATCCACGTCAACCACTCCATCGCCGACAGCGTGGCCGTGGCGGTGAAGACGCCCATCGGCACCGTCATCCACACCGGGGACTTCAAGATCGACCTGACGCCCATCGAGGGCGGCGTGTTCGACTTCCACCGGTTCGCGGAGCTGGGCAGGGAGGGCGTGCTGGCGCTGTTGAGCGACTCCACCAACGTGGAGCGACCGGGCTATTCCGAGTCCGAGCGCCATGTGGGGGAGAACATGGAGCGGCTCTTCCGGGGCTGCGACAAGCGCATCATCGTCACCACCTTCGCCTCCAACGTCCACCGCATCCAGCAGATCATCAACTGCGCCGCCCACTATGACCGCAAGGTTGGCGTCACCGGCCGGAGCATGGAGAACGTGCTGAAGCTGGCCGTGGAGGAGGGGTATCTCAACGTCCCCAAGGGCGTGCTGGTGGACATGAACCGCATCAGTTCCCTGCCGCCGGCGCGGGTGGTCATCATCACCACCGGCAGCCAGGGGGAGAATATGTCCGCCCTGTACCGGATGGCCTTTTCCGAGCATCGGCAGGTGAAGATCGGCGCGGGGGATCGGGTCATCATCTCCGCCTCCGCCATCCCCGGCAACGAGCGGACGGTGACGAAGGTCATCGACGAGCTGTTCTGGAAGGGCGCGGAGGTCATCTACGACCGGAGCATCGACATCCACGTGTCCGGCCACGCCTGCCAGCAGGAGCAGAAGATCATGCTGGCGCTGACCCGGCCCCGGTTCTTCATCCCCGTCCACGGGGAACACCGGATGCTCTGCCGCCACGCTGAACTGGCCCAGGAGATGGGCGTCGCCCCCGCCAACATCGTCATCGCCGGCGTGGGCGAGGTGGTGGAACTCACCCCCAAGAAGATCCAGAAAAACGGCACCGTCCCTTCCGGGCGGGTGCTGGTGGACGGCACCACGGAGGAGGGCGTAGAGAACATCGTCCTCCGGGACCGGCAGCACCTGGCCCAGGACGGGATGCTGGTGGTGGTCATGACCATGTCCACCCAGGACGGCTCGCTGATCAGCGAGCCAGAGATCATCACCCGTGGCTTCGTCTATGTGAAGGACAACGCCCAGTTGATTGAGGAGATGCGCCGGGTGGTGTACGAGTCCATCGAGGCGTGTGAGCGGGCGCGGATCACCGATTGGGCGGAGATCAAGGGCCGGGTCAAGACCAACTTGAGCGGCTATCTCTATAAGGTCACCCGCCGCAGCCCCATGATCCTGCCTGTCATCATGGAAGTGTGATATGAATATCCAAATTTTCGGCAAAAACAAGTGCTTCGACACGAAAAAGGCCCAGCGGTATTTCAAGGAGCGGCGGGTGAAGTTCCAGTATGTGGACATCCTCCGCTACGGCATGAGCAGGGGGGAACTGACCAGCGTGAAGAACGCGGTGGGCCTGGCCGCCATGAGCGACGCGCCGGAGGTGGGATATCTGGCCTACGACGAGGATAAGCTGGAGAAACTCTACGAGTGTCCGGAACTCGTTAAAACGCCCATCGTGCGTAACGGCAAGCGGGCCACGGTGGGCTACTGTCCGGACGTGTGGAAGGACTGGGAGAGTACATAATGGAGATATTCGTTTTTGGCAGCGGCGCCTGGGGCACGGCGTTGAGTATGCTGCTCACCGGAAACGGCCATCAGGTGACGCTGTGGACCCACGATGGGGAGAAGGCAGCCGCGATGGCGCGCACCCGGAAAAACCCGGCGCTGCCGGGGGTGGTGCTGCCGGAGGGCCTGGCTGTCACAGCCGACCCGGCCGGCGCGGAAAGGGCGGAACTGGTGCTGTTCGCCTCGCCTTCCAACCACCTACGCCGGACCGCGGCGCTGGCCGCGCCCCATATCCGCCCCGGGACCACCATCGTCTCGGCGACCAAGGGCCTGGAGGCCGGCACCGACCTGCGTATGAGCCAGATCATCCGCCAGAGCGTGGGGGACGGCTGCCCGGTGGCGGTGCTGTCCGGCCCGTCCCACGCCGAGGAGGTGTCCCGGGGGATGGCCACCGGATGCGTGGCGGCCTGCGAGGACAAGGCCGTGGCGGAACGGGTACAGAGCGTGTTCATGAGCGATATGTTCCGGGTCTACGTCAACCAGGACGTGGTGGGCGTGGAACTGTGCGGCGCGGTGAAGAACGTGGTGGCGCTGGGCTGCGGCATCGTGGACGGCCTGGGCCTGGGGGACAACGCCAAGGCTCTGTTCATGACCCGGGCCATGGCGGAGCTGGCGGTGCTGTGTCAGAAGGCGGGAGGGCAGAGAAGCACCTGCTCCGGCCTGGCCGGGATGGGGGACCTGATCGTGACGTGCCTCTCCGTCCACTCCCGGAACCGCCGCGCCGGGCTGCTGATCGGCCGCGGTTCGCCCGTGGCGCTGGCGCTGCGGGAGGTGGGCGCCGTGGTGGAGGGCTACTATGCCGCCGCCAGCGTGACGGAACTGGCCGACAAGCTGGGGGTGGAGCTGCCCATCTGCCGCTGCGTGTACGGGGTGCTGTACGACGACCGGGACCCGGAGAAGGTGTTTCGGTATCTCATGGGCCGCGACCGCCGCAGCGAGTTCGACTACGACTGGTAGCATATAATTTAAATGGTATAGAAAAAGCATATCCGCGGCTGGCCCATAGGGCTGCCGCGGATATGCTTATAAAAAGGCGCCGCCCGCAGGCGGCGCCGGATGTACCTATCAAATAAAGTTCAGCGCCAGGGTGAGCAGCACGAACACGATGGCCACCCACTTGGTCATCTTGGCCAGCTTGGCGTCCCAGGTCTTGGCCTTGCTCTTGGTCATGAAGGTGTCGGCGCCGCCGGCGATGGCGCCGGACAGGCCGGAACGCTTGCCGCTCTGGAACAGGATGACAACGATCAGGAACAGGCAGGCGATAAGATCCAATATAGTCAGCGCAATAGTCATAGCAATTCACCCTTTATCAAAATTCGCTTGACTAATATAGCATATCTGTCCCGTGAAATCAAGCATTTTTTCACCTTTTTCCCAATTTTCAGAGCGTGACGCAGCGGATAGGACGGCGGACGGCAGTGTATATATTAATGTATATGAGGAGCGATATTCGCCGCGGGGCCATGTTTGGAAGCACGAACATTCAAAAATTCTTGAAAGAATACTCAAAAAGCGGAGATTTTGCCGAAACAGGGACGAATATTATACCCATGCTTTCATTTATAGAATGAAAACAATCCGCGTTTTGGCTACCGCAGCTGCCCGGGACTGATGCCGAAGCACTCCTTGAAGGCGCGGAAAAAGGTGGAGTATTCTTCAAAGCCGCTGTCGATCGCAGCTTTGTTGATGCTCACGCCGGTGCGGATCAGCTGGGCGGCGTACAGCAGCCGGCGCTGGCGCACATAGCCGTGGACGGTGCTGCCTGTCTGGGCCTTGAAAAGGCGCATGAAGTGGTATTTGCTCAAATAGACCCGCTCGGCCAGGGCCTCCACCGTCAGGGGCTGCGCCAGGTTCTCGTTGATATAGGAGAGGGTATCGGCGATCTTCGGGTCGTAGGCGGAGGCGGCGTCCTCCGGGGCGGCGCTCTCGCTGCGGCCGATGCGGTTGATGTGGATCAGAAGCTGCATCACCAGTGTGTCCCGCAGCGCCTGGGCGCCGTACTGCTCGTCGGTCTGGGACTTGTCCAGGGCGGACAGGATGCCGGCCAGGGTCTGGCGCTGTTCGCTGTCGGGGGCGAGGAGATACCGGCCCTGCTTGTCGGCCCGCTCGAAGCAGTCCATCAGCTCCGCCTCCGGCAGGGTCCGCTCCACATATTTCCGGTCCAGATAGAGGATCACCCGCTCGTAGGGGACGGACTTGTCGATAAGGGCCTTGTGGATCACGTGGTGGCCGATGAGCAGGATGTCCCAGGGGCGGAGCGCGTAGGTGGTCCGCTCCACGAGGTAGTCCACCCGCCCGGACAGGAGGATGACGATCTTATCAAAATCGTGGAAGTGGAAGTCCCGCTCCTGCCCTGCGGTGTCCCGCAGGTGGAAGAGGCGGTAATTCTCCGTGAGGTAACCCTCCCGGCTGTAACTGCTGTTCATGGGGCAGACCTCCCGCGCAAAATAAAGTATCATTATCATACGGCATTATTCGCAAGATTTCAAGCAACGGGCGCAATGGGAATCGCGGGACCGGGCCTTATAATAAAAAGGCCGCCGTACACGCACACCAAATATAGGCGCCATATCGGGGTCCCGCGAAAAATTTTTTCGCGGCCCGGCTGGGAGATACCTATTAAAAATTACAAAAAGTTACGCTCCGGCCAGTGTTTTCAAGGGTTTGCGGGTTTTCGAGGCGTTACAAAATATTGAACGAAAAGCTGTTGACAGGCACAAGATGTTGTGCTAATATAGCTTTCACCGACATTATGTAACCGCGCAGGCCCGCTGCGCTTTTGAGAGAGGGGTAAGGGATATGAAGATCATAAAGAGAAATGGCTCGGAGGTCACCTTCGATATCACCAAGATCATCGCGGCCATCACCAAGGCCAACGACGTGGTGGACGAGGACCTGCGTATGACGGCCACCCAGATCCACCGCATCGCGGATTCGGTGGAGAAGGCCTGCATAGAGCTGGGCCGCTCTCCCTCCGTGGAGGAGATACAGGACCTGGTGGAGGAGCAGATCATGGCCCACGGCGCCTACGAGGTGGCCAAGCGGTACATCACCTACCGCTACACCCGCAGCCTGGTCCGCCAGTCCAACACCACCGACGACCGCATCCTGGCCCTGATCGAGTGCAACAACGAGGAGGCCAAGCAGGAGAACTCCAACAAGAACCCGGTGGTCAACTCCACCCAGCGGGACTACATGGCCGGCGAGGTCAGCCGGGACATCACCAACCGCATCCTCCTGCCGCCCGACATCGTCCAGGCCCACGAGGACGGCATCATCCACTTCCACGACACCGACTATTACGCCCAGCACATGCACAACTGCGACCTGGTGAACCTGGAGGATATGCTGCAAAACGGCACTGTCATCACCGACACCCTGATCGAGCGGCCCCACAGCTTCGCCACCGCCTGCAACATCGCCACCCAGATCGTGGCCCAGGTGGCCTCCAACCAGTACGGCGGCCAGAGCATCTCCCTGGCCCACCTGGCGCCTTTCGTCCAGGTCAGCCGGGAGAAGATCCGCGCCATCGTCCGGGACGAGATCAGCACCCTGGGCGTGGTCCCCACCAGCGAACAGGTGGACCAGATCGTGGAAAAGCGCCTGCGGGAGGAGATCCGCCGGGGCGTGCAGACCATCCAGTATCAGGTGGTGACGCTGCTCACCACCAATGGACAAGCTCCCTTCGTCACCGTGTTCATGTACCTCAACGAGGCCAAGAGCGAGCAGGAGAAGAAGGACCTGGCCATCATCATCGAGGAGACGCTCCTGCAGCGTTACGAGGGCGTGAAGAATGAGCAGGGCATCTGGGTGACCCCCGCGTTCCCCAAGCTGATCTATGTGCTGGAAGAGGACAACGTGGACGAGGGCACGCCCTACTGGTATCTGACCAAGCTGGCGGCCAAATGCACCGCCAAGCGGATGGTGCCGGACTACATCTCCGAGAAGAAGATGCTGGAGCTGAAGGGCGACGTGTACACTTGCATGGGCTGCCGCAGCTTCCTGACCCCCGACCGGTTCACCGACGCGGGTATCGGCAACATCGCCAACGCCGGCAACTATGAGCCGGGCAAGCACAAGTATTACGGCCGGTTCAACCAGGGCGTGGTCACCATCAACCTGCCCGACGTGGCCCTTAGCTCCGGCGGCAGCCTGGAGAAGTTCTGGAAGATCTTCGACGAGCGGCTGGAGCTGTGCCACCGGGCGCTGATGTGCCGCCACGAGCGGCTGAAGGGCACCCTCTCCGACGCGGCCCCCATCCTGTGGCAGTACGGCGCCCTGGCCCGGCTGCAAAAGGGCGAGCCCATCGACAAGCTGCTCTACAACGGCTATTCCACCATCTCCCTGGGCTACGCAGGGCTTTACGAGTGCGTCAAGTACATGACCGGCAAGAGCCACACCGACCCCTCCGCCACGCCCTTTGCGCTGGAGATCATGCAGTACATGAACGCCGCCTGCAAGCGGTGGAAGGAGAAGCACAACATCGACTTCTCCCTGTACGGCACGCCCCTGGAGTCCACCACCTACAAGTTCGCCAAGTGTCTGCAAAAGCGTTTCGGCGTCATCGAGGGCATCACCGACAAGGGGTACATCACCAACTCCTACCACGTCCATGTTACCGAGCAGATCGACGCGTTCACCAAGCTGAAGTTCGAGGCCCAGTTCCAGCATCTGTCTCCCGGCGGCGCCATCAGCTATGTGGAGGTGCCGGACATGCAGAACAACCTGGAGGCCGTGCTGCAGGTGATGCGGTTCATCTACGACAACATCATCTACGCCGAGCTGAACACCAAGAGCGACTACTGCCAGGTGTGCGGCTGGGACGGGGAGATCGAGATCGTGGAGGACGACGGCAAGCTCGTCTGGCGCTGCCCCCGCTGCGGCAACACCGACCAGAACAAGATGAACGTGGCCCGGCGGACCTGCGGCTACATCGGCACCCAGTTCTGGAACCAGGGCCGCACCCAGGAGATCAAGGACCGGGTCCTGCACCTGTAATGTATGCATTACGGCGAGATCAAAAACTGTGATATAGCCAACGGCATCGGCGTGCGGGTGACGCTGTTCGTGTCCGGCTGCACCAACCGGTGCCCCGGCTGCTTCCAGCCGGAGACGTGGGACTTTGAGTACGGCCAGCCCTTCACCGCCGAGACGGAGGGGAAGCTATTGGAGATGCTCTCGCCCGGCTACATCAACGGCTTGACCCTGCTGGGCGGCGACCCCTTCGAGCCGCCCAACCAGCGGGTGCTGGCGCCGTTCCTGCACCGGGTCCGGGCGCTGTATCCGGCCAAGACCGTGTGGGCCTTCACCGGCTTTGTGTACGAGGACCTGCTGCGGGAGGGGAGCCACCCCCGCTGCGAGGTGACGGACGAGATGCTGGGCCTCATCGATGTGCTGGTGGACGGCCCGTTCGTGGAGAAGCTGCATGAGGTGGGCCTGCGGTTCCGCGGCTCCACCAACCAGCGCCTTATCGACATGAACCAGACCCGAGAGACGGGCCAGATCGTACTTTGGCACGATTGAGAGATGCCGGCTCTCCCGAAGAGGGAGGGCCGGTCTTCATAAGGGGGAGCGTATGGAGAACGTATTGGAAAACGTCTTTGAGAAGGAATTGACGGTCATGTCCAGCATGGCGGACGCCCAGGGGCGCATGAGCGTGCCGGCCATATTCGACCTGCTGATGGACCTGGCCTCGGAACACGCGGAGCGGCTGGGCGTGGGCTTTCACGCCATGGCCGCCCACCACGCCTACTGGGTGGCGGTCCGCACCCGGGTGCGTATCCTGGAGCGCCCGGCGATGATGGAGCGTATCACGGCCCGGACCTGGCCGGGAAAGCCGGGGATGGTGAAGTGCGATCGGTTCTACCGCTTGAGCCGGGACGGCGCGGTGCTGGCCGAGGGGCGTACCGAGTGGGTGGGCCAGGACACGGACACCGGCCGGGTGCTGAAGACGGACGCCTACGGCTATCCCGCCGGGCTGGAACACCGGCAGGAGCGGGTGTGCGAGGCGCCCTTCACCCGCTTCCGGGAGCAGCCCGCGCCGGAGGCCCTGTGCGCGAAGTATACCGTGGGTTCCCGGGACATCGACCTGGGCCGGCACATGAACAACGTGGCCTATGTGCGCCTGCTGCTGGGCACGTTCTCTGTGGCGGAGCTGGAGAGCATGGACATCGCCGAGGCGGAGATATCCTACTCCATGGCCTGTCGGGAGGGAGAGACCCTTTCCATCTACCGCCGCCGGGACGAGGAAGGGGTCCATTTCCTCGTCACCAAGCCCGACGGGACCGCCGCGGTGCAGATGGTCCTGCGGACCAGGTGAGGGCATGAGGGAACTGTCAAAATACCGGGGCTGTCTGCTGGCGGGCGCCGCGGGCGACGCGCTGGGCTACCCGGTGGAGTTCATGGGCGAGGGAGCGATCTTCTCCCGCTATGGCCGCGAGGGCATCGGCGCCTATGCGCTGACCGGCGGCGTGGCGCTCATATCCGACGACACCCAGATGACCCTGTTCACCGCCGCGGGCCTGTTGGCGGCAAGAGCCCAGAATATGTCCCTGCCAGATTCCGTATGGGCCAGCTACCAGGACTGGTTCCGCACCCAGACAGGCCGCCAGTTCCGGGAAAAGGAGCGGCCGCACACCTGGCTTGCCAACGTGCCGGCGCTCTGGTCTGCCCGCGCGCCCGGCAATACCTGCATGGGCTCCATGACGGGCCTGCCCGGGAGCATGGACGAGCCGCAAAATCACAGCCGGGGCTGCGGCGGCGTGATGCGCGTCGCGCCGGTGGGGCTTTGGCTGCCCGCCCAGGCGGGAGTCAGCCAAACCGACGTGGACGAGCTGGGCGCGCGCTGCGCCGCGCTGACCCACGGCGGCGACCTGGCATGGCTGCCTGCGGCCATGCTCGCCCATATGGTGAGCGTCTTGGTCCACGGGGAGGGCTTCACGCCGGAGAGCGCGGCGTCGGACGGGCTGGAGGCGGTGAAGCGGCAGTTTTCGACCGCGCCCCACATCGGGCAGTTCGCCGCGCTCATGGAGAGGGCCATGGACCTGGCCCGGTCCGCGCCGGACGATCTGGACGCCATCCATCAGCTGGGCGAGGGCTGGTACGGCGACGAGGCGCTGGCCGTCGCGGTGTACTGCGCCGTCAAATACAGCGATGATCTGGAGAAGGCCCTGATCACCGCGGTGAGCCACCGGGGCGACAGCGACTCCACCGGCGCCATCGCAGGCAACATCCTGGGGGCGTACCTGGGCCTGGACGCCATCCCTCAAAAGTTCATCGACCGCCTGGAGCTGCGGGAAGTCATCCTGGAGATGGCGGACGATCTCTTCCGGGATGACGGCAGCGAAACGGCGGCGGACGGGGCGTGGAAGGAAAAATACGCCGACGGGACCTGGAAGGGCCCCGGCGCGGCGATATGATGTATAGCGGAGGACGGATGTACAGACTTTTGAAGCAGCAGGAGGGCCACGCCCGGCGGGGGGAGTTCACCACGCCCCACGGCACGGTGCAGACCCCGGCCTTTATGAACGTGGGCACGGTGGCGGCCATCAAGGGCGGGCTCTCCGCCAAGGATCTGGAGGACATCGGCACCCAGGTGGAACTGTCCAACACCTATCATCTCCACGTCCGGCCCGGCGACGAGCTGATACGGGACATGGGCGGGTTGCACAAGTTCATGGGCTGGCACGGCCCCATCCTCACCGACAGCGGTGGGTTCCAGGTGTTCTCCCTGGCGGGGCTGCGGAAGGTGACGGAGGAGGGCGTGTCCTTCCAGAGCCATGTGGACGGCCGGCGGCTGTTCATTGGCCCGGAGCAGAGTATGCGTATCCAGGCCAACCTTGGCAGCGACGTGGCCATGGCCTTCGACGAGTGCGTGAAGATACCCTCGCCTAGGGAGTATTTCCAGGCGGCCAACGCCCGCACCTACCGGTGGCTGGTGCGGTGCAAGGCGGCGCTGGCGGAATATAACGCCGCGCCCGACGCGGTGAACCCGGGCCAGATGCTCTTCGGCATCAACCAGGGGGGCATATACCCCGACCTGCGGGTGGAACACATGAAGGCCATCGCCGAACTTGACCTGCCCGGCTACGCCATCGGCGGGCTGGCGGTGGGGGAGACACACCAGGAGATGTACGACACCATCGAACTGGTGCAGGAGCATATGCCCGCGGACCGGCCCCGGTACCTGATGGGCGTGGGCACGCCGGGGAACATCATCGAGGGTGTGTGGCGGGGGGTGGACCTGTTCGACTGCGTGATGCCCGCCCGCAACGGCCGCCACGCCCACCTCTTCACCAAGGCAGGGATCATCAATCTGAAAAACGAGAAATACGCCCGGGACGAGAGCCCCATCGACCCCACGTGCGGATGCCCGGTGTGCCGGCGGTACAGCCGGGCCTATATCCGCCACCTGTTCAAGGCGGAGGAGGCGCTGGGCCTGCGCCTGGCGGTGATGCACAACCTGTGGTTCTATAACCACCTGATGACGGAGATACGGGACGCCCTGGACGCCGGGACCTTCGCCGCTTATCGGGCAAAATATTCCAAACTTCTTGACATGAGGATATAAAGGCATTTATAATGATAACAATACTTTTGGAGGTAATCAGATGAAACTTTCCCGTCTTTTCCGGGGCGTCGCGCTGGCGGCGCTGGCCGCTCTGTTCGTTATGATCTTTTCCGGCTGCGTGCCCGCCAGCACCGACGCGGCGGCGGCTGACGGTTCCGCGGCCGGCGGCGGCAGCATGGTCAGCATGATCATCATGATGGTCGTCCTGATCGCGGTGTTCTACTTCTTCATGATCCGGCCGGAGAACAAGCGCAAGAAGAAGGCCCAGGAGATGCGCGACAACCTGTCTGTGGGCGACACCATCACCACCATCGGCGGCATCATGGGCAAGATCGTCAACATCAAGGAGAACGCCATCGTCATCGAGACCAGCGACGACCGGGTCCGCGTCCAGCTTATGAAGTGGGCCGTGTCCAGCGTGGGCAAGCAGACCGAGGAACCCCAGAACTGATCGTTTGTACGCATGAACGCATCCCTCCGGGAATAGGCTTTATCAGCCTGATTTCCGGAGGGATCTATTATGTCGTTTCTGAAAAAGAGTTCCTTTGCCGCCGCCGCGGCCATGGGGGAGGGGTGCGCCCTGGTCCTGACGGCGCTGCTCCTGCTGCCCGCGGCCTGGGCCGTGTCCGGGGAACTGCTGCCTCTTTCCGTTGCCACGCTGTGCGCCCCGGCCGCGGCGGCGCTGGCTGTGCTGCTGCCCACCGCCGTCATCGCAAAGGTGCGGGCGCGGCAGGCCCTGGCCACCGGCGGCGCCATCGGCGGGATCTATGTGGCGCTGGCGGCGCTGCTGTGCGCCTTGGGCGGCGGGAAAAGCGCCTTTGGCCTGTGGCTGGCCTGCCTTGCCGGGGCCGCCGCCGTGGGCGCCTTGGCGGGGGCGCTGCTGTCCATTCGTCAAAATAGACATAAAAAACGCCGCCGTTAGTCATTTTTGATAACGAACTGTTTTCACCATCAAGGTACACATAAACAGTTACAATAACACTATATATCGAAATATATTGTAACTATTGCTACTGTTTTTGGGGTGAAATCCCATTTTCTCGGAAAATTAAAATTACAAAATGTAACTTTCTAAAGAAATTACTTTACATAATTTCCGTTAAAAGTTACAAAAATTACATAAATCGCAAAAAACCCTTGATTACATTCTGAAGTTGTATTATAGTTATGTCACGATGATTATGTCAAATGACATGGAGGAGCGTGGCCACTGTGACGAATTCAGAGTGTCTGACGAAGTATGAGCGGTATCTGGCCGACGAGAAAAAGGCGTCCAAGAATACCCTCAGCTCCTATCTGCGGGACATCCGCCAGTTCGGCGAGTACCTGGATGCCAACGACGCGGGCGATTATGTCACCGCCGACGAGGATGAACTGTGCGAATATGTGGACTCGCTCCGCACCGCCGGTAAGTCGATCGCTACCGTGTCCCGGGGGATCGCCTCGCTGAAGAACTTCTACGTCTGGATGCGGATGCAGGGCTATGTGGAGAAGAACCCCACCGGAAAGCTGGTGCCGGACAAGGCCGAGCATAAGCTGCCCC
Source organism: uncultured Oscillospiraceae bacterium (assembly GCA_947630645.1). GTDB lineage: Bacteria > Bacillota > Clostridia > Oscillospirales > Oscillospiraceae > CAJOIG01. Next base: position 30,406 of record CANRIF010000007.1, on the reverse strand, counting down.
AGATCCTCACCGCGCAGGAGGTGGAGTTGCTGCTGGCCCAGCCGGAGTGTACCGACCGCAAGGGTTACCGGGACCGGGCCATGCTGGAACTGCTGTACGCCACCGGTATCCGGGTCAGCGAACTGATCGGCATGGACGTGTCGGACGTGAACCTGTCCGCCGGCATCATCCACTGCCGGGGCCGCGACCGGGTGCGGGCCATCCCGCTGTACCCCAAGGCCATCAAGGCGCTGAAGGACTATGTGGAATTCATCCGCCCGGAGATGATCGCCTCGCCCGGGGAGAGGGCGCTGTTCGTCAACGTCAGCGGGGAGCGGATGAGCCGCCAGGGGTTCTGGAAGATCATCAAGAGCTACCAGCAGAAGGCGGGCATCGAAAAGGACATCACGCCCCACACCCTGCGCCACAGCTTCGCCACACACCTCTTGGAAAACGGCGCGGACCTGCACTCCATCCAGGAGATGCTGGGCCACGCAGACATCAGTTCTACCCAGATCTACTCCCAGCTGGTGAAGAAGCAGCTGAAGGACATCTACAACAAGGCCCATCCCAGGGCGTAATGAAGAGCGCGGACACGGTCCCGGCGGACAGCCGGGGCCGTGTTTTTTGATTGACGGTGCGCCCGCAGATTGTTATAATCGTTATACTGAACAAGACACAGCGGTATATCGGAGAGGTGAGCGGATATGAAAAAGAGGATATCGTGTATAGCGGCGGCCGTGGCCCTGCTCGTCTCGGCTGTCTTTGCCGGGGGAACGGCGGCGCAGGCGGCCGGGACAGGGTATCTGCCGGAGGCACTGATCGGCGTGGCGGAGCAGATGGCCGCGGAGAACGACGCCCGTTTTCTCGCCTACGATGTCAACGGGGATGGAAGTTCCGAACTGGCGGTGCTGTACTGCGAGGGCGGGCAGATGCTGTACTGCTGGCTGTTCGGCATGGATATGATAGGGAACCCGGTGATGATATTCTGCAACGACGGCGAACTGCTGGCCGGTTCGCCGGAATGCAGCATGGTGGAGGTCAGCTTTGAGGGGGCCATACGGCTGGCGTACCGCTATCACAACTTCAACAACGTGCGGATAGACGATTACACCATCTTCGTGCCTGGCTCCGACGGGACCGTGACCACCCGTACCCTTCGGGCGGAGGAGGATGTGGCCGGGGCTGTGGGCTACTCTCGCTTCTGGCAGGACGGGGCGGAGATCAGCGCCGAGCAGTTCCACGCCGTCCACGACGCCGCGGTCGTCCTGGCAAGCGCGTATCAGCCGGGGAGCGGCATGGCGGCGGACAGCTCCGTCACCCTGGAGCAGCTCAAGGCATCCGCCGCCCAGGAACCGGCGGATGGGGAAACGGCTCCGGAACAGGAGGCGGCCGAGGGAGCGGCGCTTTTGGAGATGGACACTTCGCTCACGGAGCTGGGCGCCAATATCGATGCGCCCGACATCGCCACATGGCGCTCCTCCCGTGAGGTATATACATACGGCGTCCAGGGGGAGTTGGTCCGCGAGGAACTCTATTACGACGGCAAGTTATCCTCCGTCACCGACTATCGTTACGACGGGACCGGGCGCCTGACCGGTAAGAGCGAGACATGGAGCGGCGGGGGCGCGTGGACCGTCTACGGCTATGACAGTGCCGGGCGCATGGTCGCGGAGGTGCGGGGCACCGGTCCGGAGGGCGATTTTGACCAGCGGCTCTTTTACTGGAAATACACCTACGACGAAACGGGCCGCGAGATACGGGAGGAGTACGGCATCGCCCTGTCGATGGACCCCAATACCTTTGAGGTGCTGCTCCCGGATGAGACGGCGGGCCGCTGGAGCGAGGAGTACTACTACAACGACGACGGCTCGCTCGCCCGCTCCTATACCCAGGACGGCCGCTTTTTCACCTGGCGGTACTATGACGGCCGCGGCAATATGGCGACGGAGGAGTTTTACAGCGCCGACGCCGCCGGGACGCCCTATCGGGTGGTCAACTATGAGAATACATATGACGCCGCCGGCCATCTGATCGATACGTCGGTGACGCTCTCCAGCGGCGAGCCGCTGGCGGAGGTGTCGTACATCTACGCCGGCACGGGACCGGCGGTGGAGGTGGGCGGCGCGCCCCCGACGCCTTATGTGGGGGCGGACCAGGACCTCGCCCTGCTCCAGAGCTACTGGATGGAGAATATCGCTATGGACTGGGTGGGCGTATTCGGCGATGTGGACCGGGACGGCCGGACGGATTTCGTCTATGTGGACGAGCCGGACGCCAACGGGATGCGCCGGGCCTATGTACTCACGGTGAAGGACGGGAGCGTCCGGAGCATCCAGCTGGAAGAGGGGTCGGACACGCATCTGGCGGGGTATCTCAACCTGTTCGTCAAGGTGGACGAGGCCACCGGCCAGGCGGACATCATCACCATGCAGTCCGATATGTATCAGGGCTACGGCTCGATCAGCTTTGTCCGGTATTGTCTGGACGCATCCGGCAACAAGGTGGAACTTGGGCGGATCACCGCCGCCAGCGTCGGGGCGGACCCTGTCAGCGAAGGGGCCTACAACGCCTATCTCACGGGCGCGCAGGCCATGGTCAGCGGCGCCTACTGCCTGGCTACTGCCGGCTGCGACGACGTGGTGGACGGCGCGGACATCCGGCCGCTGGCCGGTGATGGGCTGTATTGCTGGTAAAGGACGGCGGATAGAAAAATGGCCTGCCTACGGGCAGGCCATTTTTTCTGTATTCACGCGGGGTCCGCAGGCTTTTTTCTGGCCCGGCGGCGGCGGGGCCGGGAGCGGCGCTCCTGGAAGTTCTTGACCATGTCCTCGTCGGCCCGGTACAGGAGGCGGTTTGCCAGCCACTGGCCGTCCTCGTCCTGGCGCACCCGGATGCGGCAGAGAAACGCGCCGTGTTCGTCGCACTGGGCCATGGCCATATACCGCCGGTCGCCCTGGCTGACCCAGCGGCTGCGCTCCAGCGCCTTGCCGCAGTCGGGACACACGGCCTGGGACGCCTCCACCGCCTGCCACAGCGCCTCCCGGGTGGGATAGGAGGGGGAGACGTTGTGTTCCAGCGGGTCGGGCCCGTTCTGGCCGTCGCCGGCGCTGTGGGTCCGGCGGGTCAGCTGGTGGATCAGGTCCGGGTAGCTGTCCAGGCCCCGGCGCAGGTCCAGCTTGGAGCAGACCAGGGCGGTGTTGTAGGCGTCGCCCAGCGCGTCGTGGGCGATACGTGTCTGCTCGATGCCGAAGTGTTCCATGGCCGTCTCCAGGGATTTCTGGTTCCGGTCCGGGTCCTCGGTGAGCATATTGTAGATCAGCTGCAAATTGACCCACTGGCCCATCCAGTCGATGTCCAGATCGTGGATGATGCAGTTTTGCTCCATGATGCCGCTGTCGTCGTAGCCCCAGGTCATGAAGGTGCAGTCCGGGCCGCACCAGGCCAGGAACCGCTCCAGCGCGTCGGGGAACGACATCCCGTGGGACAGGCGGGCATTGTCGAAGCCGGTGAGTTTCTTCACCTTGTAGTGCATCTTCCGGAACCACACGGGGCTAACGTCGCACTGGAACTCCTCGCCGGGGGTGAAGTCGTCGTGCAGCTTCACGGCGCCGATCTGGATGATCTCGCCCCGCAGATGGATGGGAAGATGGTTGAAAACGGATGATCTCGCGCTCATGGCCTGGTTCCACTCCAGGTCGATGACAATGTATGGCATGGTCTATGTCCTTCCTTAGCGTACACTATCTGCCATCTTAACATATTTTTGAAAAAATGACAATATAATTACGAGGATATGCCGGATATATGAAAAATGGATCTTGGATCGAATATAGCATTTTTTTCATTGTTTCAAGCACAAAGCACAATGTTACTTGCAATTCATAGCGGATATAATGCGAACTGATCGACAAATCTTTCAAGATTTCAAGAGGAGACGGATATGAAGATCGCAGTCTTATGCGGAGGGCTTTCCCATGAGCGGGACGTGTCCCTGTCCGGCGGCATGAACATCGCCGCCGCGCTCCGCGGCCTGGGCCACCGGGTCGCGCTGGTGGACCTGTTCCTGGGCTGGACGGAACCCTTCGACGCGATAGAGGACGTGTTCACCCAGACGGACGGCGGCAGCCGCTTTGCCGTGGGGGAGGACGCCCCGGATCTGGACGCGGTGCGGGCCATGCGCCCCGGCCAGGGCCTGGTGGGGCCAAACGTGCTGGCCATCTGCCAGGCGGCGGATATCGCCTTCCTCGCCCTGCACGGGGAGGAGGGGGAGAATGGCAAACTCCAGGCCTACTTCGATATCAACGGCGTCAAATATACGGGCAGCGGCTATCTGGGCAGCGCCCTCGCCATGAACAAGGAACTGACCAAACTCCTTCTGCGCGACGCGGGGGTTCCCGTGGCGGACGGCGTGACCGTGCGCCGGGGGGAGGACGCGCCGGAGCCGCCGTTTCCATGCGTGGTGAAGCCCTGCTCCGGCGGCAGCAGCGTGGGGACCACCATCGTCCGCGGCCCGGAGGAGTACGCCGCGGCGCTGGAACTGGCGTTCCGCTACGAGGACACGGTGCTGGCCGAGCGGTTCATCGCCGGGCGGGAGCTGACCGTGGGCGTGCTGGACGGCAAGGCCATGCCCGTGACGGAGATCATCCCCAAGAGCGGTTTTTACGACTACAAGAACAAATACCAGCCTGGCCTGACCGACGAGCCCTGTCCCGCGTCCCTCACGGCGGAGGAGACTGCCGAGATACAGCGCCTGGCCGAGCGGGCCTATGAGGCGCTGCACCTGCAGGCCTACGGCCGGGTGGACTTCATTATGGGCGGCGACGGCGTATTTTACTGCCTGGAGGCCAACACCCTGCCAGGCATGACGCCCACCAGCCTGATCCCCCGCATGGGCCGGGCTATGGGGATGGATTACGCCGCGCTGTGCCAGAGGCTGATCGACCTGTCCATGAAAAAATATCAGTGAGGCGGAGAGTATGAGACATCTGACGCCGTCCGTGATCCTCGCGGTCACGGGCGGAAAGGCAAACGGACCGCTCCCCGTGGGGGAGTTGACGGCGATCGTCACGGACAGCCGGGCCATCCAGCCGGGCTGTCTTTTCGCGGCCATCCCCGGCGAGCGGGTGGACGGCCATGATTTCATCGGCCAGGCGGCGGAAAAGGGCGCGGCCTGCGTGCTGTGCCAGCGGTCCTGCGGCGCGCCGGTGGCCCAGATCGTCGTGCCGGACACCCAGGCGGCGCTGCGGGCCGTGGCGGCCTGGTACCGGACGCAGTTCGACATCCCCTTCGTGGGCGTGACCGGGTCGGTGGGGAAGACCACCGCCAAGGAGATGATCGCCTCGGTGCTGTCGGCCCGGTATGAGACGCTGAAGACGGAAAAGAATTTCAACAACGAGTTGGGCGTGCCGCTGACGCTGTTCCGCCTGGAGGAGCGCCACCAGGCCGCCGTGGTGGAGATGGGCATCTCCGGCTTCGGGGAGATGACCCGGCTGGCGGAGATGGTCCGGCCGGACATCGGTGTGTACACGCTGATCGGCGACGCCCACCTGGAGTTTCTGGGCGACCGGCCCGGCGTGCTGCGGGCCAAGGGCGAGATGGTGACGGGCATGGCCCCGGACGCCGTCATCATCGCCAACGGCGACGATGCGCTGCTGCGGGGCCACGATTTCGGCCGCCGCACAGTCCTGTTCGGCCTGGGGGAACACTGTGACATCCGGGCCGTGGACGTGGCGCCGGAGGGGGCGGAGACCATGGGCTGCGTCATCTGCGCGGGTCAGCGCCGCATCCCGGTCCACATCCCCGCCTTTGGGGACCACATGGTCTACGCCGCGCTCATGGGCGCGGCGGTGGGGCTCCAGCTGGGCCTGACGGACGACGAGATCGCCCGGGGCGTGGCGGCCTATGAGACCGTCGGAAGCCGGGGCCGGGTCATCGACACAGGCCGCATCACCGTGGTGGACGACTGCTACAACGCCAATCCCACCAGCGTGCGGAGCGCCATAGAGAGCCTGTCGCATCTGCCCGGGCGGCACGTGGCCATCTTGGGCGATATGCGGGAGCTTGGCCCTGCCAGCGCGGCGCTGCACCGCCAGATCGGCGCTTTCGCGGCGGAAAAGTGCGCCCTGGTGATCGCCTGCGGCCTGGAGGCAAAGCCCCTGGCCGAGGGGGCGGGGAAGGGCGCGCCCTGGTTCGCCACGGTGAAGGAACTGGTGGCGGCGCTGCCGGACCTCATTCACGACGGCGACGCCGTGCTGGTGAAGGCCAGCCGCGCTATGGGCTTCGAGCGGGTGACCGAGGCCCTGATGGGACTGGAAAAGTGATCTGGAAAATATAGCGAGTGGGAGAGACGCTTTGCATCTCTCCCACTCGTCATATCATTTTAACGTTTTTTGGTTCTTCTTCCAAATGAGCCACAGGCCCCGGTGGATCAGGTCCTTGTCGATGCGGATGTCCTTCCGGCGGCAGTGCGGCACCACGGCCTCGGCCCAGGCGCCGGTGGCCACCACCGTGGCATTCTGGCCCAACTCCTCCTCGATGCCGGCCAGCAGCCCGTCCAGCATGGCGGCCGCGCCGTAGATGATGCCGGAGCGCATGCACTCGTCGGTATTTTTGCAGATGATGCGGTCGGGCGCCTGGGGCACCACGTTATGCAGCAGGGAGGCCCGGCTGGTGAGGGCGGCGGTGGATACCATGATGCCGGGGGCGATGACGCCGCCGATATAGCAGCCGGCGCTGTCGGTGACGCCGATGCCGATGGCGGTGTCCATGTCCACGGTGACGACAGGCAGGTCATACCGCTCCTGGGCCGCCACCGCCGCCGCCACGAAATCGCCGCCCAGCTCGGAGGGGTCGTCCAGGCGGATGTTCAGCCCGGTCTTCACCCCCGGCCCCACCACCATGGGGACCGCGCCGGTGAGCAACTCCATCGCCCGGCGCAACACCAGCGTCAACTCCGGCACCACCGAGGCGATGATGCACCCCTCGGCCTGGCGGCCGGGGGCCCCGTGCTGCTCCAGCAGCAGGGACATGAGCGCGGCGTATTCGTCCGCCGTGCGGGTCTTCACGGTGGCGATCTGGCAGGAAAAGAGGATGTCGCCCTCCTGGACGCCCGCCAGGGTGATGCGGGTGTTGGACAGATCGACTGTCAGGATCATTTTCATCACTTCCCGCCGTTAGCTTACCAGATATTTTGCCCCCTGTCAAAGGATACTTGTGCGCCGGGCCACGGCCAGGCAGTAAAGCCCCAGCCCCGCCGCCATGGAGAACACCAGCGCCGCCGTCCGCTCCGCCGCGCCGGTGTATATCCCCAGCAGCCGCGCCGCGCCTCCGCAGGCCAGCGCCAGCAGGAGGACGCCGGCTGTTTTCCTCGCCGGGAGCGTGACGCCGGAGACGCGCCGCAGCCGCCAGGCGCTAAGGGCGAAGTTGAATATCTCCGTAAAGCAAATGACGAAGATATACGCCCCCAGCCCCCACCGGGGCAGCAGCAGCCACACCAGCAGCGCGGAGAGGGCCACGTCTGCGATGTTCACATACATGCAAAACATCATCTCGCCCAGACCCTTCAGGCAGCCGTCCGTGGCGGTGTCCAGATACATCACCGGCACGATCAGCGCCAGCAGCTGGATGTACCGCCCTGCCTCCTCGGAGCCGTAGAGGGCCATGGCCAGGCTGTCGCCCATGGCCAGCAGAAGGCTCGCCGTGATGGCGCAGAAGAGCAGGCTCTTCCACAGCACGTCCCGGGTCACCCGCCGGATGCCGGCGGCGTCGGCCCGCATCTGCTTTTCCGTCAGCTTTGGCACGATCAGCTCCGCCACCGCCATCATCAGGCAGGAGGGGAACAGTACCACCGGCAGCGCCATGCCCTGTATGACGCCGTAGCCCGCCAGGGCGCCGTCCGCGGACAGGCCAGAGGCCCGCAGGCCCCGGGGCACCAGCAGGTGCTGCAAGGTGGAAAGGCCGCTCCGGGCGTAGGAGGCCGCCGCCAGCGGCAGCGCGATGCGAAGGAGCCTGCCCGTCATGCCTGCCAGGGGCGGGACGCCCTTTTGCCGCACGATGCCGTGCCGCTTTCGGTCTGCGGCGTATGCCAGCCCCAGCGCGGCGAGGCCGAGCAATTCGCCCACCAGGGAGCCGGCGGTGATGACGGTCACGGCCCGCTCCAGGTTCCCCGATGGGATATGCACCAGCATGGCGGCGGTGACGCCGATGGTGATGAGCTGCTGGCAGACGGAGACGGTCACGCTCTTCCACACCCGGCCCACGGCAGTGAAGTAGCCGTGTATCACCGAGTCGGCGCCGGTCAGGGGCATGGTCAGTGCCAGGAGCATCAGTGGACGGACTGTGCGGGCGTCCTCCAGCCAGAGGAAGCCCAGCGGCCGGGCGGTGAGGTAGAGGATCAACCCCGCCGCGCAGCCGAAGGCGAGCCCATATACCATGCTCTCGCCCAGGGCCTGGGCCGCGCCGTAGGGCCGTCCCAGGCCGTTTTCCTCCGACGTGAGCCGTGTGACGGCGTAGCGGCTGCCGGACATGGCCACTGTCACGGCCAGGCCGTTGACGCTCATGACCAATTGGAACAGGCCTATCCCGGCCTCCCCGATGCGGCTGACCAGCCAGATCTGCCAGACCATGCCCACAAAGCGCATCGCCAGGCCCGAGCCGGTGAGCAGGGCGGTATTGAGAGCGAGCTTCTTATCCCGGAGCAAAAGGGGACCTCCGATCTGCAAGGCGGCCTTGCGAAAACTGCCCGAAGCGGGTATAATAGCGGCAAGACCGCTATTATAACTGGGATGCCGGTCGCGCTCCCGGCTGACGCCGGAACCGTGCGACATGGCATAATCAACTATACGGGACAACACATCCATTTATGTTGAGGCGCGGCATGACGAAACCATCGGAAAAAATGAAGACGGCCCGTCTGCCATACGCGGCGGCGGTGGTCGTGGCGGGCGGCTCCGGGACCCGGTTCGGCGGCGACAAGCTGATGGCGGACCTGGGCGGGATGCCCGTGCTGGCCCGGACGCTGCTGGCGTTCGAGAGGACGGCGGCGGTGGGCGCCATCGTGGTGGCGGCGCGGCAGGAGGCGGTCCAGGCCGTAAAGGCGCTGGGACGGCAGTACGGCGTGACGAAGCTGGCTGCGGTGGTCCCCGGCGGTGACACCCGCGCCCGGTCCTGTCTCGCGGGGGTGATGGCGACGCCGCCGGAGGCGGAGCTGATCGCCATCCACGACGGGGCGCGGCCCCTGGTGACAGAGGAGGTCATCCTGGACGCGCTGTGGACCGCCTACCGCCACACGGCGGCGCTGCCCGCGGTGCCGGTGCGGGATACCGTGAAGGAGGCAGCGGACGGGGTGGTGACGGACACGCCGGACCGCTCTTCGCTCTTTGCTGCCCAGACGCCCCAGTGCTTCCAGGCGGACCTTATCCGCGCCGCCCTCACCGACGCGGCGGCCAACGCCCCGGAGGTGACGGACGACTGCCTCGCGGTGGAGCGCATCGGCGGGAAGATCTATCTCTCCCGGGGCAGCGAGGAGAACATCAAGATCACCACGCCGCTGGACCTGCATCTGGCGGAGCTGATACTGAAGGGGAGGGAAACGCCATGAGGATCGGACACGGTTACGATGCCCACCGGCTCATTGAGGGCAGGAAACTCATTCTGGGCGGGGTGGAGATACCCTTTGAAAAGGGCCTTTTGGGCCACTCGGACGCGGACGTGCTGCTGCATGCGCTGGCGGACGCCATCCTGGGCGCCGCGGCTCTGGGGGACATCGGCCGCCTCTTTCCCGACAACGACCCGGCCACGGAGGGGATCGCGAGCCGCGTCATCCTCCGGGCGGCGGCCCTGTCTGCGGCCCGGGCGGGGTACGCTGTGGAAAACTGCGACGTGACCGTGATCGCCCAGCGGCCCAAGCTGGCCCCGCATCTGGACCAGATGCGCCGGAACGTCGCCGCGGACCTGGGGGTGGATATCTCCGCCGTCAGCGTGAAGGCCACCACCGAGGAGCGCATGGGCTTCACCGGCTCCGGCGAGGGCATCAGCGCCCACGCGGTGGTCCTGCTGCGCGAAAAATAAGCCGGGGACCAAAAAACGCGCCTTCCGCATACAATGGCCTGTGACCATTGGCGGGAGGCGTTTTTATGCACTATCTTCTGACGTTCCGGAGCCTGACCTACGCCCAGCGGGCGGAACGGATACTGGAGCGGGCGGGCGTCGCGGGGACCGTCTCGCGAGTGCCGAAGGCGGCTGCGACGCGGGGCTGTGCCTACTGCGTCACCGTGGCGGCGCGGCACATCGCGCGGTGCCTGGACGTGCTGCGTGCGGCGGGGCTAAGTCCGGAGCGGGTGCTGCTGCGCCGCGCCGACGGCAGTTTGGAGGCGGACCATGATCTATCTTGACAGCGCCGCCACCAGCTTCCAGAAGCCGGCCGCCGTCCGCTACGCCGTTTGCGAGGCATTGGAGACTATGTCCAGCCCCGGCCGGGGCGGATACGCCAGCGCCATGCTGGCCGCCGACACGGTGCTGGACTGCCGGCTGGCCCTGGCGGACCTCTTCTGCGTGCGGCGGCCGGAGCAGGTGGCGTTCACCTCCAGCGCCACCCACGGGCTGAACATCGCCATCCGCGCCCTGGCCGGGCCAGGCGACCGGGTGGTGATCTCCGGGTATGAGCATAACGCCGTCTGGCGGACCCTGTGGGGCCTCGGCGCGGACATCCGGGTGGCCGCCTCGCCGCTCTTTGACCGGGCCGCCGCCGTGGAGGCGTTCCGCCGGCTGCTGCCCGGGGCGAAGGCAGCCGTGTGTACCCAGGTGTCCAACGTGTTCGGCTTCATCCTGCCCGTGGCGGAGATCGCGGCCCTGTGCCGGGCACAGGGCGTGCCGCTCATCGTGGATGCCTCCCAGGCCGCCGGCAGCGTGGGGCTGGACTTTGAGAAGCTGGGCTGCGCCTTCGCGGCCATGCCTGGCCACAAGGGCCTTCTGGGACCCCAGGGCACAGGGGTGCTGCTGTGCCGGGAGGAGAACGTGCCGCCGCTTTTCTTCGGCGGGACCGGGTCGGTCAGCCAGGAGGCGGCCATGCCGGACTTCCTGCCGGACCGTCTGGAGCCGGGGACCCACAACGTACCGGGCATCGCGGGGCTGCTGGCGGGGGTGCGCTGGCTGCAAAGGAGGACCTGCGCCGCCGTGCTGGACCACGAGCGGTCGCTGCTGGCCGCGTTCTCCGACGCGCTGGCGGGGGAGAGCCGCATCCGGCAGTTCCGGGCCGCCGACCCGGCGGACCAGGCGGGGGTGCTGTCCGTGCAGCTGGACGGCGTGGACTGTGAGCAGGCCGCGGCGCTGCTGGCGGAGCGGGGCGTGGCCGTGCGGGCGGGGTTACACTGTGCGCCGCTGGCCCATCAAACCGCCGGTACGCTGGCGGAGGGCACGGTGCGCTTCAGCTTCTCGCCCTTCAACACCCGCCGTGAGGTCCTCCAGGCGGCCGATGCGCTGCGAGATATATTGGATTGACTTGGCTGGCCTGTCGGCGCCGCGCTGTGCGGCGCCGGCTTTTTTGCGTTCCGGAGAGATATGTTTGGCAGAAATGATGTTGCCAAAGGCAAGGATTTGTTATATAATACAAAGTTGACATAGAGTAAACTCAAGCGAAGGTAGAACGGTGCGGCACGATGAGTAACTTTTTTTCCAATGTGAACGATAACTTCCGGCTGCTGCTGTCCATGAGCTTTGCCGACGTGATGGACGTGCTGGTGGTGGCTGTGGGCGTATACGCGGCCATCTCCTTCATCCGGCGCACCAATTCCGTCCGGGTCACCCAGGGCGTGCTGCTGCTGGTGCTGGCGCTGTGGCTGGCCAGCGTGCTGAAGCTGTCGCTGACCAGCTTCATCCTGCGCCAGGTCTTTGAGATCGGCGTGGTGGCCATGATCGTGCTGTTCCAGCCGGAGATACGCCGGGCGTTGGAGCGGGTGGGTTCTTACCGGCTGTTCACCGGATTCGGCAAGCAGTTGGGCGGGCAGATAGTGGAAAATACCATCATGCAGACCGTCTACGCCTGCGAGGATATGGCCAAGAGCCGCACGGGCGCGCTGATCGTGTTTGAACGGGTCAACCGGTTGAGCGAGGTCATGGCCTCCGGCACGAAGGTGGACGCGATCGTCAGCGCGGAACTGCTCAAAAACATCTTTTTCGACAAGGCTGCGCTCCATGACGGCGCCGTCATCATCCGGGACGGGCGCCTTGCCGCGGCGGGCTGTATGCTGCCGTTGAGCGAGAACACCATGTTGAGCCGGGACCTGGGTATGCGCCACCGTGCCGGCATCGGCATGAGCGAACGTTCGGACGCGGTGGTGGTGATCGTCTCGGAGGAGACGGGCGGCATCCGGGTGGCGGAGGACGGGCTGCTGAAGCGGAACCTGTCCGCCAGCAGTCTGGAGAAGCTGCTGCGCCGGGAACTGCTGCCGGAGGATAAGACCGTCCGGGAGCGGCTGCGGGACCGTCTGAAGGGGATAATGGGGGACAAAAATGAGCAAGAAGAGCAAGATCAATAATATTTTTGCCGGCCATATTTTTTGGATACTGTTGAGCCTGGTGCTGGCCGTACTCATATGGTTATACTATACCTCGAACTACGCCGTGTCCAAGACGAAGACCTTCTACGGCGTGGAGGTGGCTTTCGTGGGCCAGGACGCCATGCGCGACACGCTGAACATGGTGGTGTCCGACCAGGATACCGCCACTGTGAACGTGACCTTGAGCGGCACCCGCCGGGACATCGACAGCATCTCCCGGGACGATCTGCGGGCGGTGGTGAACCTGACGAACGTGACCAAGGCCGGATACCGGGCCATGAGTTATTCCATCTCCTACCCGTCCACCGTGGACCAGTCCAACATCCGGGAGAGCGGCCGCTCGCCCTCTACCATCGGCTTGCAGATCAGCAAGCTAAGCACCCGCAGCTTCCCGGTGACGGGCGTCTTTGAGGGCACCACGGCCGAGGGGTACATGGTGGACGCGCCCGATATGACCTTTGACCCGGCCAACATCTCCTTCACCGGGCCGGAGGAGGAACTGGATCAGATCAGTAGGGTCCAGGTGGTGGTGGGCCGGGAGGAAGTGAACTCCGCCTTTTCCGCCGACGCCAATTACGTCATGCTGGACGCGAACGGTGACATCCTGGAGTTTGAGGATGTCACCTCCGACACAGAGACCGTGGCCGTCACCGTCCCGGTGAGTACGATCAAGGAGGTGGCCCTGACGGTCACGCTGGTGGACGGCGGCGGCGCCACGTCCGAGAACGTGATCGCCGACATCCAGCCGGAGTCCATCACGGTGGCGGGCGACGCGGCCACGCTGGACGGCCTGAACAGCATCGCCGTCACCACCATCCGCCTGGGCGACTTTTTGACGTTCCCCACGATGGAGTATAACATCGTGCTGCCAAACGGGGTGGAGTGCCTGTCCGGGGAGACCACCGCCACGGTCAGCCTGGAATACACGGGGCTGAAGACCGATCTGTTCGTGGTGACGAACCTCTCGGCGGCCAATGTGCCGGAGGGTCTGGACTACGATATCATGGAGACCTCCAAGGTGGTGACCGTGCGGGCCCCAGAGGATGTGTTCTCCCGCATAAGCGCCAACAACATCCGCGTAGTGGCAGATCTGACGGATGCCACCGTGGGCCGGATGCGGGCGCCCACCACCGTATACATAGACGGCTTTGAGAGCGCCGGCGCGGTGGGGTCGTACCCCATCTATGTGCAGGTGACCGAGGAGAAACCGGAGGAGACAGAATGAAGCAGAATGGGGTCGTGACAAAGCTGCTGGATAACGGCCTGGCGGAGGTAGCTGTGGAGCGCGGCACCGCCTGCGGCGGCCATTGCTCCGGCTGCGGCGAATGTGTCTACGGCAAGCGCATCCTCGTCCCGGCGGTGAACAGCATCTTCGCCAAGCCGGGGGAGAACGTGATCATCGAGAGCGAGACCGGCGTTATCATGCAGACGGCGCTGCTCATCTACATGGTCCCGGTGGTGATGCTGTTTCTGGGCTATGGCCTGGGCGCGCTGCTGGGCCAGAGCCAGGGCCGGTGCATCGCCATGAGTCTGCTCTCCTGCGCCGTGGGCGTGGGGATCGTGACGCTGCTGGGCCGGAGGCACAAGAAGATCGACTACCGGATCACCGGCTATCAGCACTGATGTATGGCTATGTCCGCCCGGTCAAGGGCGAACTAAAGGTGTCCGAATACGAGCGCTACCACGGCGTGTACTGCGGGCTGTGTCATACGCTGGCCCGGCGGTACGGCTTTTCGTGCCGGTTTCTAGTGAACTATGACTTCACCTTTTTGGCGATGCTCCTGGCCGGGCCGGAGCAGCCGGACATCTGCCGACGGCGGTGCGCGGTCCATCCGGTGCGTGGGGTGGACTGTCCCATGTCCGCCGCCAGCCTGGAGACGGCGGCGGACATGACCGTGATCCTTGGCTGGTGGAAGCTGGCGGACGAGGCGGCCGACGCCAAGGCCCCTGTGTCCTGGGCCTGCCGGGCGGCCTGCGGCGTCCTAAAGCGGCACTATAAAAGGGCCGCGGCGCGGCAGCCGGCCTTTGCCGAGGCGGTGGAGATGAACCTCCGTGCCCTGCGGCGGCTGGAGGGGGAGGACGGCGCCAGCCTGGACGAGGCGGCGGACAAGTTCGCCCTGATCCTCCGGTCCATCGGCGAGGGACAGCGGACGGAGCCGCTGCGGCGCATCACGGGCGAGCTTTTATACCACCTGGGCCGGATCATCTACATCCTGGACGCGGTGGACGACCTGCCGGAGGACGTGGCCCGGGGCGGGTACAATCCGCTGCTTCGCCGGTTCGATCTGGCGGAGGGCAAGCTGGCCCCGGCGGACGCAAAGACGCTCCGCGCCGGATTGCAGCTTTCCCACAACGCCCTGGCCGGGGCCTTCGCCCTGATGGACGAGGGCATCTATTCCGGCATCGTATCCAACATCATCTATCTTGGCCTTCCGGCGGTGACCCAGGCGGTGTTCTCCGGCCAGTGGAAGGCCTCCGCGAAAAAACACAGAGAACGGAGCAGTATATGAACGATCCTTACAGCGTGTTGGGCGTGTCGCCTTCTGCCAGCGACGACGAGGTCAAAAAGGCATACCGCGATCTTGCCAGGAAGTACCATCCCGACAACTACCACGACAACCCACTGGCGGACCTTGCCTCCGAGAAGATGAAGGAGATCAACGAGGCATACGACGCGATCACCAAGAGCCGGGAGCAGGGCGGCGGAGGCCGCGGCGGCTACTCCTACGGCTACGGCGGCAGCGCCTACCAGAGCCAGGGCGCCGGCCAGAGCCAGGGCGCCGGGCGGGCACAGTATAACCAGATCCGCGCCCTGATCAACGCCAACAACCTGGCCCAGGCGGAGGCCATGCTGAACGCCATCTCCACCCACGACGCGGAGTGGTATTACCTCATGGGCAGCGTCTACTGGCGCAAGGGCTGGATGGACCAGGCGGGGCAGTATTACCGCACCGCCGCCACCATGGACCCCAGCAACGTGGAATACCGCAACGCCGTGCAGTACATGAACCAGGGCGGCCAGGCCTACCGGCCGATGGGCGGCATGGGCGACATGATGGGCGGCGACGCGGCCTGCAATATGTGCCAGAACCTGATCTGCGCGGACTGCTGCTGCGAGATGATGGGCGGGAACCTGATCCCCTGCTTCGGGTGCCGGTGAGATGAACGATACGACGAAGCGGCTGGCGCGGCTGGCCATTCTGACCGCCATCGGCGTGGTGTTGCTGCTGTTGGGGTCCGTGCTGCCCGCGGGGCGGCTGGCGCTGATCGCGGTGGCGAGCCTGCCGGTGTGCGTGACGCTGATGATGTACGGGGTCAAGTGGTCCCTGGGGGTGTTCGTGCTGACGGCGGCGCTGGGCGCGCTGTTGTTCCCCGGGGCGGGGGCGATCATGTACGTCGCCTTTTTCGGCTACTATCCCATCGCCAAGAGCCTCTTTGAGCGCATCCACAAGACCTGGCTGGGCTGGGTGTGCAAGCTGGCGCTGTACGGCCTGGCGTTCGTGGTCTACTGGCTGCTGGCAAGGGCTCTGTTCACCTTCACCGGCGGGGAACTGGCCTGGTACGTCCTCTGCCCGCTGGGGGCGGTGGTGTTCGTCCTCTATGACATAGCGTACTCGTCCCTGATCCGCTTCTACTTAGTGAAGATCGCGAGGTATTTCCGATGATCAAGAGCATGACTGGCTACGGCGGCGCCAAGGGCGAGCTGGACGCCATCGCGGTGACGGCGGAACTGAAGAGCGTCAACAACCGCTATCTGGATGTGTCGGTGCGCCTGCCGAAAAGCTGCCTGTTTGCGGAGGAGGCCGTCCGCGCCGCCGTGGCGGAGAAGATCAGCCGGGGCAAGGTGGACGTGTTCATCACGGTGGACACCTCCAAGGCGGAGCAGGCGGTCATCCGGGTCAATGAGAACCTGGCGGAGGCGTATCTGCGTGCCGTGCGCGGCACGGCGGAGAAATACGGCCTGGACGGGGAGGTCTCCGCGCTGAACCTGGTGCGGTTCCCCGAGGTGCTGTCCACGGAGAAGACCGACACCGACCGGGACGCGGTGAGCCGCGCCATCGGCGCGGTCCTGGGCCAGGCGCTGGAGGAATTCGACGGGATGCGCGTCCGGGAGGGGCGTAAACTGGCGGAGGACATATCCGGTAAGCTGGACACGCTGGAAAAGCTGGTGTCCGCCGTGGAGGCCCGTTCGCCCCAGACCGTGGCCGAGTACCGGGAGAAACTCCTGGGCCGGATGCGGGAGGTGCTGGCGGACACGGCCGTGGACGAGGGGCGCATCCTCCAGGAGGCGGCCATCTACGCCGACAAGGTGGCGGTGGATGAGGAGACGGTGCGGCTTCGCAGCCACATCGCCCAGTTCCGCCAGATGCTGGCGGCCGGGTCCCCGGCGGGGCGGAAGCTGGACTTCCTCACCCAGGAGATGAACCGGGAGGCCAACACCACCGGCTCCAAGTGCGCCGACAGCGCCATCGCCAAGACGGTCATCGACATGAAGGCGGAACTGGAGAAGATCCGCGAACAGATACAGAACATCGAGTGAGGTCCCGTCCATGAAGCTCATTTCCATCGGCTTCGGCAGCTATATCTCGCCGGCCCGCCTGATCGCGGCGGTCAGCCCGGACTCCAACCCCATCAAGCGGGTGGTGGCCCAGGCGAAGGAGGACGGGAAGCTGGTCGACGCCACCTATGGCCGCAAGACCGAGACGGTCCTGATCATGGACAGCGGCGCCGTGATCCTGTGCCCGCTGACGCCCGACGAGGTATCCGCCCGTGCCGCTGGGGAGAGGGAGGCGGACCATGGGCGATAAACGGGGCGTGCTGATCGTGCTGTCCGGCCCGTCGGGCGCCGGGAAAAGCACCGTCATCGCCGGGATGATGAAGCGGCGGGGGGACGTGCGTTTTTCTGTCTCCGCCACCACCCGCCCGGCCAGGCCGGGGGAGACGGACGGAAAGGACTACTTCTTCCTGACCCGGGAGGCCTTCGACGAACTCGTCGCCCGGGATGCGTTTTTGGAACACGCGGAGTACGTGGGCAACTGCTACGGCACCCCGGCGCAGCCGGTGGAGGAGAGCCTGGCGGCGGGCTGGAACGTGCTGCTGGACATCGAGGTCCAGGGCGCGGCCCAGGTGATGGCCAAGCGGCCGGATGCGGTGAGCGTGTTCCTCTGCCCGCCCAGCCTCGCGGAGCTGGAGCGCCGTCTCCGGGGCCGGGGGACCGATCCGGAGGAGAAGATCCTAGGCCGTCTCGCCCGGGCTCGCCGGGAGTACCCCCTGGCGAAGAATTACACCTACATCGTCGTGAACGACGACGCGGATAAAGCCGCAGCGGAGTTGGACGCCATCATCACCGCCGAACTCTGCCGGAGCGAAAAAAGACTTGCATTCATTGAAAAAGGAGATCGATCGATATGATGCTCTATCCCCCTGTGGCCGACCTGGTGAACAAGGTCGGCAGCCGTTACGCCCTTATCAACCTGGTGGCAAAGCGCGCCCGGGCCATCTCCGCCGAGGCGGAAAATTCCGGCGAGCCCCTGACCAAGAAGCCCGTCTCCGCCGCCATCGACGAGGTGTACACCGGAAAGCTCACCGCCAACAGCGGCGAGGACAGCGTCGACTGAACCATCGGGAGCCGCTGCCGTGACGAATGACCTGACAGCGCGTATAGCTGTCGCAGATGTGACCTACTGGGTGGACCGGCCCTATACCTACTCCGTACCGGAGCGGCTGCGGGACGCGGTGCGCCCGGGCGTCCGGGTGGCGGTGCCTTTTGGCGGCAGCCGTCCCCGGGAGGGCGTGGTGCTTGCCCTGGGCGGAGGGTCCGACGGCCGGCGGCTCAAGCCGGTGCTGGAGGTGCTGGACGAAGAACCGCTCCTCACCGAGAGCCAGCTGAAGCTGGCCCTTTGGATGCGGGAGCGTTTTTTCTGTACGGTCATGGACGCGGTGCGGGCCATGCTCCCGGCGGGCCTGTGGTACAGCGTCTGGCCGGTGTACTGCCTGGCCGGCGGTATGGACCGTGACGACGCTTACGCCGCGGCGTCAGGCAAGGCGGAGAGCCTTGTGCTGGACGCGGTGACCGGCCACGGCGGCCGGTGCGAACTGGCGGACATCGAGGCGGTGTTCGGCGCAAAAAATCCCGGCCCCGCCCTGGCGTCGCTGGTGAAAAAGGGCGTGCTGTGCGCGGACGCCGGCGCCTCCCGCCGGGCCGGAGAGAGGACCATCCTCCGGGCGCGGCTGGCCGTAAGCGGCGAGAAGGCCATGGAACTGTCGGCCAAGTCCGGCCGGGCCGTGCGCCAGGCCGCCGTACTGCGGGTGCTGGCGGAGATGGGCGAGGCCAGCGTGGCCGACCTGTGCTACTTCACCGGCGCGGGACGAGACACCGTCCGGCGGCTGGCGGAGAAGGGGCTGTTGACCCTGACCAAGGAGGCGACATATCGTCGCCCCGATTACCCCGTGGGCGAGGCGCGGCCCCTGCCGGTGCTGAACCAGGCCCAGAAGGCGGCCTTTGACGGCATCCTGGCCCTGGCGGACGGCACAAAGCCCCGGGCGGCGCTGCTTTTCGGCGTCACGGGCAGCGGCAAGACCACCATCTATATCCACCTGATCCAGGCCATGCTGGACCGGGGCAAGTCCGCCATCTTCCTGGTGCCGGAGATCGCCCTGACCCCCCAGATGCTCCAGACCTTCTCCGCCCACTTCGGTGAGAACATCGCGGTGCTGCACTCCTCGCTCTCCATGGGGGAGCGGTACGACGAGTGGCGGCGCATCCGGGACAAGGCGGCCCGGGTGGTCATCGGCACCCGCAGCGCCATCTTCGCGCCGGTGTCGGACCTGGGGGCCGTGATCATCGACGAGGAGCAGGAGGACACCTATAAATCCGAGACCAGCCCCCGCTATCACGCCCGGGACGTGGCGAAGTTCCTCTGCGCCCGGTCCAACGCCCTGCTGCTCCTGGGCAGCGCCACGCCGGACGTTTGCTCCCGCTATCACGCCGAGACGGGCCGCTACGGCCTTTTCACCCTCCCGGACCGCTACAACGCCATGCACCTGCCCGAGGTCCGTATCGCAGATATGCGCCGGGAACTGAAAAGCGGCAACGGCACCAGCATCAGTTCTCTTCTGCGGGACGAACTGACGGAGAATATCAGCCGGGGGGAGCAGTCCATTTTGTTCCTCAACCGCCGGGGGGCCAGCAAACTGGTGACCTGCGGCGAGTGCGGGTATACTTATAAGTGTCCCAACTGCACCGCGGCGCTGACCTATCACAGCGTGGGCGACCGGCTCATGTGCCACTACTGCGGCCATGTGCAGCGGGTGGACAGCGCCTGTCCCGCCTGCGGCGGGAAACTCAACTACATCGGCACCGGCACCCAGAAGGTGGTGCAAGAGCTGGAGGAACTGTTTCCCGGCACGCCCATCCTTCGCATGGACACGGACACCGTGGCCCCTGTGGGGAGCCACCGGGCGCTTTTTGAGCAGTTCCGGGTCCAGCGCATCCCAATCCTGGTGGGGACGCAGATGGTCACCAAGGGGCTGAATTTTGAAAACGTCACCCTGGTGGGGGTACTCAACGCCGACCAGAGCCTGTATAGCAGCGAATACCGGGCGGGGGAGCGGACCTTCTCCCTGATCACCCAGGTGATCGGCCGCAGCGGCCGGTTTGAAAAGCCGGGCCGGGCCGTGATCCAGACCTTCACGCCGGAAAACCAGATCATCCGTCAGGCCGCGAGGCAGGATTACGAGAGCTTTTACCAGGGGGAGATCGGCCTGCGCCGGCTGACGGGATCGCCGCCCTTCGCGGACCTTTTCGTGCTGACGGCCACCGGCCCGGATGAGGCGGCGGTGGTGCGCTGCTGCCGGGATATCCGCGCCGCCATGCTGGTCATGCTGGGAGACATCCCCGAGGCCCAGGTGCTGGGGCCCGCGCCGCTGCCCATCGCCAAGGTGAACAATGCCTGGCGCTACCGGGTGACGGTGAAGTGTCCGGAATCCCGGACCGTCCGCGCCGCGGTGGACCGGGCGCTGACGGATTTCAACGACGGAAAACGATACAGGGGCGTGTCCGTGTACGCGGACCTGGACCCCTTGAACTGACAGGAGAGGTTTCTTATGGCGCTTCGCAACATTCTCAAGCAGGGCGAGGAGGCCCTTACCAAACGCTGCCGCCCCGTGACGGATTTCAACGAGCGGCTGCATCAGCTGCTGGACGACATGGCCGAGACCATGCTGGAGGCCGACGGCGTGGGCCTGGCCGCGCCCCAGGTGGGGGTGCTGCGCCGGGCGGTGGTGGTGCTGGAGACAAACACGCCCGAGGGCGAGGAATATGTGGTCGAGCTGGTCAACCCCCAGATCATCGAGACCGAAGGAGAGCAGGAGAACCCGGAGGGGTGCCTGTCCGTGCCCGGCTCCTTCGGCATGGTGAAGCGGCCCATGCACGTGAAGGTCCGTGCCCAGGACCGGAACGGGGACTTCTTTGAGATAGAGGGCGACGGCCTGACCGCCCGGGCGTTCTGCCATGAGTGCGACCATCTGGACGGGCATATGTTCACCGAGCTGTGCGACCACATCATGACGGACGAGGAATTGAGCGCCTACTATGACGCCCAGCGCCAGGAGCAGGCCCAGGAGCAAGAGGAGCAGGCATGAGGATCGTCTTTATGGGGACGCCGGATTTCGCGGCCTGTTCCCTGCAAAAACTCATAGACGAGAGCTTCGACGTGGCGGCGGTGTTCTGCCAGCCGGACAAGCCCCGGGACAGGGGCCATAAGCTGGCCCCCTGCGCCGTGAAGGAGACGGCGCTGGCGGCGGGGCTGCCCGTGTACCAGCCGGAGAAGCTGCGGGACGGCACGGCGCTGGAAACGCTGCGAACGCTTGCGCCGGACGTGATCGCCGTGGTGGCTTACGGCCGCATCCTGCCGGACGACATCTTGTCGCTGCCGAGGTACGGTTGCGTCAACGTCCACGGTTCGCTCCTGCCCAAATACCGGGGCAGCGCCCCCATCCAGCGGGCGGTGCTGGCGGGGGAGGAGGTCACAGGCGTGACCACCATGTACCTCTCCTCCGGCATGGACGAGGGGGATATCATCTTCACCGACGAGACTGCCATCGCCGAGGGAGAGACCAGCGGCCAGCTCTTTGACCGCCTGGCGCCCATGGGCGCGGAACTGCTGGTAAAGACGCTGCGGGCCATCGAGGCCGGCACGGCGCCCCGGACCCCGCAAAACGGCGAGGCGGCCACTTATGCGCCGCCGCTGTCCCGGGAGGAGTCGCCTGTGGACTGGACGAAGCCCGCCCGCATGGTGCTGCGGCACATCTACGGGATGCAGCCCTGGCCCTGCGCTACGGCGGACCTGGCCGGGACGAACTTCAAATTATTCGCCGCCCAGCCCGCGGACGGGCATACCGACAAGGCGCCGGGAACGGTGCTTTCCGCCGGAAAGACGGGCATCGAGGTGGCCTGCGGAGGCGGCGAGAGGGTGCGTATCACCGAGCTGCAGGCGGCCGGCGGCAAGCGTATGGCGGCGGGGGCCTGGCTGCTGGGTCACCCGATGGAGGTCTGACCATGCCAAGACGCGCGGCGCTCCAGGCGCTGGAGCGTTTCCGGCGGGACTCCGCCTGGAGCCGTCAGGTGATGGACAGCATCGCCAAAAAATACGCCCTGGACGGACGGGACACCGCTCTGGCCGCCCGGATGTTCTACGGCGTGCTGCAAAACATGGCCCTGTGCGACTTCTATATCGGCGCTTACGCCAAGGGCCGGCTGGAGCCGAAGGTGCGGGACATCCTGCGCCTGGGGGTGTATCAGCTGCTCTTCATGGACCGCATCCCGGCCCGGGCGGCGGTGGACGGGTCCGTGGGCCTGTGCCGGGAACTGGGCTACGACCGGGCGGCGGGCCTGGTGAACGCGGTGCTGCGGCGGGTGGACCGGGAACGAGACGCGCTGCCCCAGGTCCCCGGCAAGGGGACGGCGGCCTATCTCTCCACGCTTTACAGCCACCCATTGTGGCTGGTGGAGGAGATCGTGGCCCTGCGGGGCTATGACGGCGCGGAGGCGGTGCTGCGGGCGGATAACACGGAGCCGCCGGTATACGTCTGGCCCAACCTCTGCCGCACCACGCCGGAGGCGCTGGCCGCCATGCTGCCCCTGCGACGGACAGACGTGGGCCTCGTTTTGGAGCGCGGCGGCGACATCACGGACACGGACGCCTTCCGCCAGGGCCTTTTCTATGTGCAGGACCCGGCGGCCCATGCCGCGGTAGAGGCGGCGGAACTGACCGAGGGGATGCGGGTGCTGGACGCCTGCGCCGCGCCGGGTGGCAAGAGTTTTGCCGCCGCCATCGCCATGGGTGACCGGGGGACCGTGACGGCCCGGGACATCGTGACCAAGAAGCTGGGCCTCGTGGCCGCGGGCGCGGCGCGGATGGGCCTTAGCAGCATCCAATGCCAGCCCGGGGACGCCCGGGACATCGAGGGCGGGGATCACGACGCGGTGTTCGCGGACGTGCCCTGCAGCGGCCTCGGCGTCATCCGCAAAAAGCCGGACATCCGCTACCGGGCGCCGGAGATGCTCTCGTCGCTGCCGGAACTGCAAGGGGAACTGCTGGAGGCCGCGGCCCGGGCGGTGCGGCCCGGCGGCCGGCTCGTCTACTCCACCTGCACCTGGCGGCCGGCGGAGAACGGGGACGTGACGGCGGCCTTTCTGCGGACCCACCCGGCCTTTGAGAAGGTGACAGAGCGCACCTTTTGGCCGGATACAGACGGAACGGACGGATTTTATATATGCCGGATGGATCGGGCAAAAAAGATATAAAGTCCTTGCTGCCGGACGAACTGGCGGCGGAGCTGAAGGCCATGGGCCTGCCCGGATACCGGGCGGGGCAGGTGTTCCGCTGGCTGGGCCGGGGCGCTCGCTCCTTCGACGAGATGAGCGATCTGCCCAAGGACCTGCGGGAAAAGCTGGCGGCGGCCTACGACATCCCTTGCCTTACCATGCTGCGCCGGCAGGTGTCGGCCAAGGACGGCACGGAGAAATACCTCTGGGCGCTGCCGGACGGGGAGAGCGTGGAGACGGTGTTCATGCGCTACCAGCACGGCAACAGCGTGTGCATCTCCTCCCAGGTGGGCTGCCGGATGGGCTGCGCCTTCTGCGCCAGCACCATCGGCGGGAAGGTCCGGGACCTCGCGCCGGCCGAGATGCTGGATGAGGTGATCCGCACCGGCCTCGCCGCCGGCGCCGAGGTGAACAGCATCGTGCTGATGGGCATCGGGGAGCCGCTGGACAATTTTGACAACGTCCTGCGCTTCCTGCGCCTGGTGAACGACCCGGCCGGGGCCAACATCGGGATGCGCCACATCTCGCTTTCTACCTGCGGACTGGTGGAAGCGATTGACAAACTGGCCGCTCTTCATTTACAATTGACCCTGTCCGTATCGCTGCACGCCCCGGACGACGAGACCCGTTCTCGGCTCATGCCGGTGAACGCCGCCTACGGGGTGGACGCGGTGTACGCCGCCTGTGAGCGATATTTCAAGGCCACCGGGCGGCGCGTATCCTATGAGTACGCGCTGGTGCGGGACGTGAACGACACGCCCAGGCACGCGGCGCTGCTGGCGGAGCGGCTGCGGGGGACCGGGTCCCATGTGAATCTCATACGGCTCAACTACGTCTCCGAGCGGGGGCTGCTGCCCTCCAGACCGGAGACTGTCAAGGCTTTTGCCCAGCGGCTTTCGGACGAGGGCGTCACCGTCACCGTCCGGCGGCGGCTGGGGAGCGATATCGACGCGGCCTGCGGACAGCTCCGCAGGGGCGGGATGAGGGATCGATGAACTACTTTGGGCTGAGCGACAAAGGCCGGTATCGTGCCGAGAATCAGGACTCCTTTGAATTGGGCGCCGTCCGTGACGGGGTCCTGGGAGTGCTGTGCGACGGCATGGGCGGCGAGGCCCACGGGCTCACCGCCAGCGACCTGGCGGCCGGCCGGTTCTTCGCTTTCGCCCGGGCCGCGCTGGAAGCCCTGGACGGGGAGGACACCGCCGACGTGCTGTGTCAGGCGGTGGACGCCGCCAACCGGAAGGTGTACCGCTTCGCCAGCCAGTCAGAGGAGTACAGCGGCATGGGAACCACCCTGGTGGCCGGCTACTGGCGGGGCGACACGGCGGTGTTCGTCAACGTGGGCGACAGCCGGGCCTACCGCATCGCCAAGGACGGCATCGTGCAGATCACCAAGGACCACTCCCGGGTCCAGGAGATGATCGACAGCGGCCAGATCACCCAGGCCCAGGCCCGCTTCCACCCGGCCCAGAAGTACATCACCCGGGCGGTGGGGAGCGAGCGGTTCGTCCGCAGCGACGCCTTCATCGTGCCGATCCGGGAGGGGGACAGTTTCCTGCTGTGTTCCGACGGGCTGACGAAGGCCCTGGAGGACGCCGAACTGCACCGGGTGCTGCTGGCGGCCGACAGCCCGGAGGAGGCCTGCCAGACCCTGATACGCGAGGCCATCGAGCATGAGGCACGGGACAATGTGACGGTCATCGTGATCAATTCTAAGAAAGGCGGCGCCTGATGATGGAAAACAAAGTGAATTGGCGTCTTGGAAAAATACTGGACGACCGGTATAAGATCGAATCTGTGGTCGGCATCGGCGGGATGGCCGTGGTATATAAGGCCTTCGACCAGCAGCTGCAGCGGGACGTGGCCGTGAAGGTGCTGCGGGACAACGTGGCCATGGACGCGGAGAGCCGCAAGCAGTTCCGCAAGGAATACGAGGCCGTGGGTATGCTGAACCACCCCAACATCCGCGCGGTGTACGACGTGGTATCCTCCGGGGACACGGAGTATATCGTGATGGAGTATGTGGACGGCATCAACCTCAAGCAGTACCTAAAGTCCAAGGGCACGCTGCCCTGGGAGGAGGTTCTGGACCTCTCCATCCAGATCGCCCGGGCGCTCAGCCACGCCCATAGCCGGGGCATCATCCACATGGACATCAAGCCCCAGAACATCATGCTGCCCAAGGACGGCACGGTGAAGATCGCTGATTTCGGCATCGCCCAGATGGAGGAGTCGCCCGAGGAAGAGCAGGCCGACCAGGCGGACGAGGCCGTCGGCAGCATCCACTATATCTCGCCGGAGCAGGCCCGGGGCGAGACGGTGGACGCCCGCTCGGACATCTACTCTCTGGGCGTGGTCATATACGAGATGCTCACGGGCAAGCTGCCCTTCGACGGGGAGACCGTGGAGCAGGTGGCGGTGCAGCACTATTCCGTCATCCCTGACTCGCCCTGTTCGCTGGACCCCAGCATTCCGCCGGAACTGGAGGGTGTCACCCTGCGGGCCATGGAGCCCGACCCGGACGACCGTTACGCCACCGCCGCGGATATGCTCTCCGACCTGGAGGACCTGAAGGGGCGCCTGGAGGCGCCGCCGGAGGAGACGGCCATGCAGGAGCAGGAGCCGGAGCAGGTCGTGCCGGAGGAAGGCGGACGCATGGCGGTGCGGATCGTCAAGGACGAGGTACACGTTGTGCGGAAAAACGTCCCGCGCATCAGCCGGGCGGGGGAACTTTCCAAGGAGGGCTACGCCCGCCGCCGGATGCGCGCCAACAGCGTCAGTATGCTCTCGGGCTTCACGCTGGTGGCCGCTTTCGCGCTGGCGCTGTTCATATTCGTCTGGCAGTACTGGCTCAAGGATATCTTCCGGGACGCGGTGCGCGTGGAGGTGCCGGCGCTGGTCGGATACAACATCAACGATGTCGCGGACAACGAGGCCATCACCGGCCTATACAACGTCAAGATCGTCTATAAGGCAGACTCCACTCATGATATGGGGACCATCATGGAGCAGGACCCCGCCGCCGGCGCCAGCCGCATGGTGGTCACCGACGGCATCGAGTTGACCCTCACCGTCAGCTCCGGATTGCAGCTGGAGCGGCTGCCGGTGGACCTGGTGAACTCCCCGTTCACGGAGGCCCAGGTGCGCCTGGAGTCCATGGGCATGAACGTGGTCATCGCCCGGCAGCAGTCTGACTCCATCACGGAGAACTACGTCATCTCCACCGAGCCGGCCCCCGGCGACACGGTGGTCAGCGGCAGCACGGTCACCATCTATGTGAGCGCCGGCCCCAGCGTCACCTACACCACCGTCCCCGACACAGTGGGCCTGACGAAGGCCGCGGCGCTGCTGGCGCTGCAGCGGGAGGGGCTGATCTGCACGGAGAGCGAGATCCAATACACCAGCTCCGCCATGGAGGACGACGGCCGCGTCCTGTTCCAGAACTACGTCGCCGGGACCCAGGTGGTCAGCGGCACCCGCGTCTACCTTACCGTCGGCAGCGGCCCGGCCTCTTCCGGCGCGGACACCCAGAGCCAGGGCACGGGCATAGTACCGCCCACGGTGGACGGGTGAGCCGGGAGGGAGTCATCATGCGCGCCCTGAGCGGATTCTATTACGTCCGCTCCCAGGGCGCGCTCGTCCGCTGCCGGGCCAGAGGCCGTTTCCGGAAGGAGGGGCTGTCCCCCCTGGTGGGCGACCGGGTCCTGATCGACACCGCGGACGGCGCGGAGGGCGTGGTGCTGGACATCCTGCCCCGGAAAAACGCCTTCAGCCGCCCGGCCGTGGCGAACATCGACTATCTGGTGATGCTGCTGTCCGCCGCATTGCCGGTGACGGACCCCTATCTGGTGGACCGGATCACGGTGCGGTGCGAGAAGAACCGCTGCGGCGTGCTGCTGGTTATCAATAAGTGCGACCTGGACCCGGCGGAGGAACTGCGCGCCATCTACGCCGGCACCGGCTACGGCGTCTATCCGGTCAGCGCCAGGACCGGCCAGGGCGTCGAGGCGCTGCGCCAGGCGCTGCGGGGCAGGATATGCTGCTTTACCGGAAACTCCGGCGTGGGCAAGAGCAGCCTTATCAACGCCCTGGCCCCGGATATGGGCCTGCCGGTGGGAGAGGTGAGCCAGAAGCTGGGCCGCGGCCGCCACACCACCCGCCATGTGGAACTATACGACATCGGCGGCGACACCCTCCTGGCGGACACGCCGGGCTTCGCCTCCTTCGGAGACGAGAACGAGACGCCGATCCTGCCCGAGGAACTGGCGGGCCTGTTCCCCGAATTCGCCCCGTATACCGGCGCCTGCCGCTTTGACGACTGCACCCACCGGGCCGAGCCAGGGTGCGCGGTCCGGGCGGCGGCGGAGGCCGGCTATGTGCATCCCAGCCGGTACGCCTCCTATCTGCGCCTCTACGGCGAGGCGGAGAAGCTGGACCGCTGGGAACTGGAGAAAAAATGAATCCCGTCACACCCACCGCCTCCCGGCCATAAAATGACTGGGAGGCGATATTCATGCGGAAAAAAGGGGGACAAAAGGGCTGCTTCTGCGGCTACGCGGCGGTGGCGGCGGGGGTGTGCATCTTTCTGGTGCTGCTGCTGCCCACCTGGTTCTGGTGGGCGCTGTGCGGCTGCTGCCTGTTGGGCGGCGGGGTCTGGCTGCTGCGCCGTTGAGCGTCATATTCCGCCCGGACCGGACATATCCTTGCGTAAGAAAACAATGCAAGGAGCGATTGCGTCATGGATACGACCTTGAAAAAGGACCTATACGATCACCTGGCCCCGGTGTGGTCCGGCTCGTTCAGCCGGGATGTGACGGCGGAGAGCAACGTGCCGGACGCCATGCCGGACATGGCGGGGGTGATCGACGCGGAGGGGGTCATCACCCTGCGGAGCAAGGACACCCAGGCGGGGGCGGTGGAGCTGGCCGCGTCGCTGAATGTGTCGGTGATGTATGCGCCGGAGGGCGGCGGCGCGCTCCAGAGCCTGCCGATGGTCATTCCCGTGGAGATGCACCTGGACGCGTCGGGGGCGGACACGGACTGCCAGACCCTGGCCGTGATGCGGGTGCGGGCCATCGACGCCAGGATGATCAACTCCCGCAAGCTGTCCGTCCGGGCGGATATAGACTGCGAGACGGCGGTCTACCAGCGCAGGAGCATGGAGGTGGTCTCCGGCCTGGTGCAGGAGACGGGGGACGTACATATCCTCACAAAGACGGAGGACATGACGGTGGTGGCTGACGTGCGGGAGAAGACCTTCGTGGTCACCGACGAGTACCCGCTGCCCGCCGGCTGCACCGCCGCGGAACACATCCTGTCCCAGCGGGCGGAGGCCGCGGTGGAGGACGTGAAGTACGTCAGCGGCAAGGTGGTCTTCCGGGGCCGTATCCGGGCGGGCATCCTCTACGGCGGCCAGGACGGCCAGACCTACGCCGGGCGGTATGAGACGGAGTGGTCCCAGATCATGGAGGTGGACACGGACGCGGCGGAGGCGTCCGCCGCCGTCTCGCTGATGTTCACTGGTGTCTATTTCGACCTGCCAGAGCGTCCCGGCGAGGACGGGAAGGTGAAGGCGGAACTGCATCTCGTGGCCCAGACCGTGTGCCGCCGGACCCAGCCGATCAGCTATATCGCGGATATTTACAGCAACCGCACGGTCCTGCTGGGCCGGACGGAGCCGCTTTGCCTGACGGGGCAGGTCCAGGCCGTCTCCATGCGCCAGACGGTGACAGGCTCGGCGGAGGTGCTGGGCGGCGCGGGCGAGGCCGTGTGCGCCTGGGCCACGGTGGGCGGCGTCACGGTGGAGGGAGAGACTGTCCGCACCACGGTGAACGTCCGGGCGGTGGTGCGCCAGGACGGCGGCGTGTTCACGCCGGTCCGGTGCCGGATGGGGGCGGAATTCACCACCAGCATCCCCGCCGGGACCGCGCTGCAAAACGTGTCCGTCACGGCGGCCGATGTCTACTGCGCCCCGTCGGGAAGCGGGCTGGACGTGCGGGTGGTGTTGAGCATGGACGCCCTGGCCGTCACGGAGCGGACCGTCACCGCCGTGTCCGCGGTCACCGAGGACGCGGAGGCGTGGGCCGCGGCGCCGGCGGCGCCGTCCCTGTCCCTGGTGCGGCTGGCCCCGGACGCAGATATGTGGGCCGTGGCGAAGAAATACCGCTCCACCGTGGAGGCCATCCGGGCCGCCAATGGGGAGCGGACGGCGGGACTTCTTTTAATTCCCAAAGCCAGATAGTTGCCATTGGAAAAAATTTGTGGTAAAATACCCTGTAAAGCAATGATACAGGGGGATAGATACCATGTCCGGACATTCCAAATGGCACAACATACAAAAAACCAAGGGCGCTGCCGACGCCAAGCGCGCCCAGGCCTTCACCAAGATCGCCCGTGAGATGATCGTGGCGGTGAAAGAGGGAGGCAGCGGCGACCCGAAGAACAATATGCGTCTGGCCGCCGTCATCACCAAGGCCAAGGCCGCCAATATGCCCAACGACAACATCAAGCGCACCATCGAGAAGGCCCTGGGCAGCGGCGACACCTCCAGCTTCGAGTCCGTCACCTATGAGGGCTATGGCCCCAGCGGCGTGGCGGTGATCGTGGAGGCCATGACCGACAACCGCAACCGCACCGCCAGCGACATCCGCCACTGCTTCGACAAGTATAACGGCAACATGGGCCCGGCCAACTGCGTCAGCTGGTCCTTCGACCGCAAGGGCGTGATCGTGGTGGACAACGAGGACGGCGACCTGAACGAGGACGACGTGCTGATGGACGCCATGGAGGCCGGCGCGGACGATATGGAGGCCGAGGAGGGCGTGTTCACCCTCTACACCAAGCCGGGCGACGTGACCGCCGTGGCGGAGTATATGACCGCCCACGGCTACAAGCTGGACTCCGCCCAGGAGGAGATGGTCCCCCAGACCTACGTCACCCTCACGGCGGAGGGCGACCGGAAGAATATGCAGAAGATGCTGGACGTGTTCGAGGACAACGACGACGTGCAGAACGTCTGGCACAACTGGGAGAACATGGACGA
>CANRIF010000006.1 GCA_947630645.1 uncultured Oscillospiraceae bacterium | reverse complement strand
TGCCTTCTTGCGGTCCCACACCTCTTCGTCCTTTTTCCTTAATTCAGACTTGACTTTTAATAGTTAGTCTTTCTGGTCTTTCTCCTATTGTACCGCAAACAGCGGCCATTTACAAGATGGTCATTCACCAATAAAGAAAGGACACGGCGGGGCCGTGTCCTTTCGGGGAATTGGGGGTATTACTTCTGGCGCTGCTTATGCAGGACCAGGAGGGTGGCGGCCAGAGCCGCGAGGGAGGCCGTCAGCAGGGCCGCATACAGGGCCAGAGGCGTCTCGTCGCCCGTCTCGGGGGAGCCGGAGCCGCTGCCATTGCCGCTGCCGCTGCCGGAGCCGCCGGAGGAGGCCGCCTTGATCTGGAAGGTGGCGGTGTTGGAGCCGATGTAATCGGAACCTTCCACAGCCTCGATGGTCACTGTGGCGGTACCCTTATCGGTGTTGTTGGAGTAGGTGACGGTGTAGTCCTCGTTCTCCGTCAGTTCCTGGCCGCCGTTGATGGTGACTTTCACCTTGGGCGTGATGGCCTTGCCAGTATAGGTCTGGGCGGGGATGGCCTCGATCTTGGCGTCCTTCAGGTCGTTGCTGGAGATGATGGCGAAATCGGAGAACTGCTTGGAACTGAACACGATGTGGCCATTTTCCACCTTGGAGCCTTCGATCTTGGCCCAAGGGCCGCCATGGTTCGTCATCACATACCAGATGGGGCCGCCGCTGGGCAGCTTGATCGTGAAGGTAATGGGGGTGCTGACTTCCGTGATATGGCCTTCCGTAGTCTTGCCATTCAATTCCACCTTTACGTCGATGTGAATGTCATAATAGCCCTTAACGTTCTCGGCATCCACGTTGGTGACGGAACCCTTATTGGCGGTGCTATCGGTCACGACCAACGCGGTGGTGACGTTCATGCCTGCGGTCGTGCTGACCTGGGCGTTCTGGAGAGCCTCTTTCAGGTCCTCGTCCATGCCGCTGAAGCTGTTCTCTGTCAGCGCGGCATCCAGCATAGCCTTCACATCGGCTTCCAGGGCATCCTTTGCCTTTGCGGACTGGTCGGCCTGGCTGGGCAGTTCGGACGCTTCGACTGTGGCCTCCAGCGGGGAAAGCGTGTACGGCTTTTTCTCGGAAGTCATTTTAGCGGTCTGATTGCCCTTGCCGTCAGGGAACGTAGCGGTAACGGTATAGGTGTGTACGCCGCCTTTTTGGTAAGTGGGCTCCGCCCAATCGCCGTCGGTTTCGACCTTGTTGACGCTAACGACTTTACCCGGGATGGGCTCTTCGGAGCAGCCATTGTTGCACTCAATGGCAACAGTGGTGACAACGGGGGGGTTCTTGCCGTCGTATTCCTCGGGCCAGGTGACAAGAAGCTTGTTCCCCTGAAAATCATGGCCCAGCTTGGTAAGCGTCTGCTTCGCATCGGTGAAGTTATAGGTATGACCGTCTTCGGTGGTGCCAACGGCCGAATATGTGATATCGCCGTCCTCGGTGCAGGTGGCGGGCGTTCCATCGTGGGAATAGGTGAATGTCAGCTTCCGGCTGCCGTCACACTTATCACCATTATCGCAAGTCGCCTTGACCTCTCCCTGGATGGTACGCGCTTCCTTGTTCGCATCACCAGTCCAGATCACCGTAGGAGCGTCTTTCGCCCACTTGTGGCCCAGGGCGGGGGTCTTTGCTGTGTTTTTGAAGGTATAGGTCATGCCGGGGACGTTGGTGGCAGTAGCGGTGGCGGTGGCGGTGATCTCGCCGGGCTTAGTGCAGGTGGCGGTGTCATCGGTGTAAACGTACTTGAATTCCAACTCGATGCCGTTGGGAGAATCACACTTGTCGCCGTTCCCGCACATTACGGTCACAGGCCCCTCTATGGTCTGCTTGCCGGCCTCGCCGGTCCAGCTGACCTTGATATCGGCCTGGTCCGGCCACTGGTGGCCAAGGGCGACGCCCTCGACAGTCTTGGTATCGGTGTAGGACATACCATTGCCTTCATCGCCAGTGCCAAAGGTGACCGTGGCGGCGTAAGTCGTATCGCCCGGCTCTGTGCAAGTGGCAGTACTCTTGACCTTCTCTCCCTTGGCAGTTGCTTCCACCGTGTGAGATTTGCCGCCGTTCCCGGAACAGGTAAGGGTCGCGGTCACGTTGTCAAAGGGCGGGTTCTCGCTTCCCCAGTCCCAAGTGGGAGTATCCTTCCAAAGGTGTTCTTTTTTAGCAATGGACTTTTCATCAATTGCGTTGCAGCCTTTGGTCTGGCACTCGTAGATTTCTTTGCCATACTCCTGGCAGGTGGGGGGCACCGTTTTGGTGGGAGATAACGGATAATTGTGGTAAGAACTGTCTTTGTCGCCATGAGATACCGTCACAGAAGCACCAGATGTGTCGCTAGTTTCTCCCCCACCCTGTGTCGTTACGATGTTAGAAACCGTGAATGAATATGTCTTCACTTCGACAGTGTTGGTAACAGTTCCTGTGATAGTTCCTATGGTGAAATCTCCAGATTTGGAACCAGAAGACAATGTGACAGTTGGATTACCTGTGCCCGGCGCCGGGTGCAAATTAATATTATGATATGCAAAGCCGCTGACATCACTGGATTCTGTGGCTGTAAATTCGATTCCGGCAGGTAAGGAGAAATCAAACGAGAGATTAACAATAGCCACTCCGGAATTTTTTACTGACAAGGTATAAGTAATTGTTTGGCCAGGGTAGACCGTAGGCTTGTCTGCTGTGACTACGATCTGTACGCCTCCATCAGCACCGACGGCGATGGTAAAGACTGATATGATCAGCACCAACGCCAAAAGTGCAATTAAAAACTTTTTCATATCGATCGTTCCTCCTTTGCGGGTAGGTCAGTCAAAAGAAGCTATCTGTTTGTTGACGTACATGAAAATCTTATCCACATCAAGAACATTCACTTTACCATCGCCATTTAGGTCAAGCGCCTCGACCGACTGGGTAGAAACGACCTGCTTGTTGACGATCTGGAACAGCAAATCGACATCGAGAACATTCACGTTGTTGTCACCCGTGGCATCGCCATTCATAACGATCTCCGTGTCTCCACAGCCAGGCCTGACGCATTGCTCGGATATCAGCCGGAGGCCGTTCTCGGCCCGCCCTGCATTGGCATTGACTGTCTTATACTCATGTCCCGTGGCGGGGATGATGGTGGTCTTGTGGGGCGGGTTGAGCTTCAAGCCTTTGGCATTCATCTCCTGCTGATACTGGGCGAAGGTGATGCCGCAGTACTTGCACGTGTCCTGCTTGTAGCCGGGCGTGGTGCACTGGGGGGCCGGCTCCACCACGTATTGCCAGACGTGGGTCAGCATGGGCGTCTCCACGGTCTTTTCCGCGGCACAGTCGCTGCACTCGTAATACTTCGCGCCGCGGGTGCTGCAAGTGGCAGCCAGTTCTTCTTTGCTCTCCTGCCAGCTGTGGGTGAAGACGACCTCGGCGTAGGTGTTGGACTGGACGCTGGTGATCTTCTCCTGGGTCACGGGGTCCGTGTAGTCGGTGTCGGAGGAGACGGTGACGGTCACGACGTGGTCCATGCCGTCCACATCGGTGAAAGTCAGGGTGCGGCCGCTGGCTTTGGCTTCGATGCCTATCTTTCCTTTGCCCTCTCCCGGGTTCTGGCCGTCAAAGGTCTCGCCGTCCTTGACCTGCACGGTGTAGGACAGGGGAGGCGCGAAGGGGTTCTCCCTGGGTACAGAGTAGGTGACGTTCCAGACCACGTTCGACAGTTCGGCATCCACCGGGGAAGTGTGCATGGTGACCGTGGCGGTGGCGCCCGCCTTGCCGTGGGCGCTGTTTTTCAGATTCGGGAACTGGATGAACTCCAGGGGGCCGACGGTCTTATCCCGGCCGCCGTCAGCGACGAACTTCTGGCTGCTGTCGCCGTCCTTGGTCCAGACGGCGTAGATGCTGTCGCCGTCCTTGACCACGGTTTCGTCGTCCACGTCAGGGTCCGTGGCGTTCTCGGTGGTGGCCCAGCCGCGGAACGTGTAGCCATTCTCGGCCGGGAAGGTGCGTCCCGCCCAATACGTATTCAGGGCATCCATGCTGCTGACATCCACCTCGTCATTACTGTCCCAGTTCAGGCTCCAGACCAGCAGGTCCGCGGGGGTGAGCGTGTAGCCGCCCTTGGCCGCATCGTAGCTGCGGGAGAGGGTCAGGCACTTGCCCCACATACCGTTGATGCCGTTCCAGTCGAGATAGAAGGTGATGGCCTGCCGGGCTGTCTCGGGGGCTTTCGCCTCGTTGACCTTATAGCCAGCATAAAGGGTGGTGACGCCCTCGGCGAGCGGGTCGCCGGGCTTGACCTCCTGGCCGTTGGTCTTCACATCCCAGGTCCAGTAGCCCTCATGCTCGGTGTGGGTCACGGAGGTGGGCGCGGTGTACCAGCCGATGAAGTCCGCGCTCTGCTCTTCGGCGTCGGTGTTGAAGACGGGCTTATACGCCTCCACATTGGGCATGACGCCATTGGGGACATCCACGGTGCGGGAGTAGTTATCGGTGTTCTTGTCGTTAAAGCTGCCGGGCGCGGCATCCAAGACGAGGACACGAACCCAGCCGGCGTAAAGCGCCGTCACTTCTTTGTCAAGGGGCTTGCTCAAATCAAGGGCATCCTCGCTGGGCGTAGTCGGGCCGGGGTTATCCTTGTACCAGCCCACGAAGCGGTAACCCGCGCGCTGGGGGATGTACCAATCCTTCTCGGCTTCGGTGTCGGCCTTGGGGAGTTTGCCTTCCTCGGTCAGCGTGACCGTCAGGGGATCATAGGCGGAGCGGGGCGCCGGGAAACAGCCGCCGTTGGCATACACAGCGACGGTGCGGGGCCCTTCCTCCTCGGCGGGTCCCGAGATGGGCGAGATGCTGTTGTCGGCAGCGGGTTCGGGCTCTTCGGCCTGTTCCACATCCTCGACATCCTCGACCTTCTCAGTCTCTTCAGTCTCTTCGACCTCTTCGGTCTGGGCGTCGGCCTCGGGGGCCGGCTCTACGGGCGCAGACTCGTCGACGGGGTCGGACGCAGCGGGGGCGCCGGCCTCGGTCTCGGTGGCCTCCGGCGCCGCGATCTGGGGCTGCACCGGGTCGGAGGCGGGAACTTCCGGCTGGCCGGCCGGCTCCTCGGAAACGGGAGCGGGCTCCTCCGAAACGGAAGCCGGGTCCGCCGTCATGCCGGCCGTGGCGAACATGGCCAGGAGCATGAGCAGCGCCAGGACAAGGCAGGTGATCTTTTTCATGTGTTTTCTCCTTTCATAAGGGGAATGAAATGATGGGTCACTTTCGACAGCCCCGCGGGAGGGCCGGACGCCCGGCACGCCGCGCCGCTGTCTACTGGTGCGTACATTGTAATGCATTTCATGCCAGATTGCAAGCATAGATTTTATTAAAAATATTTGTATATGCTGGAAAAGCTGGAAAAACCAGGCGCGGCCCGCTGTTTTGGGCCGCGCCGTGCTTTCGTATGAGGGGACCGCGTGTCCCGGTCAGGCCTCCAGGGACCGGATCAGGCCGGGGAGGCAAGTCTCGAACTTCACGCCGTACCAGTGTTCCGCCCGGTCCGGCATGGTGGCGCGGATGCAGTCCACGGTGTAGTCCACCGCGATACGCAGCGCGTCGGGCAGGCTCCGGCCCAGGACCACCGCCCCCGCCAGCGCGGAGGTGAACACGTCGCCGGTGCCGTGGAAGGAGGCGTCGATGTTCTCCCGGAAGTACTGGAAGAACTCCCCCGTGGCCGCGTCATAGGCCACCGCGCCCTGCTGGGCCGGGTCGTAGGTCACCCCCGTCACCACCGCCGTGCCGCAGCCCAGCGCCGCCAGTCGGCGCAGCACGCCGTGGATGTACGCCTCGTCGTAGCCGGAGGCCACGTATGGCTCGCCCAGCATATACGCCGCCTCCGTCAGGTTCGGCACGATCACGTCCGCCTGGGCGCACAGCCGGGTCATGCCCGCCGCATACGCCTCGTCGAAGCCCGCGTACAGCTTGCCGTTGTCCGCGAACACCGGGTCCACCACCTTCACCATCCCCGGGAACAGCCGGAAATAGTCCGACACCATGCCGATCATCTCCCCGCTGCCCAGGTAGCCCGTCACCGCGCCGTCAAAGGTCAGGCCCTGGCTCTTCCAGTGGGCCGCGATGGCCGGCAGGTCCGCCGCCAGGTCCCGGAACGTCCAGCCCGTGAAGCCGCCGGTGTGGGTGCTAAGCACCGCCGTGGGGATGGGGCAGACCTCCAGGCCCATGGCCGACATGATGGGGTGGGCCACCGTGAGGGAACACTTGCCGAAGCAGGAGAGGTCCTGTATGGTCATGATACGCTTTTGTTTCATCGAGGGATACCTCCGTTTTTTCTTATGCTCCCATGATAGCACGAATTGGGTATATTGAAATATCCAAAATAGATGAATTTTTTAATACCAGTTGAGGCGGGGCAAAACCCCGTGACAACCGGGGCGGCGGGGTGTATACTGGGAAAAAAGGAGGCGGTGGCGCATGACGCGGGATCAGGCGGAAAAACGGGCGCGGGCGCTGGTGGCGCAGATGACCCTGGAGGAAAAGGTGAGCCAGCTGCGGTACGACGCGCCGGCCATCGAGCGGCTGGGCGTGTCGGCCTATACCTGGTGGAACGAGGCGCTGCACGGGGCGGCCCGGGGCGGCCAGGCCACCGTATTCCCCCAGGCCATCGGCCTGGCCGCCACCTTCGACGAGGCGCTGCTGCGGCAGGTGGGCGGTGTGATCGCCACCGAGGGCCGGGCCAAGTACAACGCCTGCTCCGCCCAGGGGGACCGGGACGCCTACAAGGGGCTGACCTTCTGGGCGCCCAACGTGAACATTTTCCGGGACCCCCGGTGGGGCCGGGGCCAGGAGACATACGGGGAGGACCCCTATCTCACCGCCCGGATGGGCGTGGCCTTCGTCCGGGGGATGCAGGGGGACGGGCCGGTGATGAAGGCCGCCGCCTGCGCCAAGCACCTGGCCGCCCACTCCGGGCCGGAGGCCCTGCGCCACGGCTTCGACGCGGCCGTGTCCGACAAGGATTTGGAGGAGACCTATCTGCCCGCCTTCGAGGCCCTGGTCCGGGAGGCGGGGGTGGAGGCGGTGATGGGCGCCTACAACCGCCTGAACGGGGAGCCGTGCTGCGCCAGCCCCGGGCTGCAAAAGCGGCTGCGGGAGGAGTGGGGTTTTAAGGGCCACTTCGTATCCGACTGCGGCGCCATCGAGGACTTCCATGTGCGCCACGGCGTAGCGCGGGACGCCGTGGAGGCCGCGGCCCTGGCCGTGAACAACGGGTGCGACCTCAATTGCGGGGACACCTACCGCCACCTGGCTAAGGCGGTGGAGCGGGGGCTGGTGAGCGAGGCGGCCGTCACCGAGGCAGCCGTGCGGCTGTTCACCACCCGGTTCCTGCTGGGCCTCTTCGACGGCAGCGAGTACGACGCCATCCCCTATACGGCCATCGAGTGCCCGGAGCATCTGGCCCTGGCCCGCCGGGCCGCCCGGGAGAGCGCCGTGCTGCTGAAAAACGACGGGCTGCTGCCCCTGGACAAAAACGCGCTGCGGACCGTGGCCGTCATCGGCCCCAACGCCGACAGCCGCGCCGCCCTGGCGGGGAATTACCACGGCACCGCCGGCCGCTATGTGACGGTGCAGGAGGGCGTGCAGGACTACCTGGCCGGCAGCGGCGTGCGGGTGCTGACGGCGGCGGGGTGCCACCTGTTCCGGGACAGGACCGAGCCGGTGGCCCAGGCGGGGGACCGGCTGGCGGAGGCGGTGGCCGCCGCCCGGGCCAGCGACGCGGTGATCCTGTGCCTGGGGCTGGACGAGACGCTGGAGGGCGAGGCCGGCGACGCCAACAACAGCTACGCATCCGGCGACCGGCCCGACCTGCGGCTGCCCGCCCCCCAGCGGGCGCTGATGGAGGCCGTGGCCGGGACCGGCAAGCCCACGGTGCTGTGCCTGATGACAGGGAGCGCCGTGGACCTGGCTTACGCGGCGGAGCATTTCGGCGCCATCCTGGCGCTGTGGTACCCCGGCGCCCAGGGCGGCGCGGCCGCGGCGGAGCTGCTGTTCGGGGCGGCGTCCCCCTCCGGGAAGCTGCCGGTGACGTTTTATGAGAGCGCGGATCAGCTGCCCGACTTCGAGGACTACGCCATGAAAGGCCGGACGTACCGGTACATGGAGCGGCCCGCCCAGTACCCCTTCGGCTTCGGGCTGACCTACGGCCGTGTGCGGGTGACGGCGGCGCGGGTGCTGGCTGGGAGCGCGGAGGAGGGGCTGCGGCTGTCCGCGGCGGTGGAGAACGCCGGACGGGCGGATACCCAGGACGTGGTGCAGGCGTATATCCGGTGCCTGGACAGCCCCTTCGCGCCGCCGAACCCGGCCCTGGCCGCGTTCCGGCGGGCGGAGGTCCCCGCCGGGGGGACGGTCACGGTGACGCTGGACGTGCCCGCCCGGGCCTTCACCGTGGTGGACGAGGCCGGGGTCCGGCGCCGGGGGACGCGGTTCGCCCTCTGGGTGGGGTGCAGCCAGCCGGACGGGCGCAGCCGGGCGCTGACCGGGGACGGGCCGGTGGAACTGCTGTGGCAGGACGGCACAGGGGAACAGTTGACATAATACGCAGGGGCTGCCCCGGTCACGGACCGGCGGCAGCCCCTTTGTTATTTCATGTCATGCCTCGCGGCGGGCGGCGGTCAGCCCGTCGTGTAGCCCTCCACGCCGGACTCGATGTACACGTCCAGCGTATCGCCCGTCACCGTGCCGTCCACGTTGATGAACTGGTCGGCGTCGATGTCCTTATCCCAGCTCTGGGTCCGGACGATGAAGCCCAGGGAGGTGATCTCCGGGGCCACGGGGTACTCCAGGTACACGCCGAAGTCGTCGGTGCCGGTGAAGGGGTTGTCGGTGCCGTCGCCGGTGGACCACAGCCACACGCTCCACGGCTCATAGTCGCCGTCCTCCCGGTGGTAGTGGATGCGGACGGTCAGCTCGCTCTCCCGCAGGGTGGGCTCGGGCGTGGCCTCCGGTTCGGGCTCCTGGAGGACCACCTCGAACTC
Organism: uncultured Oscillospiraceae bacterium; assembly: GCA_947630645.1. Classification (GTDB taxonomy): domain Bacteria; phylum Bacillota; class Clostridia; order Oscillospirales; family Oscillospiraceae; genus CAJOIG01. The sequence continues at coordinate 41,379 of CANRIF010000006.1, read as the reverse complement.
GCGTCCGCTGGCGGCCTCCACGACCTGATGGAGGTAGGCGATGGCCAGGCGCACGCTGCTGTAAGCGGCGGCCAGCTCCTCCTCGCCCATGGCGTCCGCGTCGGCGTCCTTATACTGGCGGTAGCAGCGTTTCAGCGCCTGATACTGGTCATAGGAGCTGAACTCATAGTAGATGCCCAGCAGCGTGTTGGCGTTGGCCAGCTCGGAGCGGAACGTGGGCGCGTCGATGGCCACGTCGGTGAAGAGGAAGGGCTCCTCCTCCGCCTGCTCCTGGAGGCTGGTGCCGCCGGGGATGATGTAGCAGTAGGCGGGGAAGATCTTGCCGTAGACCAGGTTGGCGCCGTTGAAGACGATGGCGTCGTCGAACACCTGGACGAAGTAGCCCTGGGAGTTGTCCTCATAGAAGGTGTAGTCGATGGCGCCGTCGGTCACATGGGTGGGGTTGCCCACGGAGGGGTTGTGGATCATGTAGCAGGACGCGCCGCCGTTGTTGGTGAAGTTGTAGTTCAGCGTCAGGTCCTCATGGGAGTGGCCGGAGATCCAGATCACGTCCGGATGGGCCTCCAGGATGGAGATGAACCGCTGCACCGAGGGCAGATCCCGGTTGAGGGAGCCGCCGTAATAGGGGGTCTCCAGGTCGTCGCCGGGGCCGTAGCCGTTGATCAGCGCATGCTGGACGATGTAGATGTTCCGGCCCTGGCCGTAGTTCTCATTCAGCAGGCCCTCCACCCAGTCCAGCTGCTCCTCGGTGAATTCGTCGTACTGGGCCGGCCGGTAGCCGCCCTCCAGGGCCATGAAGATGAACAGGTCCCCGGTCTTGGGCTCGGCGATGGCGTAGTAGGGCTTGGCGGCGGCCAGGGTGTCCAGCTCGCTGTTCAGGCCGCTGCCGGTGACGAACGCCTGCAATTCCTCGGGCACGGCGCCGTCCTGCCGGACCTCATGGTTGCCGCCGGATTCGTAGATGGGATTGACATAATCCGACTGGGACAGGATGTACTGATAGGCCTGCCACTCCTTGTCCAGGGTGTCCAGGTTGGCGTTGGTCACCTGGTCGCCGGAGGAGACGATGAAGTCCACGCCCTTGTCCACGGCGAACTGCAGCGCCTTGGCCCAGTGGCCCTCGGAATAGACCCAGTAGTAGGGCGGGGTCTGGCCGATATGCTCCTCGTCGATGTGGATGTCGGAGAAGGAGTTGAAGGTGTACAGCTCCTCGCCGGAGCGGTGGCCCAGCTGCTTTTCCGCCGGGATGTCGTACACGGCCACGGCGTCCGCCACGGCGGGGTACTCCTCCTCGCCCGCGGCGGCGATCAGCTTGGTGGCGTCGGCGGGGATGGCCACGTGGTCGCCGAAGGTGAACGAGGCGCTGCCGCCGGACACCTCCAGGGTTGCGATCTCATAGTAGCCCGCCAGGGCTGCCTCGTCGTCCGCCCAGAACAGCCGGTATGTGCCGTCCTCCGCGGTGAGGGTGACGGTCCCCTCCGCGAAGCCCGGCGCCTCGGCGCCGCTGCCGGTGAACTCATAGGCGAGGGCCGCGCCGCCCTCGCTGGCGAAAGCGCAGGGCGCCCACGTCAGCATCAGGCCCAGAGCGCAGACCAGCGATAACAATGCCTTTGCTTTTTTCATGGATATCATCCTTTCTTCTGCCCATCAAGATTTGTTAAAATATGGCAGATGTATATCCTGATTTTATCATCATCCTGCACAAATAGCAAGATGTGATTCAAATAAATTTTATCGATTTTTGACTTATTGTGCGGGCCAGAGGAAAAAACGGCGCCCGGAGCGGCTTTTGCCGCCCCGGGCGTCGGTGGGTCCTATATGTCACGGCCTGCGGAACAGCCGGGCCACGGCCCGGAGGGGGTGGCCGTTGAAAAGCTCCACCGCCGCGTGGATCAGCCGCCGGTCCCCGCCGGCCATGCCGATGCCCCGCAGGGGGATGCCCTCCACGGTCTGCCGGCCGATCCGGGCGTCCCGCTCCGCGCTGCCCGTCCGGCCCCGGGCGACCCGGGCGCCGATGGTGAGGAACAGCTTCCCCGCCAGGGAGGAGCGGGCGTGGACCATGAGGGTGTCCTTGGTGTAGGGACGCTCGGGAGTGTCCGGCGGCACGGGACGGCCCAGCAGCGCCTCGAATTGGGCCTGGTCCGCCGTGCCCACGGGGTAATCCAGCGGCTCCGGCACGGTGCCCTCGGTCACGGCCAGCGTCCCCTCCAGGCGGATGTCCTGGCTGGAGGCGCCGATGAGGACGCGGTACTGCCCCGGCTCCACGCTCCAGCCGCGGCCGCGGGGGTCGTACCAGGCCAGGGCCTCGTCCGGCAGGGTGAAGACCGCCTGGGCCTCCTGGCCCGGGGCCAGGCGCAGCTTTTGAAAGCCCTTCAGCTCCCGCTGGGCCCGGAACACCTTGGAGCCCGGCAGGGAGACGTACAGCTGCACCGTCTCTGCCCCGGGGACGGCGCCGGTGTTCTTCACCGTGCACCGCACGGTCCGGCCGTCAATGGCCAGATCGCTGTAATCGAACGTGGTGTAGGCCAGGCCGTGGCCGAAGGGGTAGGCCGGCGCGGCGGGGGCGGAGCAGTAGTAGCGGTAGCCCACGAAGATGCTCTCCCGGTACTGCACCCGCTCCTCCCCGGTGGAGAAGGTGGCGGCGCTGGGCACGTCCTCCGGCCTGGCGGGCCAGGTCTGGGCCAGCCGGCCCTCGGGGCTGCAGGCCCCGGACAGCAGCTCCCACGCGGCGTGGCCGCCCTCCTGCCCGGCCAGGTGGACCAGCAGGACGGCGTTCACCGCCTCCGCCCAGGGCAGCGCCACGGGGCTGCCGCATTGCAGCACCACGGCGGTGGGGACGCCCGCCTCCGCCAAGGCCCGGATCAGGGCGTTCTGGGCCTCGGGCAGCTCCATGTGCGCCCGGTCGAAGCCCTCGCTCTCCCCGTCCTCCGGCAGCCCAGCGAACACCACCGCCGCGTCCTTGTCCCGGGCCGTGGCCACCGCCTGGGCGATCAGGCCGCCGTCGGGCTCGTCGCCCCGGAAGCCCTCGGCCCAGCCGTAGGCGGCGCCCGCCTCATCCAGGGCCTGACAGAAGCTGTCCAGCCCCGCCGGCTCGATGCGGCTGGAGCCGGCGCCCTGATACCGTGGCTCCCTGGCCAGGCCGCCGATCACCGCGAGACGCGCCCCGGGGCGCAGCGGCAGCAGGCCGTCGTTTTTCAGCAGCACCGCGCTCTCGCGGGCCGCCTGGCGGGCCAGGGCGGCGTGTGCGGCCATGTCGCAGGTATAGGGGACGGCGTCGCCGGCCTGGTGCTTTTCGGCCAGGGCCAGCACGTTCCGGGCCGCCCGGTCGATGTCCTCCTGGGCCAGGGCGCCGGTCTCCACGGCGTAGCGCAGCTCCCGGTCCGTGCCCCGGCAGACGCCGGGCATCTCCAGATCCAGCCCCGCCCGGAAGGACTCCACCGGGTCGCTCATGGCGCCCCAGTCGGTGACGAACAGGCCGTCGAAGCCCCACTCTCCCCGGGCCAGGTCCCGCATCAGGACGGGGTTCTGGGAGCAGAACGTGCCGTTGAGGCGGTTGTAGGCCGTCATCATCGCCCAGGGCCGGGCGGTCTTGACCGCGATCTCAAAGGGGCGCAGGTATATCTCCCGCAGGGCCCGCTGGTCCACGACGGAGTCGGCCCAGTTGCGGTACAGCTCCTGGCTGTTGGCGGCAAAGTGCTTTAGGCAGGCGCCCACGCCCGCGCTCTGCACCCCCCGGATGAAGGCCGCCGCCAGGGTCCCGGCCAGCAGCGGGTCCTCGGAGAAGTACTCAAAGTCCCGGCCGCACAGGGGGTTGCGCTGGATGTTGACCCCGGGGCCGAGCAGCAGGGCCACGCCCTCCTTCCGGCACTCCTCGCCCAGCGCCCGGCCGATCCGCTCCAGCAGCGCCGGGTCGAAGGAGCAGGCGGTGGCCCCGGAGGTGGGGAAGCAGGTGGCGGGCAGGGAGGGGCCGATGCCCAGCCGGTCCCCTCGGCGTAGCTGCTTGCGAAGGCCGTGGGGCCCGTCCGTGACAAGCAGGCTGGGCACGCCCAGCCGCTCGCAGCCCAGGGTGTGCCAAAAGCCGCTGCCGGAGAGCAGCCGCGTCTTTTCCTTCGGCGTCATCTGGCCGAGGACCGCTTTCGCGTCCATGGTCCCGCCTCCTTTCCGTTGGCCCGCAGGCCCGTCAGATATGAGTACACCGGGCAGAGCGCGTCTGTCCGGTGCGTGTGACAGAGTTCATCCCTCGCCGTCCGCGCCGGGTCCCGCCGGGGCGGGGGCGGCGTCCACGGCCTCCGGCACGTTGGCGTAATCCCACTGGTGGTCCGTCGCGGCCAGATGGTCGCTGGTGACGTTGAAGTAGGCCCAGGTCTCCTCCGCGTCGCCCAGGTCCCAGGTGGGGTCCGCGCAGTACCACCGGCCGTCCAGCCGCACCATGTTCCAGGCGTGGTCGCGGGCGCTGCTGTAAGATGCGCCGACGACGGTGATGCACTCCACCCCGGCCATGTCCATGAGCAGCTGGAAGGTGGAGGCCACGCCCAGGCACACCCCCTTGCCCTCGATGAGCGGCCCATAGGGGGAGAAGGAGTCGGGGCTCATGGTCACGGTCTTGTCGTAGTGGTCCTGGTCGTAGGTCACCGTGGAGGTGATCCAGCGGTAGACCGCCCGCTCCACATCCAGCGGGTCCATATCGTCCTCCGTCACGTCCTCCAGAACCTGGGCGGCCTTTTCCAGGATGGCCGCGTCCTTGTCCGTGAGGCCGGAGGCGTCGCCGCTCTCCCAGGCCTCCAGGATGGCGGCTGTGTCGTAGATGGTCATGTCGTCCGCGTTGGGGGGGTCGAAGGGGCAGCGGTACAGCGCCTCGTAGCTGGCCAAAAAGGCGTCCCGGGCGCGCCCGGCGTCCGGGCAAATAAGAAGGGCCGCGTCCCCCTGCTCCGAGGCGGCGGCCAGGGAATCGTGGACGATGGCCGCCTGCGCCGGCTCGTATCCGGTGAAGTCCCCCTCTCGGGCCTGGATGTAGGCCGTGAGGGCCTCCGCGGCGGTCCCGGCCGCCCCGGGGTCCGCCATGCGGAACACGGCGATCTCCAATGCCTCGGCGCCGCCGGCTCTGTACAGGGCGCAGCTGGTCCAGGAGCCCTCCTCTAGGCCGTATATCCCGGTGATATACCGGTCCAGGGCGTCGGCGTCCAGCGTCTCGTCCAGCCGCTCCAGTCCGGCCGGGTCCAGCCCGCAGCCGGTCCCGACGATATAGCGGGCGATCCTGTCCACGGTCACGTCCGCCGCGTCCGCCTCCGCCGTCTGGTCCGCCTTGGCCCGGGCGCAGGACAGCGCCAGCAGACAGGCCAGGACCAGAGCCGCCATCCTCTTCATCGCCCATCGCCTCCCGATGTGTCTCTGCCTATATCATGCCACAAACCGGCGGGTTTTTCAAGTGACGCCGTCGGAAAGCACGGTCCCCTCCGGCACATGGCGCCGGAGCCAGTTCATCCGCAGGTAGTAGACGATGAACACCACGGCCGTGATGCCCCAGGTGACGGGGTAGCTGGCGGCCACCATGGCGGGGGTGCGCCAGAAGGGCACCACGCCCCATATCCAGATAAGCCGCAGCACGCACACCCCGAAAACGGTGATGATCATGGGCGGCAGCGCCTCGCCCACGCCCCGGGCCGCGCCGGAGAATATCTCGATGAACACATAGGCGATGTAGGCCGGCGCCCAGACCCGCACGAAGGCGGCGCCCTGGGCCACCACGTCCTCGTCCGGGGTGAACACACGCAGGATAGGTCCGGCGAAGAGCAGTTCCAGGGCCGTCAGGACCAGGATGGTCCCGGCGGTCATGGCCAGGCACACCCGGGTGCCGCGCAGGACCCGGCCGTACTTGCCCGCGCCGAAGTTCTGGCCCACGAAGGTGGTGACCGAGATGCCGAAGGCGCCCATCACCATCCACACGAAGCCGTCGATGCGGCTGACCGCCGACCAGCTGGCCACCGCGTCGGTGCCGAAGCCGTTCACCGCCGCCTGGATGACCAGGTTGGACACGGAGTACAGCACCGACTGCATCCCCGCGGGCAGGCCCAGCCGGACGATCCGCCGCAGGGCGTCGGCGTGAAAGCGTATCTTCCGCGCCGTCAGCCGGTAGATGTCCCGGGTGAGGAGCAGCCGCAGCGTGATCAGCACCGCGCTCACCGTCTGGGCCAGCACCGTGGCCAGGGCCACGCCGAACACGTCCCAGTGGAACGCCACCACGAACAGCAGGTCCAGCACGATGTTCACCCCGCAGCAGGCGATCAGCACATAGAGGGGCATCTTGGAGTCCCCGATGGCCCGCAGCACCCCGGTGCCCACGTTGTAGACCAGGCAGGGGACCATGCCCAGGTAGAACACGTTGATGTAGGTAAGGGCCTCGTCCATCACCTCTTCCGGCACGTCCAGCAGCTCCAGGGAGGGCCGGGCGGTGGCCAGGCCCACCGCCGTGAGGACCACGCCGCCGGCCAGGCTCAACGCCGCCGCGGTGTGGACGGAGCGGGACAGCCCCTCCCGGTTCCCGGCGCCGTAATACTGGGAGATGATCACCGACGCGCCGGAGGCCAGGCCCACGAAGAAGCCCACCCAGAGGTTGATGATGTTGCCCGTGGCGCCCACGCCCGCCAGCGCCTGCTTTCCCACATACCGGCCCACGATGACCGTGTCCACGGTGTTGTAAAGCTGCTGGAAGAAGGAGCCGATCAGGATGGGGAAGAAAAACAGCAGCAGCTGCTTCCAGATGATCCCCTCGGTGATCTTGTTGGTCTGGATGGTCTCCATGGCCGTTCACGCCTCGCCTCGCTCAAGATTCGCACACATATTATCACATCGCCGCGGATAGTCAAGAGGGGTCCGGCGCTTGCGAAAGAGCGCGAAGCATGGTATGATGGTGACAGAGAAAAACGCGGGGCGCGGGAGGTGCGGACATGAGGCGCTTGAAGGACGATATCGTGCTGCTGGCGGTCATACTGGCGGCACCCTGCGCGGCGCTGTGCGCCTGGGCGCTCCGCCCGGCGGGATGGGCCATCGTCCCGGTGCTGGCGGGACTGTACCTGGCCTGGGTCCTGGGACTGGTGGTGGGCTGGGTGCTGTTCGTGTTCCTGCTGTCGCTGACGGTGGACCTGAAAAAGCCGGTGACAGAGGACAAGCCCCTCTCCCGCTGGATCGTGATCACCATCATCGGGCTGCTGGTCCGGGCAGGCCGGCTGCGTATCACGGTGAAGGGCTGGGAGGACCTGCCCCGGGGCCGGTTCCTGCTGGTGGGAAACCACTGTTCCAACTACGACCCCATCGCCACCGTCTGGGCCTTGCGCCGGCGGGGGGTGGAGCTGGCGTTCATCACCAAGCCGGAGAACATGAAGCTCCCCCTGGTGCGGTATATCCACCGGGCCAACTTCCTCGTCATCGACCGGGACGACGCCCGCAAGGCCATCGTCACCATCCACGCCGCGGCGGACCTGCTGGAGCGGGACGTGGTGAACGTGGGCGTGTACCCGGAGGGGACCCGCAGCAAGACGGGCCAGCTTCTTCCCTTCCACGACGCGGTGTTCAAGATCGCCAAGCGGGCGGGTGTGCCCATCGTGACGGCGGCCGTGTCCGGCACGGAGCGGATAAAGGCCAACGCCCCCTGGCGGCCCACGGACGTGACCATAGACCTGCTGGAGCCCATCGGCGCGGAGGAGGTGGCCGCCTCCACCACCAAGCAGCTGGGCGGCCGGGTGCGCGCCATGCTGGAGGAAGCGGCCGGGAGCGGCCGCCATCCCGGCGGAGAGGAGGCCGGATGAAGATGGACAAACGGATCAAGGCGGGCGTGGCCGCGGCGGTGGTGGCCGCCGGGGTCAGCGTCAACCGGGCCTTTTCCCCGGAGGAACTGACGGAGGAGATGACGGAGCCGGCGCCGGAGCAGATCGTGGAGCCGGCCGATACCGGGACCGCCGACGCCGTCTTCGCCGCCTACACGGAGGAGCGGCGCATGAGCCGGGCCGACCGGCTTCGCAGCCGGTTTTTGCGGCTGCCCACGGCGGTGAAGAGCGGGGTGCTGCTGCCTCTGTGGGCGGTGGGCGCCGCCCCGGCGGCGCTGGTGACGGCGCTGACGCCCCTATGGCGGGTATTGGCGGGCCTGGGGCTGCATGGCGCGGCGCTGGCGGCGCTGTTCGCGCTGGTGTATAAGCTGCTCTTCCCGCAGAAAAAGGTGCGGGAGCTGTTCCGGAAGAAGAATATCAAGTGGTTCGTCCTGGCCACGCTGGTGCTGACGGCGGCCAACGTGCTGCTGGGGGAATTGTGGGCCGGATGGCCGGCGCTGCGGGCGGTGCTGATGCTGGCGCTGGGGTATTTCGTGATCTGGCTACTGTGGAAGCGGCTGTGCGGCAGGCTGCGCGGCCCCGAGGGGAAGGTGCGGACCCAGCTGCGGGCGGAGTACGGGAAAGAGTCTTAAAAATTTTTTAATTTTATATCCCGCGGGCTGTTGGGAAAACTCTCAACAGCCCGTTTTTTCGCGGTTTTGCCCCGCCGCCGGCCGCCCGGCGCGCCCTTTCGGCGGCGTTGACAAAGCCCGGCGGGACAGATATACTGAATTTATTCTTATTTTAGCGACAGGAGCGAGTGGAACATGAGCGAAAATTGCGATCACGATTGCGCGAAATGCGGCGCGGACTGCGCCCAGCGGCAGGACCCGTCCAGCTTGCTGGAGCCGGTCAACGAGCTGTCCCGGGTGAACAAGGTCATCGCCGTGATCAGCGGCAAGGGCGGCGTGGGCAAGAGCATGGTCACCAGCCTGCTGGCGCTGTGCGCGGCCAAGGCGGGCTATAAGGTGGGCATCCTGGACGCGGACATCACCGGCCCCTCCATCCCCACCGCCTTCGGCGTCCATGACCGGCCCTACGGCACTGACCAGGGCCTGCCCGCCATGGTCAGCCGCAGCGGGATCAAGGTCATGAGCATCAACCTGCTGCTGGACAACGAGACGGACCCGGTGGTCTGGCGGGGGCCCATCATCGCCTCGGCGGTAAAGCAGTTCTGGACGGACGTGATCTGGGGCGAACTGGATTACCTCTTCGTGGATATGCCTCCCGGGACCGGCGACGTGCCGCTGACGGTGTTCCAGTCCCTGCCGGTGAACGGCGCGGTGGTGGTGACCACGCCCCAGGACCTGGTGGGCATGATCGTGGAAAAGGCCGTGAACATGGCCCGGATGATGAACGTGCCCGTGCTGGGCCTGGCGGAGAACATGAGCTGGTACGAGTGCCCCTGCTGCGGGCAGAAGCTGAACATCTTTGGCCAGAGCCATGTGGAGGAGCAGGGGATGCGTCTGGGCGTAGGCAACACGGTGAGCCTGCCCCTGGACCCGGCGCTGGCGGCGCTGTGCGACAGCGGGAAGGTGGAGGACGCGGACGTGTCCCGGCTGTGGCAGTTCGCCCAGAACCTGTGAGGGCCCGTCCCGGAGAGAAGCGATGATACGCATTTTGGTGGTGGAGGACGAGCGGCCCATCTCCGACCTGGTCCGCATGAGCCTGCAAAAGGCCGGCTACGAGTGTACCTGCGTGTACGACGGGCTGGCGGCGGCGGACGCCCTGGAGGCGGAGCGGTTCGACCTCGTCCTGCTGGACGTGATGCTGCCCGGCGTGGACGGCTTCGCGCTGATGGACTATATCCGGCCCCTGGATATCCCCGTCATCTTCCTCACGGCCAAGAACTCGGTGGACGACCGGGTGAAGGGCCTGCGGATGGGGGCGGAGGATTACATCGTCAAGCCCTTCGAGGTGCTGGAGCTGCTGGCCCGGGTGGAGGTGGTCCTGCGCCGGTACAGCAAGCTGGACGAGGTGCTGCATGTGGGCGGGCTGGACATCGACACCCGCTCCATGACCGTCAGCCGGGACGGGCAGGAGATCGCCCTCACCGCCAAGGAATACGAGATGCTGCTCCTGTTCGCCCGCAACCCCGGCACGGCCCTGTACCGGGAGACAATATATGAGCGGGTGTGGGGCGGCGACTGGCTCAGCGGCAGCCGCACCGTGGACCTGCACGTGCAGCGGATGCGGAAAAAGGTGGGCTGGGAGGACCGTCTGGTGGCCCTGCCCAAGGTGGGTTACCGGCTGGAAGCGTAAGAGATGAAGTTCCGCCTGCGGATGATGCTGTGTATGGTGATGCTCCTGGCCCTGGTGTTCGGGGCCGGGGGCAGTATGCTCATATCCGTCAGCTTCCGCCGGGGCATGGAGAGCGAACAGACCACGGCGCTGAAGAGCTACCAGATGGTCCAGACCGCCATGGTCCTGGCCAACAGCATCTCCTCCCAGAACGACCTGGGCGACGTGACCGACACCCTCCGGCAGCTGGACCGGGGCGGCGCGCCCTGGAGCGGGCTGCGGCTGACATCGGAGGGGACGACCCTGTACGCCAGCGGGACGCTGCCCTTTTCCGACAGCGCCGCCGGGGAGCCGGGCCGGTGCTATACCCGGCTGTATGACGGCGGCGGCGCGGCGGTGCTGCAGGTGTCCGGGATGCTGCGGGTGAACGAGCAGTGGCTGCTGCTGGACGCGGGGTACGACGTGAGCCACCTGTACGCCGTGCGCCAGACCCAGATGGGCATCTATTACCGGCTGCTGGCGGCGGTGGCGGCGGTGGGCGGCGCATTGAGCTGGGTGTTGAGCATGCTGCTGACCCGGCCGCTTTACCAGCTGTCCCGGGTGACCCGTCAGATCGCGGGCGGGAACCTGGCCAGCCGGGCGCACATCCGCTCCGGGGACGAGTTCGAGCAGCTGGCGGACGACTTCAACCACATGACCGACCGGGTGGAGGAGGATATGCAGGCGCTCCAGGACGCCATGCGCCGGCAGGAGGAGTTCATGGGCTCCTTCGCCCACGAGATGAAGACCCCCATGACCTCCATCATCGGCTACGCGGACCTGCTCCGGGGCCAGAGCCTGTCCCCGGCGGACCAGCAGCAGGCGGCCAACTATATCTTCTCCGAGGGAAAACGGCTGGAGAGCCTGTCCTTGAAGCTGCTGGACCTGCTGGTGCTGCGCCGGAAGGACTTTGAGCTGGTCCCCGCCTCCCCGGCGGCGGTGATAAGGGGGCTGGTGAACGTGCTGCGGCCGGTGATGGCCCGGCAGGACATCACCCTCCAGTGCCGGTGCCAGGCGGGCCAGTGCCGGATGGAGCCGGACCTGGTAAAGAGCCTGGTCACCAACCTCATCGACAACGCCCGCAAGGCCATGGACGGCCCGGGCAACATCTATGTGCTTTCCGAGATGACCGACGACGGCTGCCGCATCCGGGTGGCCGACAACGGCCGGGGGATGCCGGAAAAGGAGCTGGCGCACATCACGGAGGCGTTCTACCGGGTGGACAAGTCCCGCTCCCGGGCCCAGGGCGGCGTGGGGCTGGGGCTGGCCCTGTGCCAGCAGATCGCGGAGCTGCACGGAGGGACCATGACCTTCCAGAGCGCGGAGGGCCGGGGCACCGCCGTGACGGTGACCCTCAACGGAGGGCGGCTATGAGAGCGAGAGCGAAAACGGCCGTGTGGATCGGGGCGGCGGCGCTGGTGGTGGCGGTGAGCGCGCTGATGCCGTCGGCGGTGCTGGGTCTGCAGGACCGCGCCCTGGCCGGACAGGTCCGGTCCTGGGAGGCGGAGACAGCGGACTTGAGCCTGCTGGCGGAGCTGTCCTCGGCCCAGACCCTGGCCATGGTGGGCCAATACCAGTCCCGCGTGGCCCTGGAGCAAGGGCGGGAGCTGGACGCCGACCAGGCGGAGCGCATCGCCGCCAACGCCCTGAATATCGACGTGTTCGCCGCGTACTATGTGGCGGACCACATGGCGCCCAGCGCCTCGGCGGCGTCCGCCCAGCCATGGCTCTACATGGACGCCACGGGCCAGAACGTGATCTTCTGGCAGGTGGAGCTGTCCGGCACGGGCTACAACCCCCTGCTGGCCGTCTTTGACGACGGCGCGGGCGCGTCGCCCTTCACGGCCGCGGCGCTGGTGGACGACCGGACCGGGCGGGTGGTGAGCCTGCGGGTACAGTGGACGGACTTTGCCGCTGCGGCCGGGCCGGCCGAGGACCCGGCAGACGCCATGCCCACCGTGGCGCCCACGCCCGGGGTGGAGATGGAGTTCGGCGAGGAACTGGCCGGGGAGGGGTTCCCGGACCCTGACTACATGGACTATTACATCGATCAGGACATGGCCCTGGCGCTGTCCGACCAGCTGATCTACGGGCTGGTGGACGGCATGGCGGCCTATTCCTACGGGGCGGACATCGACCCGAAGGCGGGCACGGCGTACCTCCGTCTGGACGGGGAGGAAGTGGCCGTGCCGATGATATGGACCGCGGCAGAACTGCGCTTCAACGCGTGAGCCGCGGCGTTTGGGAGGTAAATGTTGGGAGGTAAATGGATGGAAAGACCGCTGATCGGGCTGGTGCCGCTGATGGACATCGGGCGGGACAGCCTGTGGATGCTGCCGGGGTACATGGACGGCGTGGCCGCCGCGGGCGGGCTGCCGGTGATGCTGCCGCTGACGGAGGACCCGGCCGCGCTGGAGCAGCTGGCGGCGCTGTGCGACGGATTTCTCTTCACCGGGGGTCAGGACGTGGACCCGGCGCTGTACGGCCAGGCCCCGGACCCGGCGATGGAGGAGGTGTGTCCGGCCCGGGATGGGATGGAGACGGCGCTGCTGCGCCTGGCCCTGGAACGGGACAGGCCCGTTCTCGGCATCTGCCGGGGGCTGCAGTTCCTCAACGCCGCCCTGGGCGGGACGCTGTGGCAGGACCTGCCCGGCCAGCGGCCGTCGGCGGTGTGCCACCGGATGAAGCCGCCCTATGACCGCGTCGCACATGAGGTGGCCCTGGTCCGGGACACGCCCCTTTTTGCCCTGCTGGGGCGGGACGAGATCGGCGTCAACAGCTGCCACCACCAGGCGGTGCGGGATCTGGCCCCCTGCCTCGCGCCCATGGCCCAGGCGCCGGACGGCGTGACGGAGGCACTGTATATGCCGGGCCGCCGGTTCTTCTGGGCGGTCCAGTGGCACCCGGAGTTCTCCTTCCGGACCGACGAGTCCAGCCGCCGCATCTTCGGCGCCTTCGTGGCGGCGGCCGGCGCGGGGGAGGCGGAGGCATGATCGGACTGGGGACGCTGCTCAACGCGGCGGGGATCGTGCTGGGCGGCGCGCTGGGGCTGGTGTGCGGCCGGTTCCTGCCGGAGCGGTTCCAGGACACCCTGACGAAAGCCTGCGGCGTGAGCGTGCTGTTTCTGGGCGTCGCCGGGGCCATGGAGGGGATGCTCTCCCTGGCGGAGGACGGCTCCCTCGCCAGCGGCGGGTCCATGCTCATCGTGGTGAGCCTCGCCCTGGGCGGTGTGCTGGGGGAGCTTGCCAATATAGACGGCGGCTTCGAGCGGTTCGGCCGGTGGCTGAAGGTGAAGACCGGGAATGCCGGGGAGCGGCAGTTCACGGAGGGGTTCGTCACCGCGTCGCTGACGGTGTGCGTGGGGGCCATGGCGGTGGTGGGCGCCCTGCGGGACGGGCTGTTCGGCGACCCGTCCGTGCTGGCCACCAAGGCGGTGCTGGACCTGATCATCGTGCTGGTGATGACCTGCTCCCTGGGGAAGGGGTGCCTGTTCTCCGCCATCCCCGTGGCAATATGGCAGGGGTCGCTGACGGTCCTGGCCCAGCTGGTGAAGCCCCTGATGACCGACGGGGCGCTGGCGAACCTCTCCCTGGTGGGCTCCATCCTTATCTTCTGTGTGGGGCTGAATCTGGTCTGGGGGAAGAAGATCCGGGTGGCGAACCTGCTGCCCGCCATCTTCGTGGCCGTCGCGGCGGCGTTTTTGCCGGTGTAGGCCGGCCTTTTCTTCCGTGGATCAAGATCGAAAGGAGGCGGCGGCCATGTGGGGCAGGATATTCGACCCGACGAACGGCTTCTGGCAGGGACTGGCCCGGGTGTGCGACATCGTGGGCTTGAGCGTGTGCTGGACGGTGTGTTCGCTGCCGGTGTTTACGGTGGGCGCGGCCACCACGGCGCTGTACGACGCGGTGTACCACGGCGTGCGCCGGGGGGAGATGGGGGACTACGTCCGCTTTTTCCGCACCTTCCGCGCCAGCTTCCGGCCCGCCACGCTTCTGACCCTGCCGGCCCTGGCGCTGGCGGCGCTGATCTATTATATGTGGTATGTGGCCTACGTCATGGCGGCGGGCGGGGACCCGGCGGCGATGGTGTGGCTGTACGCCTGCCGCATCCTGCTGCTGGTGCCGCTGGCGGTGTGGCTGTTCGCCATGTTCACCCTCTCCCGGTTCACCTTTGGCGCCCGGGACCTGCTGGTAACGGCGGCGAAGCTGGCGCTGGCGCACCTGCCCTCGGCGGCGGTGGTGGCGCTGCTGGCGGAGGAGCTGGCGGTGTTCACCTACCAGAAGGTGTTCCTCCCTGTGCTGGTGACGCCGGGGCTGGCGGCGCTGCTCGCGTCGCTGTTCATGGAGCGCATCTTCGCCCCTTACCTGCCAAAAGAGGAGCCGGAGGAACGGGAACGATAGGGATATAACGAAAGAGCCTGCCGCAGATCTTGCGGCAGGCCTTTTTCGCTGTCTGTGCGCCCAATATGCCGGGAACGGCTTTATGCATTGGTCATCAAAGGAATACCTGCGGCGGGCGGGGGCGCTTTGCGTCTTTACAAGGCGGGGCGGATTTGCTACAATCGGCCCAGAATACGCCCGGTGGGGCGAAAAGCGGGAGGGCCGGAGATGGCGATCAGCTATAACGAGCGGGAGCGGGTGTTCCGCCTGGACACGCCCCGCACTACCTATCTTATCGGACTGGCGGACGAGGCGGGCTTCCCCGCCCATATCTATTACGGCCGGCGGATACCGGACGACGATATGCGCTATCTGCTGGACGCGCCGGACACGCCCTATGGGAGCAGCCGTGAACAGGTGTCGTTTTTGGGGCGGCTGCCGTCGGAATACCCCGGCAGCGGCCGGGGCGACTTCCGGGAGCCGTGCCTGCGGGCGGAGACGGCGGAGGGCTACGGGGCCTGCTGCCTGACATACGTCAGCCACCGCATCTTCGGGGGCAAGCCGCCCCTGGAGGGGCTGCCCGCCACCTACGGCGGGGCGGAGGACTGCGCCACGCTGGAGCTGGTGTGCCGGGACGAGGATATGGGGCTGGAGGCGCACTTATATTACACCGCCTTTGAGCGCCTGGACGCGGTGTGCCGCAGCGCGAAGCTGGTGAACGTGGGCGCCGGGCCGCTCCGGCTGACCCAGGCGCTGTCGGCCTGCCTGGACATGGACGGGCAGGACATGGACGTGATCACCCTCCACGGCCGGTGGGCCAGCGAGCGGATGATCCAGCGCCGGCCCCTGGCCTGGGGCAAACAGGGGGCAGGGTCCCAGCGGGGCATCTCGTCCCACGAGGCCAACCCCTTCATCGCCCTGGCGGAACACACCGCCACCCAGAGCCGGGGAATGGTGTACGCCATGAACTTCGTCTATTCCGGCAACTTCCTGGCCCAGGCGGAGATGGGCCAGGAGGGGCGGGTGCGGCTCATCATGGGCATCCACCCGGCGGGCTTCGGCTGGCGTCTCGCGCCGGGGGAGGCGTTCCAGACCCCGGAGGCGGTGCTGGTCTGCTCCGACGCCGGGCTGGGGGGCATGAGCCGGACGTTCCACGACCTCTACCGGCAGCACCTGGTCCGGGGGCCTTATAAAGATAAGCCCCGGCCGTCCCTGGTGAACAACTGGGAGGCCACCTATTTCGACTTCGACACGGAAAAGCTGCTGGCCATCGCCCGGGTGGCGGCGGAGGCGGGCGTGGAGATGCTGGTCATGGACGACGGCTGGTTCGGCCGCCGGGACTCGGACACATGCAGCCTGGGGGACTGGACCGTGAACGAGCGGAAGCTGCCCGGCGGCCTGCCCTATCTGGTGGGGGAGGTCAACAAGCTGGGGATGAAGTTCGGCATCTGGATGGAGCCGGAGATGGTGTCCCCCGACTCGGAGCTGTACCGCGCCCACCCCGACTACGCCTTACAGATACCTGGCCGGGCCCCGGCGTTGAGCCGGGGGCAGCTGGTGCTGGATATGTCCCGGCGGGAGGTGCGGGACCATGTGTATGAGCAGATACGCCGGGTGCTGTCGTCGGCCAACATCGAGTATGTCAAGTGGGACATGAACCGGCCGCTGACGGACGCGGCCAGCCCGGCGCTGGGGCCGGACCGGCAGGGGGAGTTGGCCCACCGGTATATGCTGGGGGTATACGAATTGCAGGAGCGGCTGCTGCGGGACTTTCCCCACATCCTGCTGGAGAATTGCAGCGCCGGGGGCGGGCGGTTCGACCCGGGGATGCTCTATTACAGCCCGCAGATCTGGACATCGGACAACACCGAGGCCATCGACCGGCTGAAGATACAGGAGGGGACGGCGCTGGTCTACCCGCTGTCCAGCATGGGGGCGCACGTGGCGGCCTGCCCCAGCCACACCAACGGGCGCGTCACGCCCTTTGCCACCCGGGGGCTGGTGTCCCTGCCCGGGTGCTTCGGCTATGAGCTGGACCTGACGAAGCTCTCCGACGGGGAGCGGGCCATGATCCCTGGGCAGCTGGCGGACTATAAGAACTATGGCTGGGTGTTCCGGACCGGGGACTACTACCGCCTGGCGTCCTACGGCGAGAACGGGACGCACGACGCGCTGATGGCGGTGTCCAAGGACAGGCGCGTCGCGGTGCTGGACTATGTGCAGGTGCTGTCCCGGCGGACGGAGCGGACGCTGCTGCTGCACCCGGAGGGGCTGGACGAGGGGCGGTATTACCGCCGCCTGGACACCGGGGACATCCGCTCCGGCGCGGGGTGGATGTACGGCGGCGTGCCCATGCCCCGGCTGGAGGGGGACTTTGCGGGATGTCTCGTCGTATTGGAGGCGGCGGACCATTGATTTTTCCCCGCGGGGGCGCTATAATATAAGATAAACTTGATAAGGAGGCTGCGAAATGGTGCCGATCATAATAATCGCCCTGGTGATCGCGGCGGTCCTGGCGGTCAGCTATGCCGCCTATCGTATCCCCTTTTACCACCCCGACCATGAGAAAAGCCCCTATGAGCTGCCCCCGGAGGCCCAATACGACCCCTACCGGGAGGCCATGACCGCCCTGATACGGGAGTTGGACCAGGAGCCGTTCGAGCCGGTGGAGATGGCCGCCCCGGACGGGGCGAAGCTCTTTGCCCGCTATTACCATGCGGCCGACGGCGCGCCGGTGCTGATCGGGTTCCACGGCTTCAAAAGCACCGCCCTGCGGGATATGTGCGGCGGCGGGAAGCTGGCCCGGCAGATGGGGATGAACGCCCTGCTGGTGGACCAGCGCGCCCACGGAAAGAGCGACGGCAAGACCATCTCCTTCGGCGTGAAGGAGCGGTTCGACTGCCTGGCCTGGGCCAGGTACGCGGCGGAACGCTGGCCCGGCAGCCCCATCGTGCTGATGGGGGTGTCCATGGGCGCTGCCACGGTGCTGATGGCCTCGGACCTGGACTTGCCGAAGGAGGTGCGCGGCATCATCGCCGACTGCCCCTATTCCGACCCGTCCGCCATCATCAAGAAGGTGGGCCGGGACAGCATGGGCCAGGCGTCCATATTGCTCTACCCCTTCATCCTGCTGGGGGCGCGGCTGTACGGCGGCTTCAGCCTGACCGCTGCCTCCCCGGTGAAGGCGGTGCGCCACGCGAAGGTCCCCATCCTGCTCATCCACGGCGAGGACGACCGGTTCGTCCCCTGCGGCATGAGCCAGGAGATCTACGACGCCTGCGCCAGCGAGAGGAGGCGCGTCACCATCCCCGGCGCGCCCCACGCCATCGCCTACGTCCTGGACCCGGAGAAGTACGGCCGGGCGGTGCGTGCGTTCCTGGCCTCGGTGGGCGTGGGGGAACATACAGTGGAAGCAAAATAAGTTGACATAATTTTGCTGCAACGAGAGGAGAGAGGAAACATGAAACTGACCCGTTCCCAGACCGCGGCCTTCGGCGTGGGCGCCGTGGGCAAGGACATGGTGTACGCCCTGTCCGCCAGTTATGTGATGTACTTCTACCAGGACATCCTGGGCCTGCCGTCCACCTTCGTGGGGCTGATCCTGATGATCGCCCGGGTGTTCGACGCCTTCAACGATCCGTTCATGGGCATCCTGGTGGCCAAGACCCGTACCAAGTGGGGCCGGTTCCGGCCCTGGCTCATCAGCGGCACGGTGCTGAACGCCTTCGTGCTGTACGCCCTGTTCGCCGCGCCGGACCTTCACGGCACGGGCCTGATGGTCTACTTCGGCGTCATCTACATCCTCTGGGGCGTTACATACACCATGATGGACATCCCCTACTGGTCCATGATCCCCGCCGTCACCGACACCCCCAAGGACCGGGAGAACCTGTCCGTGGTGGGGCGCACCTGCGCGGGTGTTGGCTCGGCGGTCATCCAGGTGGGCACGCTGCTGGCGGTGGCGTTCCTGGGCGCCGGCAACGAGCGGGTCGGCTTCGGCCGCATCGCGCTGATCGTAGCGGCGGTGTTCGTGGCGGCGGAGGTGTTCTGCTGCGCCAAGGTGCGGGAGCATGACATCGGCAAGATGGAGACATCCTCCGTGGGGGAGATGTTCAAGGCCCTGTTCCGCAACGACCAGGCCATGATCACCGTGCTGGCCATCCTGCTGATCAACGGGGCGCTGTACCTGACCAGCAACCTGGTCATCTACTTCTTCAAGTACGACTTCGGCGGGGAGGGCTGGATGGGAAGCTATACCCTGTTCACCACCGTGGGCGGCGCCTGCCAGATCCTGGGCATGATGGTGGTGTACCCGCTGCTGCACATCAAGCTGGGCAACACCAGCATCTTCAAGGCGGCCCTGGGCCTGGCCATGGTGGGCTACGCCCTCATTCTGGCGGTGTGCTTTCTCGGCTTCGGCTCCGACATCATCCTGCTGTGCGTGTGCGGGGCGCTGGTGTTCGCCGCCAACGGCATCCTCACGGTGCTGACCACGGTGTTTTTGTCCAGCTCCGTGGACTACGGCCAGCTGAAGACCGGCCGGCGGGAGGAGAGCGTCATCTTCTCCATGCAGACCTTCGTGGTGAAGGCGGCCTCCGGCGTGGCGGTGTTCATCACCGGCATCGGCCTGGACCTGATCGGCCTGGTGGGGGACACCTCCGAGACCGGCGTGGTGGCGGCCCAGAGCGAAAGCACCATCATGGGCCTGCGGATGCTGATGACCATCCTGCCCATCCTGGGGCTGACGGTGGCGTTCCTCTTCTTCGTGAAGAAGTTCAAACTCACCGACAGCCGGGTGCAGCAGATCGCCGACCAGCTGCACGGCAAGAGGGACCAGCCGGAGTCCTGACAGCCGGACATATCGACTACATTTAATATTAATGGCCTGCTGCGTATGCGGCAGGCCTAACTATATGGAAGCCTCCCTCTGACGAGGGAGGTGGCTCGGCCGCAAGGCCGAGACGGAGGGAGAGATACGCCGAGTTATAAAATTTCTCTCCCCCAGTCAGCGCCAAAGGCGCTGACAGCCCCCTCGTCAGAGGGGGCCGGATTCCTGGGTGGGCAATGTCTATATATCAGAGGGTCTGGAGGAAGTCGCGCAGGCCCAGATAGCGCCTGCCGTTGACGCCCACGGTGGTATCGGCGTGGTAGAGGGAGCTGACGATGGCCTCCTCCACCGCCTCCACCGCCGCCTCGAACACGTCGTCGATGGCGCTCTCGTGGAGCAGCCGGGCATCCAGCACCGCCCGGTCGCTGGTATGCGGGCGGCGGTCCGCCGTGGTGAAGGCGATGGCGATGTCCCCGCTGCCGTTGCCGCAGAAGGAGCCCGCCCGCCCCAGGGCGATCATGGCCCGCTTGGCCACCCGGCCCAGCTGCCGCTCGTTCAGGGGGATGTCCGTGGCGATGACGATGATGATGGAGCCCATGTCCTTGCCGGGGGCCGCGTCCGTCTGGCGGGTGTCGTAATGATGGCCGCCGATGACCAGGTCCCCGGCCCGGCCGAAGTTAGACAGCACCATGGCCCCCACGGTGCGGTCCGTCCCGTCCACCGGCACCACCCGGGACGCCGAGCCGATGCCGCCCTTCAGCCCCAGGCAGACCATGCCGGTCCCGGCCCCCACGGCGCCCTCCTCCGGGTCCTCGCCGCAGCTGGCCAGCGCCTGGCGGACGTGGTCCCCGGTCACGTGCAGGCCGCGGATGTCGTTGATAGAGCCGTCGTTGCACTCCGTCACCACGCAGTTCACCGACCGGATGTCCGGGTCCCGCTCCAGCATATACCGCACCGCCGCGTCCAGCGCGGTCCCCACGCTCAGGGTGTTGGTCATGAGGATGGGCGACTCGATGGTGCCCAGCTCCTGAACCTGCACCAGCCCCGCGCTCTTGCCGAAGCCGTTGATCACGCTGCATGCCGCCGTCACCTTCTCCCGGAACAGGTCGCCCTGGTGGGGGAGGATGGCCGTCACGCCCGTGTTGACCCCGTCCCCGCGGACGGTGGCGTGGCCCACCGTCACCCCCGGTACGTCCGTGATCAGGTCCCGGGGACCTCTGGCCCATTTGCCGGACAGGTCCAGGCCGCAGTTTTCCGGCAGTCCCATTTTCCTCGCTCCTTTGCCGCGCCTCGCGGCGCCGTGATGATAGGGCCATTATACCCGCTTTCCCCCGTCCGTGCAATGCCGGAGAGGGCCGGTTTTCCGCGCTGGCGGGCTTGTATAGCACTTTTTGCAATAAAAATAGCAACCAACACTATTTTCATTGCGGGTGCTGTCCGGTATAGTAAAACAAATCATTTCTGGCAAATGGCGGGCGCGCCGAAGGCGGTGATATCATGCGTATCCGGGAGATCCAGCTGGGGAGGGTATCGCTCCCCCTGAAGCACCCCTTCAAGACCGCGCTGCGAACGGTGGAGCGCGTCGAGGACGTGGCGGTGCGCGTGATCGGGGAGAACGGCCTGATCGGATACGGCGAGGCCCCCGCCACCGCCGTCATCACCGGGGATACCCTGGGCTCCATCGAGTGCGCCGTCCGGGACTTCATCGCCCCGGCCCTCACCGGCATGGACCTGATGGACCTGGACGCCGTGATGGATACGCTCCAGCGCTGCATGGTACACAACACCTCTGCCAAGGCGGCGGTGGACATGGCGCTGATGGACCTGTGGGCCAAGACGCTGGGCGCGCCGCTGTGGCGGCTGCTGGGCGGGGCCAGATCCGGGTTCGAGACGGACCTGACCATCTCCGTCAACGGCGTGGACGAGATGGTCCGGGACAGCCTGGAGGCGGTGGCCCGCGGCTTTCACATTTTGAAGGTGAAGGTGGGCCGGGACGGCAGCGGCGACGTGGAGCGCCTGGCCGCCATCCGCGCCGCGGTGGGACCGGACATCACCCTGCGGGTGGACGCGAACCAGGGCTGGAGCCCCCGCCAGGCCGTGCGGATCATCGGCGGGATGGAGGACGCCGGGGTGGACGCGGAGCTTGTGGAGCAGCCCGTTCCCGCGGCGGACTTCGACGGCATGAAGTATGTCACGGCCAACGTGCAGACCCCCATCCTGGCGGACGAGAGCGTGTTCTCTCCCGCCGACGCGATCCGGGTGCTGGAGCAGCGCGCTGCGGACTATATCAACATCAAGCTGATGAAGACCGGCGGCATCTGGCCGGCGCTGCGGCTGTGCGCCGCGGCGGAGAGCCTGGGCGCCCGGTGCATGATCGGCTGTATGCTGGAGAGCCAGATCTCCGTGGCGGCGGCGGCCCATCTGGCCGCGGCCCGGGGGGTCATCACCATGGCGGACCTGGACGGCCCGTCCCTGTGCGACTGCGAGCCATTCCCCGGCGGCCCGGTGTTCGACGGCCCCCGCATCACCATGACGGAGACGCCCGGCATCGGCGTCCAGGTCCCGGATAGCTGCTGGGACTGAAATGGATTCATCCCGCCCTGCGGCGGTTTGGATAGGCCCATATCATAAGAAAGGATGTATCAAGATGAAAGCGAGCAAACGAATCGTCACCCTGCTGCTGTGCGCCGTGATGGTGCTGTCCCTGGCGGGCGTTGCCAGCGCCAGCGGGGAGGGCGCTGTCTACCGCACGCTGTACTCCAGCGAGGTGGACACCCTCAACTACCTGGACACCACCCAGGCCGTCACCACCAGCCTGACCTTCAACCTGATCGACTGCCTGGTGGAGTATGACTCCTACGGCAACGTGGAGCCGGCGCTGGCCACCTCCTGGGAGCCCAACGAGGACGCCAGCGAGTGGACCTTCCACCTGCGCGAGGGCGTCAAGTGGGTGGACAAAGACGGCAACGAGGTCGCCGACGTGACCGCCCAGGACTGGGTGACCGCCGTCCACTACATCTGCGACGCGGCCAATGACGCCAGCACTTACAGCGTGCTGCGCGACAACCTGGCCGGCGCTGCCGATTACTACAACTACACCGCCTATCAGCTGGCCCTGCCCTCCGCCAAGGACGGCGTGGACGAGAACGGCGACCCCGCCAAGATCATCGTCAACGAGGACGGTGAGGAGGAGGTCCTGGAGGAGGTCCCCGAGGCTTCCCTGGACGACATCGGCGTGGAGGCCGTGGACGAACACACCTTGAAGTTCACCCTCACCGGCCCCAAGGCCTACTTCGTCTCCCTGCTCAGCCACGGCGCGTTCATGCCTGTGAACGCCGACTTCCTGGCCCAGTGCGGCGACAAGTTCGGCACCAGCAACGAGTACCTGCTGTACTGCGGCGCCTATATCCTCAGCTCCTTCAAGCCCCAGCAGGAACACGTCCTGACCAAGAACCCCAGCTATTGGGAGCCCGAGTGCGTGTACATCGACGAGGTCCGCGAGACCTATAACGCCGAGGCCAGCTCCATCGGCGTGACCATGTACATGAACGGCGAGATCGACGCCGCCACCGTTTCCTCCGATCTGCTCACCGCTATGATGGCCGATCCCGAGACCGCCGACCAGATCCACTCCTCCCGGCCCAGCACCTCCTATTCCTACTGGTATCTGTTCAACTTCGACCCCAACTTCGACGCCGAGTATGAGCCGGAGAACTGGACCATCGCGGTGAACAACGAGAACTTCCGCCAGTCCATCGTACACGCCTTCAACCGTATCCCCGCGCTGGCCGCCCACGACCCGTTGAACCCCACCGCCAATATGTCCAACACCATTACCCCCAGCAACTTCGCCATGTGCGACGGCAAGGACTACACCTCCTATGAGGGCCTGGCCGCCTACACCGAGGGCGACAACTTCGACGCCGACCTGGCCGTGCAGTACCGGGACAAGGCCATCGACGAGCTGACCGCGGCCGGCGCCACCTTCCCCGTGAAGATGCTGATGTGCTACAACCCCTCCACCTCCAACATGGCCAACGAGTGCCAGGTGGTGGAGCAGCTGATCGAGAACGTGCTGGGCACCGACTATGTGGACATCATCGTGGAGGCCGGCCCCTCCGACGGCTTCCTGGTTGCCGTGCGCCGCTCCGGCAACTACGCCTTCATGAACTGCAACTGGGGCGCCGACTACGCCGACCCCGAGACCTGGACCGACCCCTTCGTGCCTGACTCCAGTTACAGCTTCATCTACACCAGCACCGACCCCGACACCAAGGCCCTGTATGACGAGTACTGCCAGCTGGTGAACGACGCCAAGGCCATCACCACCGACATCGACGCCCGTTACGCCGCCTTTGCCAAGGCGGAGGCCTTCCTGCTGGATCACGCCTTTGTGGTGCCTCTGCACACCAATGAGATCAGCTACTCCATGAGCAAGCTGAACGTGTTCGAGGGCCAGTACGCCATGGTGGACACCGTGACCTACCGCTACAAGGACCAGCACATCCAGGAGAAGTCCATGAGCATCGACGAGTACAACGCCGCCTACGCCGAGTGGGCTGCCAAGAAGGGCTGAACCGTCCTTTAGACTATCCGCCCCCTGCCGTTTCCGCGGCAGGGGGCATATCCCATGAAAAGGAGGCCTTCGCTTGGTCAAATATATCCTCAAGCGTGTCCTGCGGGCATCCGTTACGCTGCTCATCATCATCACCATCCTGTTTTCTCTCCTGCGGCTGATGCCCATCGAGGGGTACTTTGAGAATTTTGACAAGGTCTCCTCCACAGAGATCCAGGTCAAACTCAACTCCCTGGGCCTGAACGACCCGCTGCCCAAGCAGCTGGCCCGGTTTTACGGCCAGCTCCTCCACGGCGATCTGGGTACATCCAACATCTACCGCCGGGGCGTGTCCATCAACACCATCATCGCCGAGAAGATCCCCATCTCCGTGAAGTTCGGCCTGATCTCCTTCGCGCTGTCCCTGGTGATGGGCCTGGCCCTGGGCGTTTGGATGGCTTACAGCACCCGCACCCGCTTCCGCATCGGCGACAAGCTGGGCACAGTGCTGATCGTGGTGGTCCAGGCGGTGCCCTCCGCCGTGTACCACATCGTCATCCAGTTCATGGGCTCCCAGTACGGGGGGATGCCCATGCTCTTCGCCGAGGACAACCCGGCCAGCTATATCCTGCCCGTGCTGTCCCTGTCCATCGGCAGCACCGCCTATTACGCCATGTGGCTGCGGCGGTACATGGTGGACGAGGCCAACAAGGACTATGTGATGCTGGCCCGGGCCAAGGGCGTGTCCAGCGGCGCCATCTCCCGCCGGCACGTGTTCCGCAACGCCATGGTCCCCCTGGTGCAGTATATCCCCGGCTCCATCCTGTCCACCCTGATGGGGTCGCTTTACGTGGAGTCGCTGTACTCCATCCCTGGCATGGGCGGGCTGCTGGTGACCGCCATCAAACGCCAGGACAACACCCTGGTCCAGGCGTTGGTGCTGATCTACGCCGTGGTGTCCATCCTGGGGCTGCTGTTCGGCGACATCCTGATGGCCGTGGTGGACCCGCGCATCAGCCTCACCAAGAGAGAGGGGGCGCGCTGATGGGCCTGTTCCATAAGACCGCCGACGCCCTGGGCGATAAGCTGAACGAGAAGCTGGCATGGGACCTGGACGAGGCCGCCGTGATGGCGGACGACGCCGTGGCCTTCTCCCTGGCCGGGTTCCGGCCGGAGGACGCGGAGCGGGGCGGCTATTCCAATTATTCTTACTGGCGGGCCACCCTCCGGGCCTTTTTCCGCAACAAGACGGCGGTGTTCTTCCTGGCCCTCATGGGCGTGACGCTGCTGTTCACCTTCATCCAGCCCCTGCTGCCGAACCAGAAGGACCCGCTGCTGGTCCACTACGGCGAGTGGGGCCTGCCGCTGAACAACGTCCCGCCCAACGACGAGTTCTGGTTCGGCACCAACTCCATCGGCCAGGACCTGTGGTCCCGCATCTGGGCCGGCACCCGCACCAGCCTCTTCATCGGCTTTTCCGTGGCCGTGGTGGAGGCGGTGGTGGGCATCCTGGCCGGGGTGCTGTGGGGCTATGTGCGTAAGCTGGACTTCTTCTTCACCGAGCTTTACAACGTCCTGGACAACATCCCCCAGACCCTGCTGCTGATCCTGATCTCCTACATCATGAAGCCGGGTGTGGACACCATCATCTTCGCCCTGTCCCTGACGGGCTGGCTGGGGATGGCCCGGTTCATCCGCAACCAGATCATCATCATCCGGGACCGGGACTACAACCTGGCCTCCCGGTGCCTGGGGGTCCCCACCGGGCGGATCATCTTCCGCAACCTGCTGCCGTATCTGGTGAGCGTCATCACCATGCGGATGGCCCTGGCCATCCCCAACGCCATCGGCAGCGAGGTGTTCGTCACCTATATCGGCATCGGCCTGCCGGTGTCCATCCCCTCGCTGGGGAACCTGATCCAGACCGGCCGGTCCCTGATGCAGATGGCGGTGCTGCGCTACCAGCTGATCTTCCCCGTGGCGGTGCTGGCGGTGATCACCATCTCCTTCTACATCATCGGCAACTCCTTTGCCGACGCCGCCGACCCGAAAAACCATGTCAATTAAAGGAGGGGCAGACCAATGAAAGAAAACGTCATTCTCTCCTTTGAGGATCTGGATATCCGCTTCACCCTCCGGGGCCAGGTACTCAACGCCATCCGGGGCATCTCCCTGGACGTGTACAAGGGCGAGTCGCTGGCCATCGTGGGGGAGTCCGGCTCGGGCAAGAGCGTGCTGGCCAAGTCCTCCATGGGCCTGCTGGACGCCAACGGCACCATCGCCGGCGGCCACATCTGGTATGACGACAAGGACCTGGCCGCCTTCAAAACGGAGAAACAGTGGCTCTCCGTCCGGGGCAGCCAGATCGCCATGGTCATGCAGGACCCCATGACCAGCCTCAATCCGCTCAAGACCGTGGGCGCCCAGATCGAGGAGGCGGTGCGCCTGCACCAGGGCCTGCGGGGCGCCGAGGCGAAGCAGGCCGCGGTCCAGGCCCTGGCCGACGTGGGCATCAGCGACCCGGAGACTCGGTATAAGCAGTACCCCCACGAGTTCTCCGGCGGTATGCGCCAGCGGGTGGTCATCGCCATCGCCATGGCCTGCCGGCCGAAGATCCTGATCTGCGACGAGCCCACCACGGCCCTGGACGTGACCATCCAGGCGCAGATATTGGAGTTGATACGGGACCTGCAAAAGAAGCTGGAGCTGACCACCATCTACATCACCCACGACCTGGGCGTGGTGGCCAACGTGGCCGACCGGATCGCGGTGATGTACGCCGGCGACATCGTGGAGGTGGGCGGCTGCGACGAGGTGTTCTACGACCCCCGCCACCCCTATACCTGGGCGCTGCTTTCCAGCCTGCCCCAGCTGGGGGTGAAGGGCCAGGACCTGTATTCCATCAAAGGCACGCCTCCCAACCTCTTTTACGAGGTGAAGGGGGACGCCTTCGCGCCCCGGAACCCCTGGGCGCTGAAGATCGACTTTTTCAAGCGCCCGCCTTACTTCGACGTGACGGACACCCATCGGGCGCGCACCTGGCTGCTGGACCCCCGGGCGCCCAAGGTGGAGCCGCCGGAACACATCCGCCAGCTGCGGGAGAGAGGAGGCGTGGGTCCCTATGCCTGAAACACGGGAAAAACTGCTCCAGGTCCAGGACCTGACCGTCACCTTCGGCTCCCGCCGTCACCCCTTCACGGCGGTGGACCGGGTGTCCTTCGACATCTACAAGGGGGAGACTTTCGGCCTGGTGGGGGAGTCCGGCTCCGGCAAGACCACCATCGGCCGGGCCATCATCCGGGTCAACCCGGTGGCCGGCGGCACCATCCGCTATAAGGGTGAGGTCATCTCCGGCCGGGTGAGCCGGGCCACCGACCGGCGCATCATCCGCAACATCCAGATGGTGTTCCAGGACCCTATGGCCTCCCTCAACGAGCGAGCCAAGGTGGACTACATCGTGTCGGAGGGGCTGTACTCCATCCACAAGCATATGCCGGAGGCCGAGCGCAAGGAGCGGGTGGCCAAGGCGTTGAGCGACGTGGGGCTGCTGCCGGAGTTCGCCAGCCGCTTCCCCCACGAGTTCTCCGGCGGCCAGCGCCAGCGCATCGGCATCGCCCGGGCGCTGATCATGGAGCCGGAATTCATCGTGGCCGACGAGCCCATCTCGGCCCTGGACGTGTCCATCCGCGCCCAGGTGTTGAACCTGATGAGCCAGCTGCAAAAGGAGCGGGGGCTGACCTATCTGTTCATCGCCCACGACCTTTCCGTGGTGCGGTTCATCTCCGACCGCATCGGCGTCATCTACCGGGGGCAGCTGATGGAACTGGCGGAGAGCGAACAGCTGTTCGCCCATCCGCTGCACCCCTACACCCGGGCGCTGCTGTCGGCCATCCCCATGCCCGACCCCATCCGGGAGCGGGAGAAGAAGCTTATCGTCTACGACCCCAGCCAGCACGGATACACCCCGGCGGACCCGCCGCTGTGGGAGGAACTGGAGCCGGGCCACTTCGTCCGGGGCAGCCAGCGGGAGCTGGACGAGTACCGGAAGATGCTGCTGTGAGGAGGGCGACGGAATGA
Organism: uncultured Oscillospiraceae bacterium; assembly: GCA_947630645.1. Classification (GTDB taxonomy): domain Bacteria; phylum Bacillota; class Clostridia; order Oscillospirales; family Oscillospiraceae; genus CAJOIG01. The sequence continues at coordinate 13,401 of CANRIF010000006.1, read as the reverse complement.
CCATACCTGGACCGCTGCGCCCGGGCGACCGGGTGGCGCTGGTGTGCGCCAGTTCCGCCGTGCCGGCGGACCGGCTGGAGCCGGCCGCGGCGTCCGTGCGGGCCATGGGCCTGGAGCCAGTGCTGTACCCCACCTGCCGTGACGAGGCCCGCCACGGCTACTTCGCCGGGACCGACCGCCAGCGGGCGGAGGACCTGCAAGGGGCCTTTGCCGACCCCACCATCCGGGGCGTGGTCTGTATCCGGGGTGGCTACGGGGCGGGGCGGCTGCTGCCGCTGCTGGACTGGGACGCCATCGCCCGTTGCCCCAAGCCCCTCTTCGGCTACTCCGACGTCACCGCCCTGCACATCGCCCTGCAGCAGCTCTGCCATATGGTGAGTTACCACACGCCCATGCCCTCCACCGAGTGGTACGCGGGGCTGGATGGATTCACCGAGGGGTATCTGCGCCGGGCGCTGTTCGGCGGGCTGACGGGGCCGCTGGACATGGGCGAGAATGTCCGGACCCTGGCCCCCGGCCGGGCGGAGGGACCGCTGTGCGGCGGGAACCTGTCCCTGGTGTGCGACAGCCTGGGGACCCCCTGGGAGATCGACACACGGGGGAAGCTGCTGTTTCTGGAGGACGTGGGGGAGAAGACCTACCGGGTGGACGGTATGCTCACCCAGCTGCGGAACGCGGGCAAGTTCGACGACTGCGCCGGGGTGCTGCTGGGGTACTGGACGGACTGCCCGCCGGAGGACCCCCAGCGGACCCTGACCCTGGAGGAGATATTCAAGGAAGTCATCCTGCCCGCGGGCAAGCCGGCGCTGACGGGCCTGGCCTGCGGCCACAGCCTGCCCACCATGAGCCTGCCCCTGGGGGCCATGGCCCGGATGGACGCGGAGGCCAAGACGCTGGAGGTGCTGGAATGACCGTCAAAGAACTGGATGCATATCTGCAGGAGCAGGCGGAGGCCTTTCCCGGCCAGTGCGCCTATGTGATCGCCGACAGCCCGGACGGCCCGGCGCTGCATGAGCGGCTGGGGGACGCGCCCGTGCCGTCGGCGTCCACCATCAAGACCCCCATCCTGGTCACGGCCCTGGAGCAGGTGCGGCGGGGGCAGCTTTCCCTCACCGACTGGCTGGAGGTGCCGCCGGAGGTCATTTTGCCGGACACCCGGGTGTTCGAGCGGGACCAGCGGCGGTACACGGTGGAGGAGCTGCTCTACTGGATGATCACCGTCAGCGACAACACCGCCACCAACGTTCTGCTGGACGCGGTGGGCATGGACGAGGTGACGGCCTACAGCGCCTCCATCGGGCTTCGCAGCACCCTGTGCCGGCGGAAGATGCTGGATTTCGAGGCCGCGGCGGCGGGCCGGGACAACGTGACTTCTGCCCAGGACCAGCGGCGGCTTTTTTGGCTCTTGCAGACCCAGCGCATCCTGACGCCGGACCTGTGCCGGACGGCGCTGGACATCCTCTGCCGCCAGCGGTCCATGGACTCGCTGCTGCGCTACGTCCCAGACCGGGTGACCCTCGCCCACAAGACCGGCGGTCTGGACGGGGTGAGCCATGACAGCGGACTGTTCCTGGCCCCCATGGGTCCTTTGTATGTGGGCGTGTTCACCTGGGAGGGCCCCAGTCTGGACGGGGACCCGGACCAGCAGCAAAAGAAGTTCATTGGCCGGCTGGGCAAGGCCATTTTCGACACCTATAAGAGCTTGTGAGGAGGCGGGATATGTACGCCGTCGTTTCATCGGACATATGCCCCTTGTACCTGCGTCCCAGCTGCCAGTGTGAGCTGGCGGACGAGGCGCTGCTGGGCTGGATGGTGGAGATATTGGACGAGGCCGGGCCTGGCTGGTATCAGGTGCGGACCGACTATGGCTACACCGGCTGGGCGCCCGCCGGGGCACTCACGGTGGGGGACGGCAACGCCGCCCGCTGGCAGGCGCTGAAGCGCCGGACCGTGCTGCGTGGTGCCTGCTCTGTGCGATCGGAACCCCGGGTCCAGGGCTGGCAGATCGCCCGGCTGGTCCGGGGCGCCCAGGCGGCGGTCCACGGCGAGCCAAACGCCGACGGCTGGCAGCGGGTGTCCCTGCCCGACGGACGGGAGGGCTGGACCAAGACCGGCTTCCTCTTCGACGTTGCCCGGCCGGACACGGAGGCGGAGACGAGAGAGCGCATCGTGGCCATGGCGCGGCTCTATATGGACGCCCACTACCTGTGGGGCGGCAAGACGCCGCTGGGTATCGACTGCTCGGGCCTGGCCTTCATGGCGTACCGCCTGGCCGGCGTCACCATCTGGCGGGACGCCTCCATCCGGGAGGGCTACCCCGTCCGTGCCATCGGCCGGGACCGGATGGGCCCCGGGGACCTGCTGTTCTTCCCCGGCCATGTGGCCCTGTACATGGGCGAGGGGCGGTACATCCACTCCACCGCCAAAAACGGCAGCGACGGCGTGGTGGTCAACAGCCTGGACCCCGGCCACGCCGACTTCCGGCCGGACCTGGCGGAGAAGATCACCGCCATCGGCAGCATATTTTGACTTGACAGAAAGGAACGATCTACCATGCGCGTATTTCTAAGCGCCGACATCGAGGGGACCTGCGGCATCGCCAGCTGGCCGGAGACGGAGCGCTCCACCCCCATGGATTACGACCCCTACCGCAAGCAGATGACCCGGGAGGTCAACGCCGCCTGCGAGGGCGCCATCGCCGCCGGGGCGGAGGAGGTGTTCGTCAAGGACGCCCACGACTCGGCCCGGAACCTGGACCCGGCGGGCCTGCCGGAGCGCATCCGCATCATGCGGGGCTGGACCGGGGACCCCTTGAGCATGATGAGCGGCGTGGACCAGGGCCATTTTGACGCGGCCATGTTCACCGGCTACCACGCCTGGGCCGCCAGCAGCGGCAACCCCTTGAGCCACACCATGAACGGACAGAACGAGTTCGTCACCCTCAACGGCGTGCGTATGAGCGAGTTCATGATGAACGCCTATACCGCCGGGTATTACGGCGTTCCGGCGGTGTTCCTGTCCGGCGACAAGGCCCTGTGCGCCTTCGCCAGGGAGTTCATCCCCGGCATCATCACCGTGGCGGTGAACGAGGGCGTCGGCGGCGCCACGGTGTCCATCCACCCGGACGCGGCCGTGCGCGAGATACGCCAGGCGGCGGAGAAGGCGGTACGCAACGCGAAAAACTGCGCCGTGCCCATGCCGGACCGGTTCGACATGACCATCCGCTTCCGGGAGCATCGGCGGGCCTATTCCAAGAGCTTCTACCCCGGCGCCAGGCTGGAGGACGAGAAGAACGTGCTTTTCTCCTCCGACGACTGGTTCGAGATGCTCCGCTTCGCCCACTTCGTCCTAAGCGACGGGTGAAAAATAAACACGGCCTGCCGCGGCAAGCGGCAGGCCTTTTTGCGGCCAGGAAAGGGCGGGAAAAAGGCTTTTCTTTCCTGCGCGGGCGTGGTATATTGGAGATACAAAAAATAAAACAGGAGGAAAAAACATGAAAAAGCGGCTTTTTTCCCTGGTCCTGGCGCTGCTGCTCACGCTGACAGTGGCTGCGCCCGCCTCGGCGGCGGGGGACAGTGCGCCGAAGATCACCTGGCTGACCCCCTCCGCTGACCCTGACCATCTCACGATCTATTACATCCCGGAGTTGGGGCTGTTTTTGCTGGATGATTGGGAAACTGTTGCCTTGGCGGACGTGCAGACGGGGCGGACGGTGACACTGGAAGAATATGACCGGGTGAATCCGTTTTCGGATGGCCTGGCCTTGGTTAGAAAGGCCGACGCAGACGGGCGCAAGAAGTATGGCTACATCGACGCCACGGGCGCGGTGGTGATCCCTCTGGAATATGATTGGGCGGATGGCTTTTCGGAGGGTCTGGCCCCTGTCTGCAAGATGGACGCGGATAGGAACACGAAGTATGGTTACATCGACGCCACGGGCGCGGTGGAGATCCCGCTGGAATTCGATGGAGCATATGGCTTTTCGGAAGGCCTAGCCCCTGTCGGCAAGTATGACGCGGACGGGAACTTGAAGTATGGCTACATCGACGCCACGGGCGCAGTGGTGATCCCGCTGGAATTCGATGAAGCATATAGCTTTTCGGAAGGCCTAGCCCCTGTCGCCAAGGTCGACACGGACGGGAACTTGAAGTATGGCTACATCGACGCCACGGGCGCGGTGGTGGTCCCGGTGGAATATGATAACGAAGGCAACTTTTCGGAGGGTCTGGCCTGGGTCTACAAGGACGACGCGGACGGGCACAGGAAGTATGGCTATATCGACACCACCGGCGCGGTGGTCCTCCCGCTGGAATACGATTGGGCGATTGACTTTACGGATGGCCTGGCCTTGGTCAGAAAGGACGACGCAGACGGGCACTTGAAGTATAGCTACATCGACGCCACGGGCGCGGTGGAGATCCCGCTGGAGTATAATGACACGGACTCCTTCTCGGATGGCCTGGCCCGGGTCGGCAGGGACGACGCGGATGGAAACTTGAAGTATGGCTATATCGACACCACGGGCGCGGTGGTGATCCCGCTGGAATACGATCTGGCATTTGACTTCTCGGAGGGTCTGGCCCCTGTCAGCAAGGACGACGCGGCCGGGAACAGGAAGTGGGGCTACATTGACGCCACAGGCGCGGTGGTCCTCCCGCTGGAGTACGATGATTGCGGAGATGTCTATACGGACACGGATTGGACCAACGGCCGTTTCTTCTATGTGGTGAAGGGCGCCAGCATCGGCGTGTTTGAGAACCCCTGCTACCAGGGCGAGTGAGACAAAACAAAAGGCGAGGGCCTGCCGCGTTCGCGGCAGGCCCTTGCTCTTTATCTCTTTTCACACCCGGACGGCGCGGCCAAGGGGGGCGGAGACGATGCGGCCGTCCCGGGCGGCGATCTCTCCGTTCACCAGCACCAGGTCGATGCCCTCCGGGGGGCGGATGGGGTCGGTGAAGGTGGCGGCGTCCCGGATCCGCGCCGGGTCGAACACCACCACGTCCGCGTCCGCGCCCACGCCCAGCCGGCCCTTGCCCGCCAGGTGGAACCGTCCGGCGGGGAGGACAGTCATCTTGGCGATGGCGTCGTACAGGCCCAGCCGCCCGGTCCGGACGTACTCCGCGATCAGCCGGGGGAAGGTCCCCGCCGCCCGGGGGTGGCCCTGGCCCCGGTGGAGGGTGGCGTCGCTGGCCAGCATCACCGCCGGGTGCGCCAGGGCCATGGCCACCTCCTCCGGCTGCATCACGTGACACACCGTCCGGCACTCGGGGAAGGCCCGGCGCTGGTCGCGGAAGATGGCCTCGGTGCAGCGTTGGCCCTTGTACGGACCCTCGCACAGCTCCAGCACGTCGTAGCCGCAGCCGTAACGCTCCAGCCAGCCGTCGTCGTAAGTGGCGGAGCCGAGGCCCGTGGAGAAGGCGCTGTATGGGTAGCAGTCGCAGGCCACGTCCATGCCGGAGGCCCGCCGGGCGTCCACCAGGGCCAAAAACCGCTCCATCTGCCCGAAGCCCGCCATGCTCCCGATGTGGGACACCTGGGCCGGGACGCCCAGCGCCGCCGCCGCGTCCAAAAACTCCGCCAGCGCGCCGAACACCGCCGCCGCGTCGTCCCGCAGGTGGCAGGCGGCCAGCTTGCCCGTGCCGTGCAGGGCGGCCATGGTGCCGATAAGCTCCCGCCCGTCCAGGCCGGGGGCGTAGCGGATGCCGTAGGACATCCCCGCGCAGCCCCGCTCCAGCGCCCGGCGGATGCCCGCCGCCATGGCCGTCACCTGCCCCTCGTCCGCGGGGCCATAGGGGTCCTTGGCCCCGGCCTGGACCCGGAAGAACTCGTGTCCGGCCAGCATGGCCACATTGACGAAGGCCCCGTCCCGGTCCGCCAGGTCCAGGTAGTCCCCCGGGTCGCACACACAGCTGCCGCAGTTGCCGCCCACCACCGTTGTCACGCCCATACGCAGCATACAGGCGAACACGGACCGCTCCCCGTCGGCCCAGATACGCCCGTCCTCCACCGGGTCCTCGTGGACGTGTACGTCCACGAACCCGGGGCAGACCACCCGGCCCGACGCGTCGATGCGCTTCTCGGCGGCCATGTCCTCCGGACCCACCGCCGCGATCTTCCCGTCCTCTATGAGTATGTTCAGCCGGCTGTCGACCTGATCGGCCGGGTCGATCACCCGGCCGCCGTAGATCAGCGTCCTCATGGGATGCGCCTCCCTGTATTTCAGTGTGTCCACCATCTTACCCGCTTCGCGCCCGGCTGTCAATCGGACGGCGGCGCATTTTGCCACGGCGGGCAGCAAATGAGCATTGCATTTTTCCGAAAGGACAGATATACTGTTAGCAAAGACAAAGAGACAAGGAGTGACAGCTATATGGTGACCAACGACGCGACCATCTCCCAGATCAAACATCAGGTGGTCCAGGAGGTGTGCCGCTTGGCCTGGGAAGGCAAGCTGGACGAGGGACGGGACCAGATCCCCTATCAGCTGATCCCCGGCCCCCAGGCCCAGTTCCGCTGCTGCATCTACAAGGAACGGGAGATCATCCGCCAGCGGGTCCGGCTGGCCGAGGGGAAGAGCCCCACCGGGAACCGGTCCGACAATATGGTCCAGGTCATCAACGCCGCCTGCGAGGAGTGTCCCATCGCGTCCTACATCGTGACGGACAACTGCCGCAAGTGCGTGGGCAAGGCCTGCCAGAACACCTGCAAATTCGACGCCATCAGCATGGGCCCCGGCCGGGCTTACATAGACCCCAACAAGTGCCGGGAGTGCGGGATGTGCGCCCAGGCCTGCCCCTACAACGCCATCGCCCACCTGGAGCGGCCCTGCAAAAAGGCCTGCCCGGCGGACGCCATCACCTACGACGAGTATGGCATCTGCGTCATCGACGAGTCCAAGTGCATCCGCTGCGGCATCTGCATCCACAACTGCCCCTTCGGCGCCATCGGCACCAAGGCCAGCGTGGTGGACGTGATCCACGAGATCAAGGCGGGAAAGAAGGTCATCGCCATGCTGGCGCCCGCCACCGAGGGCCAGTTCGGCGAGGGCATCACCATGCAGAGCTGGCGCACCGCCCTGAAAAAGGCGGGCTTCGCCGACATGGTGGAGGTGGGCCTGGGCGGGGATATGACCGCCGCCGCCGAGGCCGCCGAGTGGGCCGAGGCGTACAAGGAGGGCAAGAAGATGACCACCTCCTGCTGCCCGGCGTTCGTGAACATGATCTACCTGCACTTCCCCAAACTCTTCAAGGAGAATATGTCCACCACCGTCTCGCCAATGTGCGGGGTGAGCCGGTATCTGAAAAAGCTGGACCCCTATACGGTCACCGTGTTCGTGGGGCCATGCATCGCCAAGAAGAGCGAGATCAACCTCTACGGCATCGAGGGCAACGCGGACTATGTGCTTACCTACGGCGAGATACGCTCGCTGATGTACGCCAAGGGCATCGAGCTGGAGCCGGAGGAGGACAGCCGCCAGGAGAGTTCCGTCTTCGGCAAGCGGTTCGGCAACGGCGGCGGCGTGGCCGCGGCGGTGTGCCAGTGCTTCAAGGAGATGGGCGAGGACATCCAGCCCGAGGTGATGAAGTGCAACGGCGCGGCAGAGTGCAAAAAGGCGCTGCTGCTCCTGCAGGCGGGCAAGCTGCCGGCGGACTTCGTGGAGGGCATGGTGTGCGAGGGAGGCTGCGTGGGCGGCCCCAGCAAAAACATGACCGTGGCCGAGGCCAAGAAGACCCGGGACGCCATGATCGCCAAGGCCGACGGCCGGGGGGTGCTGGAGAACCTGAAGGCCATGGGGGCCGATCAGGTACCCATGCACCGCGGCAAATAAAAACAGGAGGGGCCGGTCCGCATGACCGGTCCCCTTTGATGATTTTGCGAAAGGAAGGTCATTGTGATGAAAATTGGTCTGCCGAAAGAGATAAAGAACAACGAGTACCGCGTGGGACTCACGCCGGGGGCTGTGGGCGAGTATGTGCGGGCGGGCAACACCGTCTATGTGGAGCGGGGCGCCGGCCTGGGCGCGGGCTTTGCCGACGAGGAATACGCCCAGAACGGGGCTGTGCTGGTGGCGAGCGCCGCGGAGGTGTGGGAAAAGGCGGAGATGATCGTGAAGGTCAAGGAGCCGCTGGAGTGCGAGTACAAGTACTTCCGGGAGGGCCTTATCATCTACACCTACTTCCACCTGGCCGCCGACAAGGCCCTGACCGAGGCGCTGCTGGCCTCCGGGACCACCGCCATGGCCTACGAGACTATCCTTGGCCCCGGCGGGAAGGGGCTGCCATGCCTCTATTGCATGAGCGAGGTGGCCGGGCGCATGGCCGTGCTGGAGGGGGCCAAGTACCTGGAGAAGACCTACGGCGGCCGGGGCGTGATGCTGGGGGCGGTCCCCGGCTGCGACAAGGCGGACGTGGTCATCCTCGGCGGCGGCAACGCCGGCATCAACGCCTGCCGCATGGCGGTGGGCATGGGGGCGCGGGTGACCGTGCTGGACATCGACCATCAGCGCCTGGCCTATCTGGACGAGGTGTTTGAAAGCCAGATCACCACCCTCTACTCCAGCCGGGCCAACCTGCTCAAGGCGCTGGAAAAGGCTGATCTCGTCATCGGCTGCGTGATGCTGGCCCCCGGCCGGGAGTGTGAGAAGCTGGTGCTGCGCCAGGACCTGAAGCGGATGAAGAAGGGCGCCGTGCTGGTGGACATCGTCATCGACCAGGGCGGCTGCTTCGAGACAAGCCATCCCACCACCCACGACGAGCCGGTGTACGAGGTGGACGGCATCTTGCACTACTGCGTGGCCAACATCCCCGGCAGCGTCCCCCGCACCTCCACCGAGGCGCTTGTCAACTCCACCCTGGCCCATGGCGTCCGCATCACCCAGCTGGGCCTGGAGGCGGCCTGCAAGGCGGACCCCTGCCTCATGAGCGGGCTGAACACCTATAAGGGCAAACTCACCTTCGCGGCGGTGGCCGAGGCGCTGGACATCCCCTATACCGACCCGGCGGCGCTGATGTGAGAGGACCGCTCCCGCTGCGGGAGAGAAGAGAGGAAGAAGATGGGAAACGGAAAATTGGACCTTCGCCCCCTAGCGCGGCCGGAGGCCGTGGTGCAGGGGGACACGTGGCGCGTCACGGTGCTGACGGAGCGGCTTCTGCGGCTGGAGTACGACCCGGCTGGCCGCTTCACCGACAGCGCCACCCAGACCGTGCTGTGCCGGGACTTCGCCCCCGTGCCGCCGTTTAGGACGGAGCGGCGGGGACAGGGGGTCGTGGTGGACACCGGCCGGCTGTGCCTTTACTATGACGGCGGACCCTTCTCGCCGGAGGGCCTGCGGGTGGAGACATCGGACTCGCCCCACGGCTTTGCCTACTGCTGGCGGTATGGGGACAGGACCCACGACCTGGGCGGCACGGCCCGGACCCTGGACGGAGCGGACGGAGCCATCCCATTGGAGAGCGGGCTCATGAGCCTGGACGGGTACACGGTGCTGGACGACAGCCGCACGGCCCTTGTCCGGGAGGATATGTGGGCCGAACCACGGCCGGAGGGCTTGCAGGACCTGTACTTCTTCGGCTACGGCCACAAGTACATGGACTGCCTGCGGGACTTCTACCGTCTCACCGGCCAGGTGCCGCTGCTGCCCCGGTTCGTGCTGGGCAACTGGTGGAGCCGGTTCCACAAGTACACCCAGCAGAGCTATATGCGCCTGATGGATCAGTTCGCCGCCCACGGCATCCCCTTGAGCGTGGCGGTGGTGGACATGGACTGGCACCTGACGAAGCTGCCGCCCCACTGCGGCAGCGGCTGGACGGGGTACACCTGGAACGAGGAGCTGTTCCCAGACCATGTGGCGTTTTTGCGCCAGCTCCACGAGCGAGGGCTGAAGGTCACCCTCAACGTCCACCCCTCCGAGGGAGTGGGGGCCCATGAGCGGGCCTATCCCGATGTGGCCCAGGCTCTGGGACAGGACCCGGCCCAGGGCGGACGCATCCCCTTTGAGGCCGCGGACCGGGACTACATGGACGCCTATTTCAAGTATCTGCATCATCCCCTGGAGGCGGAGGGCGTGGACTTCTGGTGGGTGGACTGGCAGCAGGGGACGCGCTCGGCGGTGCCGGGCATCGACCCGCTGTGGATGCTCAACCACCTGCACTATCTGGACAGCGGCCGGGATGGGCGCTGGCCCCTGACCTTCTCCCGGTACGCCGGGCCGGGCAGCCACCGCTACCCCATCGGGTTTTCCGGCGACAGCTTCTCCACCTGGGCGTCCCTGGCCTTCCAGCCCTATTTCACCGCCAACGCGGCCAACATCGGCTATACCTGGTGGAGCCACGACATCGGCGGGCACCAGGGGGGCAGGCGGGACGACGAACTGGCGGCCCGGTGGGTGCAGATGGGTGTGTTCTCGCCCATCATGCGCCTGCACAGCACGGACAACCCGTTCATGGGGAAGGAGCCGTGGAAGTACGGGCTGGAGGCGGAGCGGGCCATGACGGCGTTTTTGCGCCTGCGCCGGAAGCTGATCCCGTACCTCTATACGATGAACTATCTCACCCACCGGGAGGGGCTGCCGCTGATGCGGCCCATGTACTACGTCAACGACTGTCCGGAAGCATACACCGTTCCCAACGAATACTGGTTCGGGACCGGGATGATCGCCTGCCCCATCACCGCCCCGGCGGACCGGGACACGCAGATAGGCTGCTTCGACGCCTGGCTGCCGGAGGGAACATACTACGACTTCTTCACCGGTCGGCGGTACACGGGCGGCCGGCGGCTGAAGCTGTACCGTAGGCTGGAGAGCATCCCGGTGCTGGTGCCCGCCGGCGGGATCGTGCCGCTGGACGGGGACGGGGAGCGCAACGGCGCGGAGAACCCGGAAGTGATCGAGTTGCGGGTATGGCCCGGCGCGGACGGACACTTCGATATGTACGAGGACAGCGGCGTGTATGGCGCGGAGCCAACTGTCACCCATTTCACCTTTACCTGGGGCAAGACGGCGCGCCTCACGGCGACGGTGGAGGGGGACGGCTCCTGCATCCCGGCGGAGCGGCGGGTACGGGTGCTGGTGACGGGCGTGGCGGAGCCGGAGGCCGTGTCGGTGGACGGCTGGCGCTATGATGAAGAGAGCCGGACGCTGTGCTTTGAACTGGTGCCGGGCCGGGATGGCTTTTCCGCGGCGTTCTCCGCCGATATGGTGGACCCGGACCCGGTGGAGGAGGTCTTCGACCTGCTCACCTTCGCCCAGATATCCAACGAGCTGAAGCGGCAGATATACGACGCGGTGCGGACCAGCCCCGGCCTGGCCCACGCCCTGGCGGCCCTGGGCCGGATGGACCTGCCGCCGGCGCTGTACGGCGCGGTGACCGAGCCGCTGACGGCCCGGCTGTAAGAGGAGGAACATATAATGGCCTTTATCCAGATGAACGTGATGAGCCAGGCGCTGATGCGAACGGTGCCTGTGAACGTGATCCTGCCGGCGGACAAGCTGCCGGCGCCGGGGACGCCCCCGCGGGGGGACGCGCCCTTTAAGACGCTGTACCTGCTCCATGGGGTGCTGGGCAACTACACTGACTGGGTCTGCGGCACCCGCATCCAGCGATATGCCGAGGAGCGGGACCTGGCGGTGGTGATGCCCTCGGGGGACAACGCCTTCTATGTGGACCGGCCGGAGAGCTGCAACTGCTACGGGCAGTTCGTGGGCCAGGAGCTGGTGGAGCTGACCCGGCGGATGTTCCCCCTGTCCCGGCGGCGGGAGGACACCTTCATCGGCGGGCTGTCCATGGGCGGGTACGGCGCCATGCGAAACGGCCTGAAGTACGCCGACACCTTCGGCTACATCGTGTGCCTGTCCGGGGCGCTGCACCTGGAGCAGATCGCCGCCCGGACGGGGGAGGACGGCTCCTTCCTGGGAAGCCGGGCCTACGCCGAGGCCTGCTTCGGGGACCTGACGCGGCTGCTAGGCAGCGACAAGGACCCCAAGGCCCTGGCGCGGGGGCTGCTGGCGGCGGGAAAGCCGGTGCCGGCGGTCTATATGGCCTGCGGCACCGAGGACGGGCTGCTGGAGGCCGACCGGGCCATGGCCGGGTGGCTCAAAGAGCAGGGCGTGTCCGTCACCTACGAGGAGGGCCCCGGCGGCCACGAGTGGGATTTCTGGGACGCCTACATCAAGCGGGCCATCGCCTGGCTCCCCACGGACGACACGGGCCTGGGCGTGGGCAGCGGAAACGTGAAGTGAACATCGGAAAAACCGGAGAGGCCACCCGCCAGACGGGTGGCCTCGGTCTATTTTTGCGGCGGGATTTACAAAATCTTCACAACAAATTCACACCATTTTCAGAGACGGCCGCGGCGGTTGTGATATCCTCGGGGACAGGTTTTGGACAGGAGGATGTCCTATGGGATGGCGCCACGAGTGGAAATACGAGATCAACGCCGGGGACGTGTTCGCGCTGCGCCGGCGGCTGCGGGCGGTGGCCCGGCCGGATGAACACACCCGGGACGGGCGGTATACCGTGCGAAGTCTCTACTTCGACACGCCCACGGACAAGGCCCTGCGGGAGAAGACCGACGGCACCGCCCGGCGGGAGAAATTCCGCATCCGCTACTATAATGGCGACACGTCGCTCATCCGCCTGGAGAAAAAGAGCAAGCTGGACGCCCTGGGCTGCAAGCGGAGCGCCCCGCTCGCCCCGGCCCAGGTCCGGGCCATCCTGGAGGGGGAGATAGACTGGATGCTGGCCAGCCCCGATGAGTTGGTGCGGGAACTGTACGCGAAGATGCGTACCCAGGGCCTCCGGCCGCGGATCATCGTGGACTACACCCGGGAGCCGTTCGTGTACGGCCCCGGCAATGTGCGGGTCACGCTGGACTACGGCATCCGCACGGGGCTGGACTGCATGGGCTTTCTGGACCCGGGGTGCCTCACCGTCCCCGCCGGGGACGCGCCCGTCATCCTGGAGGTGAAGTGGGACGCCTTCCTGCCGGATGTCATCCGGCAGGCGGTGCAGCTGACCGGCGGGCGGGCGGGGGCCTTTTCCAAATACGCCCAGAGCCGTATCTACGGCTAAGTTATAGAAAAGGAGTCGTCATCATGTCATTCAGCGATATCTTCAAATCCGGTTTTCTGGAAAACATCGCCTCCGTCAGCCTTCTGGACATGGCCCTGGCGCTGGCGCTGGCCTTCGGGCTGGGGATGTTCATCTTCCTGGTGTACAAAAAGACCTACCAGGGCGTGATGTATTCCTCCAGCTTCGGCGTCACCCTCATCGCCCTGACCATGATCACCACCCTGGTCATCCTGGCGGTGACCAGCAACGTGGTGCTGTCCCTGGGCATGGTGGGCGCGCTGTCCATCGTCCGGTTCCGCACGGCCATCAAGGAGCCGCTGGACATCGCGTTCCT